>DLAC01000030.1 GCA_002493865.1 Caryophanales bacterium UBA7057
AATATTTTTTGTGTACGCATTAATGATGATATAGGAAGGAGGAAAGAAAGATGGAAGAAAACAAAGTTATATTATCGTTAGATAAATATATGGAAATATATGATAAGACCAAAAAAATAGAAAGTCAATTAAGTCAATTAGGTAGTTTAATTTTAAATTATACAGAATTAAATGACAAAAAAGAGGATTTAAGAATAGATGGCTACGATATGAAATATGGAAGAATTTTAGATTTAATTAAAGAGATTTTTCCAGAAGAATATGAAACAAGATTAAAAGTGCTAAAAAAAGAGGAGGAAGAGTAATGCTTAAATACATAAAAGGAAACAAACAATTAAAGAAAGAACTAAAAGATATGAGACATAAATATGATGATTTAAAAGAAGAAAAATTAGACTTAGAAAAGATTTTAGAAATTAAAGAAAACAATAATTTAAGACTATTAAGAGTTAATAGCATTCTAGCAGACATGATAAATGAAATAGAAAAAGAAGCATGGATAAATCAGCTAGGAAGCGACATAAATTTACAAAACAAATTAATAAAGATACTAGATGACGGAAAATCAAAACTAGTATCTATAAGTAAATAAAATTAAAAATGATTATATGTAACCACTTTTTTATTATTTTAACAGAAAAAATAGAAAAGTGCAAGAGGAGGAAAATATGATAACTAGAAAACTAGACGAATTAGGAAGAATATGTTTACCAAAAGAAATGAGAAAGTCTTTAGATATAAAAGAAAGACAAAGGCTAGAGATAGATTTTAGAAATGAAACTATAATAATTAGAAAACATGAAGACAAGTGTACTTTTTGCGGAAGTACTAGCGATATAAGTAATTTTAAAGAAAAGAAAATATGCAAAAAATGCTTGGAGGAATTATGCAAATAAAAGACATTGAGGAGAAAAATATGAAATTAGAAGAAAAGAAAGACAGACTTGAGGAAGTAGAAAATGTAATAGATACCATAGATGTTTTAATAATAGAAAGTAATAGTGAAGATATAATAGAAGACTTAGAAAATTTTAAATCTTTTTATTTACAAGATATGCATGACTTAGAAAAAGAAATAAATGCTCTAGAAGAGCAAGAAATAAGACAAATGAATAGAGAATTTGAAGGGAGTAGATTGTAATGGACGAAAATAAGTACGAAGAAATAATTGCCAAATATACTGACACTCAATTACTTTATGAACAAGCTATTTTAAACGAACAAGAAAACACCTTGTACAGCAAAAAGAAAGCTATAAAGGATGAAATGAAAAAAAGATTAAGAAATAATCAATAAGATATTGGAGGATTGATTTTATGGAGTATATGTTTAGAGATTTAAAAGCAAACGAAATTGATTGCAGAGTTTCTACATTTACAAAAGATTTTTTAACATTACTACTATATAAGGACGCAAGGGTAGACCAAGACATATTAGATGAAACGGTAAAGCCTTATAATTGGCAAAGAAAACATAACAGAGATAATGCAAATTGTGTTGTTGAAATATGGGACTCAGAAAAGCAACAATGGATAGGAAAAGAAGATACAGGAAAAGAAAGTTTTTCAGAAGCAGAAAAAGGATTAGCAAGTGACAGTTTTAAAAGAGCTTGCTTTAATTGGGGAATTGGTAGAGAACTTTATACAGCACCATTTATATACATACCATCAAAAGACAAAGATGGAAAAGAGAATTACGAGTTAAAAGAGAAAAATGGTAAAGCAACTACAAATACAAAATTTGAAGTAGAAAAAATACAAATTATAAACAAAGAAATAACAGCATTAGCAATAAAGAACAACAAAGGGAAAAGAGTATTTGTATGGCAAAAGGAAGTCAAAAAGAAAGAAGAACTTGACCCAAACGACAAAAGACAATTTGATGGTAGTGGTAAAGCATAAGTATATAACTTATTTGATTTATATGCAGAGAAATGGAAATGTAAATATTAGGAGGAAATAAATTTATGAAAAGATTATTTGAAGCAATAGGAAAAACAGTTGTATATCTAATTTTAGTATTAGTAGTAAGTTTTATATTATATTTTATTGCAAGTTTAGCAACTTGGATAGCACCAGTATTACTAATATTAGCAATTATAGCATTAGTGGTATTTTACTACTATGAAGATAAGGAGGAAGAATAATGCAAATAAGAGGAGAAACGATGATATTTACTAACGAAAAAGGTGGATATAGCACAACGATTAGCAATAAAAATCAAGATGGCACTTATGACAATATGTACATAGCAGTTAATTTTAAAAAAGATGTAATGGTAGAAAACAAGACAAAAATAGATATAACAAATGGATTTTTAAGTTTCTATAAGACAAGAGAAGGTCTACCAAAACTAAAAATAGTAGTAATGGATTTTGAGATAAAAGGCAATACAGAAACAAAACAAGAAGAAGTAAATAATTTTGAAATCAGTCAAGATGATGATTTGCCATTCTAACAATACAAGTTTTATGTGCAGACCGACGAAAAACGAAAAGTTGAAGAAGAGCTATATGCAGACATTCATAAGTGATAGCCACTTGGCTGCGATTTAAATAAATTAATAGGAGGAAAGAATTATGTTTAAAGTAATAATTGATGAAAATGAAACAATGATACAAGGAAATAAAACTGAGATGTTGGCAGGATTAGCATGTTATGTAGAAGCATTAAAAAAAGGAAATTTTTCTGAAAACTTAATAAGAAAAACCGTAGAGCTAGGACTTAAAGACGAAGAAGAACTTGAAAAAGAATTTGAAAAAGATGAACAAAAGAATAATGAGATAGAAGAAATATTAAGAAAAATATTTGAATAGGCAACAAGGGGGTAGGACATAAGTTTATCCCCTTTTATTTTTTACAAGAGAGGAGAATGAAGAATGTGGCGAGAAAAAGAATGATTGACCCATCTATATGGATAAATGAAGATTTTGGAACATTATCAACATTAGCAGAGTTAGTATTTATAGGTTTGTTCTCAATTGCAGATGATGAAGGTAGAGGCAAAGCTAGTCCAGCGTATATTAAGGCGGTCCTTTTTCCTTACAAAGATAATTTAAGAATTGCCGACATTGAAAAAGCCTTACAAGAAGTAAGTTCTAAGATGTCCGTAATCTTTTACTCTTGTGACGAAAATATATATTACACCCTTATCAGTTGGAATGCCTTCCAAACTATAAATAAACCAACAGAAAGTAAAATACCTGAATTTGATATACAAAATCCTAATATTCATAGACTATATTACAACAATTCTAATACTACTACGGTAGGACTACGGTAGTAGTAAAGGAACACTACCACCTAAAAGAAGAGAAGAGAATAGAAAAGAAGTAGAAGAGAATAGAAATAGAATAGTTGAAATTTACAATTCTACTTGTACAAATCTCCCACAAATTCAAAAAATAACTGATAAAAGAAAAAAAGCAATAGATAATTTTTTGAAGGAGTTTACTGTTGAGCAATTTGAGAAAATTTGCAGCATAGCTAATTGTAGTGAATTTTTAACAGGAAATAACGATAGAAAATGGAAGGCAGATTTTGATTTTCTTATGAGAGTAGACAAAGCAACAGCAATATCAGAAGGCAAGTATAGTACAGTTTCTAATAACAAAGCTGGAAACGCAGAAGAAAAAAGCAATAATGTTTTTTATAACATAGGAAAAGAGGAGGGAATATTTTAATGCAAAGAGATGAAATAGTGAGCATATTGACGATATTAAAAACAGCATATCCTAATTCTTATAAGAATATGACAAAGGAAGACGCGGAAAATACTATAAATTTATGGAATGTGATGTTTCAAAATGATGATGGCAGAGTAGTTGCAATTGCAGTAAAAGAGTTAATAAATACATTACAATTCCCCCCAACGATAGCGGATATAAAAAATAAAATGTTAGAGCTAACAACTGATAGAAAGACACCAAGTGAGTTATGGGGAGAGCTAGAAAGAGCACTGAAAGATAGCATTTATCATAGTAAAGAAAGGTTCGAAGAATTAAGTCCAGAAGTGCAAAAGTTTGTAAGAGACCCAGCGCAGTTGAAAGAAATGGCAATGATGGATAGTGATGTAGTACATAGTGTAACGAAAGGACAATTTTTAAAGCAAATAGAGATAATTCAGAAAAGAGAAGATGAAGATAAGAAAATGTTACCAGAGTCAAAAAGATTAAAAGAATTAACATTAGGAATTGGTACAGATGTAAATAAATTATTGAATTAGAGGTGATTACAAATGAAGATAACACAAGAAGAAAGAGTATTAGATTATATGAATAGATTTGGTGGAATTACAAGTGCAGAAGCATTTGTTGATTTAGGAATAACTAGATTAAGTGCAAAGATATTTAACTTAAAAAAACAAGGATACGAGATAGTAGACGAGTGGAAAGAAGGAAAAAATAGATTTAACGAGACAACACATTTCAAAAAATATATGTTAGCAGAAGAAAAGTTTATACAAGATAATGAAAATCATTATACAACATATTAGGAGTAAATATGGAAACAAAGTGTAAAACATGTATAGGTTGTAACAGACAAGAGCTAGAAAACTTCAAAGAGATATACAGATGTGAAAATTACATGAGAGGAGATACGGATGACAGACGAAGAAATTATAAAAGAATGGCGAAGTAGACTAACAACAACGCAAGTAGCTAAAGTATATATGACAGCAATAAATAGCAATTTAAAGAAAGATGAAAAGAAAATAACAAAATTACAAGCACTAGCATATGTTGAGCCGATAATTTTTGAATTTGAAACGGAAGGATGGAAAATATCAAAATAAAAACTAAGGAGAAAAAATAGATGGATAAAATCGAGATAAATGAGTATGTAAGAACTAAAAAAGGAATTATAGATAAAGTTATTATTGATTATTTCGGTATATGCAACAGTCAGAATTGTAATTGCAAACATGTTAGTTGTCAATACGACTATTACGACGAAGAAGATATAGTAAAACACAGCAAAGACATAATAGATTTGCTTGAAGTGGGAGATTATGTGAATGGGCATATAATAAACGATATTACCAATATCACTGATGATGAATATGAAATTGATGAAGAAGACGATTGGGCAGTAAAAAAAGGTATTTACTTAGAGTGCGGAGATGAAGAGGGGTGCATAATAATTGAAAGTAATAACATCAAAACAATACTAACAAAAGAGATATATGAGCAGAATTGCTATAAAGTGGAAAAGGAGTAAGTTATGGGAAGAAAGAAAAAATATGAGAATGCAGAGATAGTAAAACAAATATTGGTAAGAGAAGCAAATAGCATGGGAGATATGCAACTATGCCTAGCAATTAAATTTATAGATTTTAAAAGTGAAGCAGATAGAAAATTTTTAGCAAATAATATAAAAGGAGTGCGAGATATTTTTGACGATGCACTAAAAGAGTTGGAGGTAAAAGATGAGTAAAGCAGATGAGATGTTTGAAAAATTAGGATATGAAAACATAATAAATGAAATGTGTTTATGTGAATACAGAAAATATTTTAATTTAAAAGGTGCAAGACATATTATATTTGCAATAGATAAAACTGTAAGTGTTTGTGAGGAAAATAATAAAACACTAGCGGTTAATAGAGATTATTTTACAATGCAAGAACTACAAGCAATAAATGAAAAATGTAAAGAACTGGGGTGGATAGAATGATAAATAAAGAAAAAATAGAAGAGTATAAAGAAACGTTAGAAGATTTAACAAAGGATGAAAACGTTTATAATTCAATAAAAAGAGCCGTGAATGGCACTTTTGAATACATACAACAACTAGAAACTAAACAACAGAAAGTGATAGATAGATTACAGCATGACAACGAAATAGATAATATAGCAGTAAAAAAACTAGAAGAAAAGAGAAGAACAGCAACAAGTGAATACTACAAGAATAGTTATCAAATGCAAATACATAAGTTGAATGCAAAGATAGAAGTGAGAAAAGAAATGTTAGAGATTTTAAAAGGAGAGAAATAGTATGTGTAAATATTGTGAAATAGATAAGATAAGTCATGAGGCAAAAAGAAAATTCAGAAAAAAATCAAAGAATGACAGTAAGTATAGTAACTAATATGTTTAATGAAGATATGTATTATTTAAACATAAAATCGACATGTGGAACAGGTGAGTGTATTAATATAAATTATTGTCCTGTGTGTCGGAAGAAAATTAGGAGGACAAGCATGAATAAAAAAATAGAAGAAGCTATAGAGAGATTAAATAACTTCAAAAACATAACAATTTTATACTCAAATATTGTAGCAATGAATGTACAAGAGTTAAAACAAGTACAACAAGATATAGAAACATTAGTACAAGCATTAGAAAACTCTATACCAAAAGAAGTAGTAGAAGAAAAGATAGATAGACTAGGTATTAGTGATGAAGATATTAACATAAAGTAAGTGTTTTACAAGAACTACTACAAGAAAAATAAGAAAGAGGTGGGAAGATGGAAGAAATAAAAATATTAGAAGAAATGATAGAAAAATCGAAAGATTTAAGAGAAGAAGATTTTTATAAACTAATTGGAATTAAACAAGTACAAGCAGTAGCAAGTATATTAGAACAATACAAAGAAGCTTATGCAAAAGCAAATAATTACTTATATTTTAATGATAGTGCAGATTATGAAGTAGCACTATGGGAAGTAATAAGAAGTTTAAGACCCGATTTAGCAGAAAAATGGGATAATGGAGAAGAAGCGAATTTAAAGTATATAGGAGAGTGATACATATGACAAAAGAACAAGAGAAAGCAATAGAAAGCATGCAAAATTTTGTAAATAGCTCAATAGACACAACAGTAGTAACAGCAAAAGAAATGTCGACAGTTTTAAATCTAATACAACAGCTACAAGAAGAAAATAAACAGAAAGATAAGATGATAGATGAAATGATAGAAGAGTATGAATTTTTTCATAGAGCAAACATTATAAACTTTTGCGAAGATAAATTAAGAAAAAATACGTGTATTCAAGATTGTAAGAATTGTATAAAACAATATTTTCAAAAGAAAGTGAGTGAAGAATAATGTATCAAGAATGGTTCAAAGATATGCCTATAATAGTTAGTACAGATGATAGATATTGGAAAAGGAGAAAATAAAATGTATCAAGAGTGGATGGAAAAAATTCCGATTTTAGACGATATAAAAAAAGATAACTTTAAAATCAGATAGGAGGCACAAATGAAAGTATCATTAATAACTATTAATGAAATAAAAGAATTACGAAGCTTAATAGATTATATAGAAGACGAACGAACAATAGAATTAATTAAAAAATTACATGGTTCATACAACATAGTTTATACAAATTATAAAGATAAAATAAAAGAAAATAGAAGAGCAAATGTATTAGAAGTAGAACGTGACGAAGAAATTAGGAAAGTAAAAGAAAAAAATAATCAAATATCAAGTTTGCAAAAAAATTTAGGAAAAGAAATTGATAAAAACATTGATTTGTTTAGAAAATTGAAAGAAGCTGAAATTAAAATAGAAACTTTAGAAGGTAAATTGAAAGAAGAAGGAATTGCCATATGAAAATATTAAGTATAGACCCACGGGAATATAGAAAGTGCATATTGTGTAATAGATGGTGAGACATACAAACCATTAAAATTTGGAAAAGTAGAGAATGGAACAATAAGAACAATATTATACAATGAAAATTATGATTTATTAGTGATTGAAATGATTGCGAGCTATCGGCATGAGTGTAGGTCAAACAGTGTTTGATACTTGTGTCTGGATAGGAAGGTTCCAAGAACTAGCTTTAAATTGTAAAAAAACGACAGAATATATATACAGAAAAGATGAGAAAATGAATATATGTCATTCTATGAAAGCAAAAGACAGTAATATTAGACAAGCTTTAATTGATAGATTTGGTGAAGTTGGAACGAAGAAAAATCCACGGTTGGTTTTATAGTTTTAAATCAGATATATGGCAAAGTTATGCTGTCGGCATAACATATTTAGATAAAATGAAAGGAATATATAATGAGCATTAATATAGGAAAAGAAACAAGTAAATTAACAATATATAAAGATGAGCAAGGAAGATATAAGACATACATAAAAAGTACAAAGATAAATCAAGATAATGAGGAAGAACATACTTTTATGGCTAAAAAGGTTCAATTTAAAAAAGGCGTAGAAGTAAAAAATAAAAGTGTAATAGAAGTGACAGATGGATGGTTAACACCATACAAAATAAAAACGGATGAACTCAACGAAGATGGAAAGCCTAAGTATAAATACTTTGATAAATTGTTTATAAATTCATTTAATTTATTAGAAGAAGGCACAGATGAAGTGCAAAAGACAAGACAACCAAAGCAAGAGCCACAAGATAGTTTTGCATTTGATAATACAATGGACGAACTTCCATTTTGAGAAAGGAGATATTATGGAACGAATATTAACTGATTGTAGAGTAATAGGTTTCAGAAGGAGTAACCAAGGCAGAACAAGCAATATATATATGATAAGAGAATGTAATAATTGTCATGCAATATTAGAATTTCCAAGTGATGAAGTTTCAACAGAAATAAAAGATATACATACATATCACGAATATATTAAATGCCCAAACTGTTTAAATAAAGTAACAGTATTAGAAAGTAAAGATAAGGACTAGCCCATGGCTAGAGAATAAGAAAGAGGTAGGAAGATGGAAGAAGTTTGGACAACACAAAACGATACCAAAATAAAAGTAAAAGATATGACAATACAACATATTAGAAATTGTATTAGATGTTTAGAAGAAGGAAGAATAAATTTTATTATCAATATGGGGTGGGCAGAAGATAATGATTATCAAGAATTTGATGAGGATACAGAAGAAAAAGAAAGATGGTTAAGAATATTTGATAACGAATTAAAAAGAAGATTAGGAGAGTGATTTTAAGGAAAAAACAATATAAAGAAACTTTAGAAACAAAAGACAAACATATAGTAGAACAGCAAAAGAAAGAAATGTTAGTAAAAGCAGGGGAGAAAAGCATATTAGAAGAATTTAAAAATAATTTACCAGAATACTTAGAGTGCAGATTACAAGCATTAGCATTAGAAATTAGTTCTAGAGAAGAAGTACAAGGACTTAGTACAATAGAAATAAACGAATTATTAAGACCTCACGGACTAATAGGACAACCTCTTAAATATACAGCAGAAGAATTGAACATAGTATTTGAATATTATAGACAGGCAATAGTAGCAATAAATAAAAAGGTAAAATATCCACCAAGTAAAGGCAGTTTCTGTGCATTTGCTGACATTTCAACAGCAACATACAACAATTATTTAAGGTCACCAGATGAAAGTATACAAGAGGTAATATTAAGAATAAATGATTATTTAGTAGACACAACACTTACATCAGCACAGTTAAAAGAGATAGATAATATTACAACTATGTTTAGAGGAAAAGCAGAATTTGGACTTGTAGAGGCACAAAGTCCAATAGTAGTAGAGCATAGAAGTGAAACAGATATGAATAAAATAAGTGCTATGATACAGCAATTAAAACAAGGCAAAAGCCTTAAAACAATAGAGTTAAAAGAAAATGAATATAAAGTCGAGGAGTAGTTTATGAAAGCAATAGAATTATTAAAATTATATAGAGATGGTTTAATCAATAAAACACAAATTGAAATTCGTATGAAAAATTGGGGACAAAAAACAGTTAGATATACTAACATTGAAACATTAAAAAAAGAAGAATTATTACAACATAAAGTTATTGATTGGTTTATTGGTAGCAATATAACAGATGGTGAAATAGTAATAAATGTGGAGGAAAAATAAATGAATATAGATAACAACAAGCCAGTTGAGATAATCATAAATACTAAAATAATATTTTATGAAGAGCCACCTAAAAAAGATATTTGGGGCAGTAAAAGTGTAGTATATGAATTATATTATGCTTCTAAAAGCGGAACTTTACAATTATTTGAAATGGGAGCTTTTGGAGATAGTGAACTAATAAAAGTTTTTCAAGATAGGCGAGGCAGAGGTATTACAGTAGATGAAATGCTAGAAAATATACAAGAAATAAAAGAAATGACATATAAGGAATTTAAAGAAAAAATATTAAAGAGGTGATTAACAAATGAAATGCAAGTATTGTGGCTGTGAATTTGAAC
The DNA here is from genome assembly GCA_002493865.1 of Caryophanales bacterium UBA7057. GTDB lineage: Bacteria > Bacillota_I > Bacilli_A > RF39 > UBA660 > Alloscybalousia. The sequence goes on from DLAC01000030.1 coordinate 10,169, forward strand.
AGCCTAAAAAAGGAAGAAAAAGAGAATATTGCAATAAAGAAGATTGCTTAAGACAAGCTAGAAATGAAGCAAACAGGAAATGGTATGCTAATAAAATGAATAAAGAACTAGCAGGAGTAAAGCATAGAATAGTAAATAAAGAAGAAAAGAAAATACTTTATTCTAGTACAGATAAAGTGATGAATGTTACAGCAAAAGAAGATTTTTCAGATGTACTAGAATTAGCAAGAAAATTGGGTGCAATAAGATATGAGATAACAGAAAAGATAAAAAGTCTTAGCCCAGAGCAAAGCCATTTTGATAAGCAAGATGAAATATTCTTACATAACATAGAAGAACTTATGAAACAAGACGAGATAGCAGAGGAAGATGTATTGAAGATATTTAAAGAATACTTAGATAAAAGACCTAATAGAAGAGTGATAAAGGACAAGCAGGAAATGTTAAAACATTTAATACAAGGCTTAATATCAAACCCTAATCAATATGTATATGAATTTATAAAAAATAGAGATAATAGGCATTATCACTTGAAGGAGGTAAAAGAATAATGTTAAAAGAATATAATTGTGTTTATGCAGTAAGAAACATAAACACAGGAGAAATAATAAATAAAAGACAAGGCAATCCATTTTTTATATCACCAAATCAAGCTAAAAAATTAAAAGAAATCAAAGACAACGAATATTGGAATAAAAATGAAGATAAATACGAAGTAGTTTGTTTCGAATTAAAAGAAATAGGTTCAATTGGAAATTAAAATCAAATAAGGAGTGGAAAAATGAATAGAAAAGAAAGAAGAAAGTATGCTAAAAATATAAATACACCACAGAAACTAGAAACAGTAACATCACGAATGGTACAAGCAAGAACAAGCGAGATAGAAAAGTATTACAAGCAAAGAGAACTTGAATTTATTGATGTAATGGTAGTCATGACAGCATACACAATAAATTATAAGCTAGGGCTAGGGAAAAAGAGATTACCAAGTTTAATGAAAAGCATAATAGATAATATAGATGCTTTTAGAACTGGACATTTAAGCCCAAAAGATTTTGACACAATAAAAGAAGAAATGAAAGCATTAAATATAAATATATAAGGAGAAAAACAATAAGAAACTAAAATAGACAGTTGTATAATTTGTGGAAATTGTGCAAAAACAATAGAAAAATATATAAAAATATGATAAGCTTAATAAAAAATAAAGAAATTAGGTATATGAAATGAAAATAGTATTAAACAATGTGTATTACCAATTCGATTTGTCAACATTAGCTGTAAAAGAATATTTTAAATTAAAAGGAATAGAAGTATACATTTATGAGATAGCTAATGATGAAAATGGAAAAGCTTTTTTAAGAAAGGCAGAAGCTAGTAAAGATAGAATATCATGGTGTTATTGTTTTTCAAAAGACTTAGGAAAACAACTTTATCCTCAACAAATATCAAAAGAAGATTGGGAAAAACATTGTATTGACTATCTCAAAATAGATAGAACTGACAAAGATTTAATCAGTGTGGTTGAAAGATTAGGAAAGAAAGCTGAAAGCAGATATAAAGATAACTGTTTACGAATAATTGAAGTGCCTGATAGTACAGATTGGTATATTGACGAAATGTGTGGAACAGAATGTGTAAAAATTGGGATAAATAATGAATTTAAGACCTTTTATTAAGGATTGGAACTATATAAAATAGTAGAAATATGATAATATCAAAAAAGAAAGTAGGTGTATAATATGAAGTATAAAGTAACAATACAAAGAATGTATGATACATATTTTGAAATTGAAGCAGATAATGAAGATGAAGCATTAGAAAAAGCAAATGAACAATTTGATGAATTGAATATAAGAGGAAATGAAATGTATATAAATAATGAAGAAGTAGAAGAATTATAGAAAAAGATTTCAATTTGTCATTTTTCCACAGGAGCGGAAAAAGATTTTAGTTAAAATAGTAGAAAATAAGAGAAAGTATAGTACATAGGAAGGTGTAAGATGAAAAGAGCAACAACTATTATAAGAGAAATAAATAATCTAGAGAAAGAATTATTTTCAAGATTCTCAAGTAAAGAAATATGCGATGCTATAGAAAAAGAAGAAAAAAAGAAAGATTTTTATAGAAGCGCAGATGGATTGATTTCTGTTATTTACGAAGGAGCATACAATGACATAATACTTGACGAAGAATTTCCAGATAATTAGAAAAAGATTTAGAGGTGTAAATATGAAGTTAACCAAAATTCAAAAATTTTTAAAAGAAAACAATGTTGCGTATAACATAGATATTGATAAATATGGTTTTTCAACAATAACTATTAAAGATAACAGAACAAAGTATAAAACTATTTCAGAAATAACTGGGATAAAAGGAAAGACTGTCAATGGAATATTAGTTTTTCTTGAAGATGGTGGAAAAAGAAAATCCATTGAATTAACAAGTCAACAAGAAATTATAAATAGATTAGAAAAAGATTTTTGTTCAGCACTCGGAAAAAGATTTTAGACCAGCATTTTCGGTCAAAATATAGTAAAAAGTATATTAATTTATATGAGATTTTTTATAAGAAATAATAAATCAATTTAGGTAATAGAGTAGGAGCTTCTAGTTGATGTTTAAGACATTTTAATATCACAAGTAATAATTTACATAGCTAAAGTAAAAAGTGATTTAAAATCAATTT
>DLAC01000052.1 GCA_002493865.1 Caryophanales bacterium UBA7057
GGAAATGGTTCTCCTTCTTTTCTGTCACTTAACTTATAAATATATTCATCACTCATTGGTAAATTTAGTCTACATTTTATTTCTTCTGTCATATGGTCCTTCTTTAGAATTTAAGTAAAATCAATTACCTTCTAATTACATTATTTCTAAAAAGTAACCAATCGGACAAAATTTTTTAAATATTACAAAAAAAGACATAAAGCTGTAAAGCTTATGCCCGTTTCTAATACTAATGAATTACAAAATATAAAATAATAGAACCAATCACTAATAGACTCGCAATGATTGCTATAAAAATGGCACTATTCCCAATTCCCTTATTCATCATATTTAAAAGATTGACTTTAAACATATCTTTCTTTGGATTACTTTTAGAAATCATAACACCCTTATAAGCAGTTAACTCAGAACGATGTCCTTCATCTAAAATACCATCTGGAGTGATATTGGTAAGTAAAATTACCTTCTTATCAGGATAAACAGTATAATGTAGTTTCATAACTCCATGAACCTTCTGAAACATCTCATCGGTTGGAAGCATCAATTCATACATTAAAGAACCATCTTCATTTTCTTTTACTAATTTTCCTAAAAAGTTACCTTCTTTTAACTGTGGATAATACTCAAATGTAAGTTTCTTATAAGCAAGCATATTATACTTTCTAACAGAACGTTCCCGAACACGAAACTTATTCTCATCCATATATTCAAAACGATAATTATCCTTCACTTTTACCACCCTTACTTTTTTACTTTGTCGCGGACTTTTTTTAGAAATTGATATACAAAATAGAATTTCGTAATCGGAAGTTCAAATTGCCCAACCAATTCAATGACATTTCCACCGAATCCTTTTTTGAATTCGTAAATTCCATAATACCTATTTTTAGGATTAAAATCTCCTGTAATTCCATAAAAATTACAATACTTAAATCCTTCCTTATAAGCTTCTTTAATATGATGCTCATACATTAGATATTTCGGAGTAAAACTCTTATATTCTTCCAAAACTCCACTCGATAGTGTTAGATACTCAGAACCTGAACGAAGAGATAGTAAGCATCCAACATCTAACCCGTTTGGATGGTCTTTCTTAAACTTTTCAGCTTTCTTTAATTCTAACCTATACTTATTAAGTAGTGTATCACTAGTTTCTTTCTTTTTCAACAATTTATTTCCAACATTGTCAACCTTCATCTTGGCAATGAGTTCCTGATTATTCAAGTTTTCCGCATCTAAAAGTGCTTTCGTATGTTCATAGTAGACATCTGGATTTAAATAGGCAATATAAATTGTCATCAAATCCTTCATATGCTCATACATCTTTTTATAATAGTCCAAACTCCGGGAAAAGAAATCCTTTCTTTTAGAAGTTAAATCAAATATTTCTGTCATGACTTCTAAGTCATCCATTGTACCTTCACGAACCTGAAGTCCTTTCTTAATACAAGAATCAATATTTTTCCGAGTACTCTTAGAAAACTTACTTTTCTTTGTCTCATAATCTTCATCTAAAGGCATACGATAAGCCCATCTTGCTTGTAAAGACTCTAAGTAAATATTGAATCCAAAATGACGAAAGCCAAGATTTTTTAAATTGTTTACGGTTTCATCATCAGCCTTTTCATTCTCTAAAATATCCCCATCACTACTACGAACTCGATAAACAACATTCGGGTCAATCGTTAAAATAAATCCCCCACAAGTTTTAATATATTTCTTTAAATGAGTAACAAAAAACTCTAACAATTCTTGATTATGATAATCTACAAGTAATCCACGAGGAGCATAAAACTTCTTTTGATGAAACTTTGATAGATCTTCTAAAACAAGAGATGCCGCAACGATTTTTTTCTTATCTTTGACTCCGACATAATGAACTTTACTTTTTAAATAATCCTCTTTTAAATGTGCATGTTCCACGGTCTGTAAAAAAGAAGCCTGTTCATAGGTTTTAGAAAACTGATCAAATTCCTTCTCACTTAAAACTGTAAATTCCATCTTAATCATCTCCTAAATTTTTTTCGAATTTTCATAATATTTTCTTTTCCAAACACTGAATCTACAAGCTTAGACTGAAATGCAATGAAAAAGTAAATGACAACACCAATACATGCATAGATTAAAACATATAAAATAGAGAATAATCGACTGGTCGAATCATATGGGAATACTTTCTGTAGTAGTAAAAGGATAACAGCCATCATCATGGTAGTCATTAAAACACTAATTACTTTTTTAACCGTATCCTCATAATTCACTTGATATTTTTTATGAATATGCCATAAAGAAATAATAATACAAGAAGAGTATCCTAAAATGGTAGAAGTAGTAGAACCGTAGTAAGCAGGAAGTCCCATGCGGTTGAATGCATAAAGAAGTGGCACATTTAACGAAGCATTTACAATGAGTCCTGATAATAAGGAAATAAAGACCATTTTATATTCTTTTAATAGTTGTAGTATCGTAATAGATGCCGTAAAAAGAGTGGTAACAAGTGCGACAAAAACATAATATTGATACACACTAGGGCCAAGCTCACTCGCTCCGTAAAAAATCGTCCAAACAGGTTTTGCCAAAATACTAAGACCGATTGTCATTGGGATAGTAAAGAAAAGTAACCATTGTAATGTATGATTAATTTTATTTCGAACATCCTCCATATCCTTTTTGACAAAACTAGCAGTCAAATTTGGAATTAAACTCACCATAAGGCCAGTCGCAATCGATGCAATAATCATATTAATCTTGAGTCCCCAAGTAGAAATAACACCCATAATTGTTTCTGCTTGGATAGCCGTATAACCGATTCCATTTACCAAGACGGGAACCAGTGTAAAAACATCGACTGAATTAATTAATGACTTAAATACGTCAATCATAATAAAGGGAAAAGCATAAAATAAAATCTTTCGAATAATTTCTTTGTCTGTTACTTTAGGCTCTTCAACACGTAAAGTTCTTTTATAAAGTTGTTTCTTATTCTTATTGGTTTTAATAAGTAAATAAAGCCAAGAACAAAAGGCGCCAACCGTCGCAGAAAATACAGCGATTCCAACAGTCACTGTGAGTGATAAGTGGAAAACTTTTAAAGAGACATAACTACCAATGACAATGATTAAAACCCTGACAATTTGTTCTAAAACTTGAGAAATAGAAGTTGGTGTAATATACTTATTTCCTTGTAATAACCCACGATAAACACTAAGAAGTGGTACTACTAAAATGGCCGTAGAAATTACACGAATTACAAAAGTTACATCTTCTCTCGTATTTCCACCAGATACATTTCCAATAATCACTCTCGATAAAGGTTCTGCGAAAATAAACATAATAACAAAACAAATTGCCCCTAAAATCATGAGTGTTTTTCGTCCTAGTTTAAAAGAACGCTCTTTCGCATCATAATATCCTAAAACATTATATTCGCTGATGATTTTACTGATTGCCATCGGAATCCCTGCTTGACTAATTCCCAAAAAGATGGAATAAATCGAATATGCATATCCATAGAGAGCACCCCCTTGATCCCCAATAATTGAGTAAAAGGGAATCACATAAAGCATACCTAGAATTTTACTAAGAACAATTCCACAAGTTGCAATAAATGCTCCCTGCATAAACGAATTCTTCCTCATAAAATCACTTCCTCTCTATGTTTCACACTGATTATATAATACCACAAAAAGACAAAATAAACAAAATTTCCTAGGACTACTTAA
>DLAC01000002.1 GCA_002493865.1 Caryophanales bacterium UBA7057
ATTTAATGAAGGAAGTTCTAAACGACTAGAAGATCTAATCGGGGAGGATCCAGTCATGAGTGAATATGTAAGTGATGCCTTAGATGCATCAGAGGAAGAAGAAATCATTGGACTTTATGATAAAGAATTACACCAAGAGATGTTAAGAAACACAGAATTATATCATGCCGAAGAAAAAGGAAAAGAAGAAGGCCTAGAGGAAGGAATTAGGAAAGAAAAAATAGAGATTGCAAAGTCTATGCTAAAGGAAAAATTAGATACTTCTCTAATTTCTAAGATTACAGGCTTATCGATTGAAGAAATTAATAAGATTTCAGAGGCAAATTAATATCTTAAAACTAATATCTTAAAAATATAAACTATTGAAATAGTAACACTGAAACTAGTTTATCCTCTACAAAATATAAAACATAATAAAAAAGAAGTTTATTCCATTACTTTCCCATAGTTTTAACTGAATTTCTTGTGATAACTTCTCCAAATTCATCAAAAGTTACTGTTCCATCACTATGTTCTTTTCCATGAACAACAACTGGTAATGTATTAACATAAGTAATTATATTCTTATCACTATATCCTTTTACAGCAACACTTTCAATTGTATATCCTTCGATTGGTTCTGTTTCATAATAAAATGAGTCCACTCTAGTTCTTTTAATTTGATGTTCTCCGGGTAAGAATTCTTTTGTAATTGTATCTCCATCTTTATTAAAATCTTCAATCGTATCCGGAGTATCAATTACTTGCTCCTTAATATCTACAAACTGATAAGCAATAGCACCTACAATAAAAATACCAGCTACTGAAAAAAATCCAATATCATTCAATTTTTCATGAATCTTTAAGTTTCTAATTTTCATAAATCAAATTTCCCTTTCAAAGAATGATATATATTATATTACAAAAGAAAAAAGAAGTAAACAAAATCTATTTGCTTACTTCTTCTAGTGCTTTTTGTAGTTGATTATCATTTTCATCCTTTGGATCTAAAATATATTTCATATCTAAATCAATAGGATGCGTTGGTGTTAATCCTTTTTCATTAATCCATGTTCCCTCAGGGGTTAGCCATTTTTGAATTGTATATTTTACAGTCGCTCCGCTTTCCAAAGTATAGGCTCTTTGAACGGTTCCCTTTCCATAAGAAGCACTACCCACTAAATAGGCACCATATGACTCATGTAAGGACGCTGCAAGAATTTCAGAAGCAGAAGCACTTCCCTTATTAATTAAAACGGCGATTGGGTAATCTCTTTTCTCTTTAGACTCATCACGAATCTGCTCTACAATTCCTTTGGTATCTAACTGATAAATCACTTTGCCCTTTTCTAAGAACATCGAAGCAATATCAGTAACTTTATTTAAATATCCCCCAGAATTTCCTCTCACATCAATGATAAGCCCATCTATTTTTTCCTTTTCTAATTCCTTCAATTTTTTAGAAAATTGTTCTTCTGTATTAGACGCAAAAACACTAATCGCAATATAGCCGATTTTCTTCTTGTTAACATCGAACGTTTTAATGGCTACAGACTCAATATCAATAGATTCCCTTTCTAACGTAAACTCTTTTAATTCTCCGTCTCTAAGAATCGTAATATTTACTTTTTTCTCTGTTGACTTCTTAATCATTTCAGAAATCTCAGCCGTCGTCTTTTTAGTAACATCTTCGGCACCAATTTTTTGAATGATATCTCCTGCTTTTAACTTGGCTCTTTCTGCAGGTGAATTTTCAAAAACACGATATATAGATACATGTTCATTCTCATCTTGAACAATTTCTACTCCAACACCTTCATACTTGCCTTCTACTTGTTCATTAAACTCATCAGTTTCTTCTTGATCCATATAAACAGAATACTTATCTCCTAAAAACTCAAGCATTCCTTTGATTCCAGCATCTAATAATGCATCTTCATCTATTTTTTCATAATAATTTTTTTTAATATCATTATATGTATCAATAAACTCTTGATATTGACTGTTCTCCGCTCCATCTTTTGAAACGGCAGTTTGTTTATTTGTAAGTTTTACGACCGTTCCTCCAAAGAATCCGCCAATGATTAAAGTAATAATCATAATTAAAATGACTTCTAAATAATTAAATCCTGTTTTCTTTTCAACGATCACTTCTCTAATTTCTTCTATTTTTTCATTTATTTCTTCTGCCTTTTCCTGTTGGTTTTTCTCATTTTTAGATACTGTTTTTGATTCTTTAGAAATAGTTTCATCTTCCTTACTAGTATCTAACTCATCATCCATTGTCTTTCTTGCCATGACACACCTCTTCTATACTTCTATTTCATTGTATCATAATATATTCATTTTTAAAATTAGTTTTGTTTTTTCTTACTTGTAGGTGTTTCTCCATGAAGATTAATATCCACAATATGTTTTGGACTTCTTTTTTGAACAGGCCATGTTTCTTCCCATTCTTTTCCATTCCATTTTTTTAAACAGTTAGGCCCATACCACTCTGTCATCACTTTTTCTATATGATTATATGAATAGTACTGTCTTCCTTCAAAATTATATTTTTTTAGAGGATATACATCTTCCTTTAAAAATACGGGCTCTTTTAAGAATTTTTCCCAAGGAACAGAAATTGGTTGAGAAACGAACCGACTATTTTCATTCCTTCTAGAATATCGGTTAGAAAACCATCGAACAAATTTTTTTAAAGGGATTGGATTAATATGCAAATTATCAAATAATACAATAAATGGCATTACAATCTTAATCACAGTTCGGTTGATTTCATCAATCAGTTTATTCTCTGAAACATTATCATAAATAATGACATCAACAAAAATTCCATCTCCTCTTTTACACCGATTCTTTAAAAGAAAATTAGCTTCTTCTATATACGTTCCACGTTTTCTCACCTTCATTGTAGGTCCAGAAATAGGATTATATTTTTTATCAATTTCATAACAATCAAAATAAAAATCTTTTCCCAGGTCTTTTTTCATCGCATCAATAAAACGAAGCCAATCCTTCCTTTGAATGGCAATATCCATATCATCATCCCAAGGAATAAATCCACCATAGTTACAAATACCTAAAGCACTTCCTGCAATCAAACAATACTCAATTTTATTTTTCTCACAAACTCTATGAATTTCATCCATAATCGTTAATACTTCTAATTGTAATTCACGAACTGTAATCTTGCTTCCATCTGGAAACTCTTTTAAAATATAATCTTCTTTATTCTCAATATATTCTTTTTTACTCATCTACCATACACTCCTATATCTCATTATATCAAAAAATAAAAATCTTGAGGGAAAAAGTCAATGCAAAAAATAAACTCTATATTTTTATCATCTAATATTTCTCTACTTATCTTCCCGCACAAATTTTTTATTCAAAACAACCGTTATTACGCAATTCTCTAAAAAAGAATCTGTCATAATCAACTGTCCATGAAACTTACCATGATTACCAAAACTATTATCCACCTTAAATTGCCGAACTTCATTCCCAACTACCAAGGCACCAGTAATACACATCGCATGATCATAGTTAATCATATCTAATAACATTCTTTCCCTTTTGGAAAGTTTTTTAATTTCTAATAAACCATAAACATCATAAAAATTAGAATCTAAGATATTCATATCATAATCGAGAGTTGTAGATTCTTCTGAAGAAAACCAAACACTAATTCCTTGATGTAATTGCCTAACAATTGCTTCTTTCATTTTTTGAATTGGTAAATGTATTATCTTCTCAGGATTTAAATAAATATCTGGAATAAAGGAATAACTGCTACATAATACTTCTTTTGAAAAAGGAGTCACCGTAATATAATCCTCTAAGAAATCCCCTAAATATTTTTCCTTAAACTGAAGAGGAGTCATCATATCTTCCTGAAATTTAAAATGAAGAGGAGGATTTCCATAGACTTTTGAAAGAAATTCAAAAACACCATACATAAACTCCCCCTTCCACGAAATTTTCTCTTCCCTACTCATAGAAATGAAAGAAACTAAATCTGCCTTTATTTTATTCCTTAACAACTCAATCGTAAGAGAATCATTATAATACTCACCTACTTCATTCATTTCGCTAGATAATACCAATCCATATTTATCTACAATCTCTTTACAAAAGTGAAATGTCCCAAAACTCCCAATATACTGGTTTACTTTTTGATTGATTTCCTCGAGTGATATAGAGTTTAACTGAATCAATTGATTATATAAAGCATTGGCTTTTTCAAATTTATCAAAAAAGTTAATATAGTTAGAAGAAAAATCAAGAGAATTTACATCTAATTTTGAATGATTTCGTAAAATATCCTTCACTACTCTAAGAAAGGCATAAGTATTACACTGATGACTGCCTAATTGATCATAGATTTTAACTTCTGGGGTTTCTATATTAAATTCAAAACGAAACTCTTCTTTCTTTTCTTCATCAATACTGGACTTTAAAATTCCAACTTCCTTAATTTTACTTTCAATTTCTAAGTTTTTGGGATTCGTTCTATAACGGTCACTAAAATATAGAATATCCTCTAGTTCCAATTCCTTTTTCATACCATGTTCACCTAATAACAATTATAGCATGCAGAATATGAAACTAAAAGATTTAAGTAATTGGAGTTTTTATTTTTAAGATAATGAGAGCATTAGAAAATATCTAAAGTATTAAATTGGGTTCACGTGAATAATTGCCTTTTGTACTGAATCCATTTTTCTGACAATAATATCCTCAAGTTTATCAGCAATTTCATGACTGTCTTTTGTAGGCATCTTCCCATCCACATAAATAGTTAAAACTACAATATAATGATATCCAATAGGCACAGAATAAATTTCATCTATTTTCTTAATTTTCTTATTTTCTAAGGCAATCTTTCGAAGAAAATCTTTCTTTTCCTGAGTTAGAGAAGCATCCATTAAAACACGATAACTTTCAATAAATATTTGAATCCCTGTATAAAAAATCCAAGCAGAGATAAAAAATCCAATAATTCCATCTACCCAATAAATTCCATAGTAACTGAGTACAATCGAAAGCATTGTAAAAGCGGTAATAATACAGTCATTTCTATGATCACACATATTTGATTCGACTAAAATATTATGATGTTTTTTATAAACTTTTTTTGTGTAAATATAAAGTACTAATTTTACTAAAATAGTAAGAACACAGACAACCAATAAGGGAATGGAAAAAATAACCACATTTTTTTCTAAAATTGAAGAAAAAGAATCCCATAATAATTTTAAAGAAAGTCCCATCATGGATAAACTAATTAGAAATGAAAAAATATATTCAGCCTTCCCATGACCAAAATTATGATCTTCATCTTCAGGAACATTCGCAATTTTATTTCCAATTGTAGTCATTAATGAAGCAAAAATATCACTTGCACTATTAAAAGTATCCGCAATCATGGATTGACTATGACTAATAAATCCAACCATCGCTTTAATAATTAATAAAAATAAATTTCCTAAAATTCCAAAAACTCCTACTTTTTGTGTTTCTTCATAACGACCCATAATTCCATATCCTTTCTAAACTGTTCTTTCATTATAACATAATTTAGAAAAAAGGAAAGAAACTTTAACTTACGATTAGAATCATTCATAATAAAAGCAAGCTAGAGAAATAAGCTTGCTAAAACGTAGGTTAAAATAATTAGATTTTTTATGATGCACTTTCTTGTTCTTCAGGTAAAGTAGAATCTTTTTTCTTCTTCATGATAAGCTTTGGAATTATCATATAAAGTACAATAGAAATAATTCCTAGGGCAATCAGAATATAACCGTTCATATTTAAAGAGAATAGTGAAATCCCTAAATCCTCTTCATCGATTAAACTTAATAAAGCATTGAATAAGAATGGAAGAATAACCCCCACAATAATTCCTGAAGCAAGTAATGATCCGCCAAAATTAGATAACCATTTGTAATAACTCTTTTTCAGTAATGCAATTAAAATTAAAGCAACGATAATTAAAACAATAATTCCTACTTTCATACTTCCACTTGTTAAAGATTTATATGTCTTTAACACCCCTCTTGTACTACTTGGTAAATCTTCTTTGACATCCTGAATTGTATCATTTACAAGATTGTTAATTTCCTCACTAGAGGCAATAGAATTTAACTCTTCCCTTTGCTCTTCAGTAATCGTAACTCCATGATCATTGAGTATTTTTTCGCCTTCGTCGATCAGTCCATTTAATTCTTTAGAAACATCAATTCTCCCTGTAGAGCCATCACTACTTAAAATATCTAAGGCCTGGTCAAAATACTGATCCATCATCTGTTTAATTTCAGGATTATTTTGAATGGTATCTTTTACCTCATCAATCACTTCATCTGAAATATCACTTGCACTATTTTCTACGATTGTACTCACTACATGATCCGTAAGTTCCTTTTTCATCATGGTATCTGCAGTATGAATGATGACACCCTTAACACTTAAAAGTAAAGTAAATGCCATTAATAATACAGTAATCCAAACTGTCAAAATTCCTCTTAGAAAACCTTTCATAATAAACCTCACTTTCTTTTTACTATATCAAAAAGCCATAATATGGATTTCATATCAAAATGGTGTGAGAAAGGAGACTTGAACTCCCACAGTCATATGACCACTACCCCCTCAAAGTAGCGCGTCTACCATTCCGCCATTCTCACATAAAAATGTCTTCTTTCTTAAACATTAATATTATAACACAAAATGAAAATGATAGATAGACAAAAGAAAAAAGACTTTATTTAAAAAGCCTTTTCAATATGTTATTCATTTTTTTCATATATATCAGCGCCATTTCCCTTTAAAACGGCCAGCCTAATTTTGTTAATATCTCCCCAACCACTATCATATCCAACAGGGAAAATACGAAATCCTTTATCTATAAGCGCATTAGAATTTGCATCTTTATACTCTGTAATACACCTATAACTAGGATAACTATCAGAAGTTTCATCTACACATGATAAGGGAGTGTTCATATATGCCGTATTTCCTTTTTCTATACTACCGTCCCCTTTTAAAATGATAGTATCGTTTGAATTATATTTATTGGTGTAACTTCCAGAATAGCAAGAGAAGTCTTTCTTCATCAATTTTTCTTCACAGCTATCACTGGTTCCTTCATCCTTTTGATAAACTACGTTACTATCAGCAGATATAAATCCCTCTTCTTTCATTCGAATCTTTGTTGTATCGGTTCCTTCCTGTCCGCTTATACTATAATAGGTAAGATTTACATCAATAGGTGCTAGATAGAAATATTTAGAAGTTAGAGTTCTTTCCCCTGAAGGAGATTCAAAATAAAATTGATGTTCAATTCGGTAGGTTCCGTCCTCCTCTTTTTGAATAGATACTGGTTTACGATTATAAGTTTCACTAAAACCTTCTCCCGTAATTTTACCTTCCTGATCCAGAACTAGATTTGATTTTTGGGAACTACCCCCTACCATATAAGTATAAGTTCCAGCATAACAAGAAAAATCTCCATTTAATAGTTTTTCTTCACAATTACCTTGATTATCAGCCGTAGAACCTTTGAGTTCAACGAGTGGCATCTTCTTTTCATAAGATACAGATGCCTTGCCAAGACTGAACATAAGAAATTTTGCTTCTCCATAAATTTCCGCACTTACAAAAGCACCCAATTCAAAGTTGCCCTGATAGTCTTTCTTTGTTTTAGAGCTGACAGCACCAATTTCCCCTTCTCCATAAACACCAATAGGTAAATTGACCCCAGTTTCTAAAATACCAATAAAGTTTAAATTAATATTTGTCTCTAATCCAAGTTTCGCTTCTCCCTTTCCAAAGATAGAATACTCATTTTCTTCTGCTTTGAAATCCAATTGGCGATAGAACCCATTGCTATTATAACCAAAACCAATATTCATCGTACTCTTTGCCTTTAAGGCTGCTTCTAAAGCAACTTTAAATTCACTCAAAAGACTTAATTTATAATTAATATTAAATCCAGGAATTGGTAAAGCAATGAACGTTTGCAAGAAAGGCTTTTTTTCTTCTTCTTCATCTAAAGTTAATCCTTGAAAAGAAACAGCCATCTCTTCTCCTTCTTCGAACTCCCTTTTCAAAGTTAAAAAATGGTCATCGTGGGACTCAATCGCAAATCCTGTCCCCATCTCAATTTCAAAATAGGCCCCAATATCTTGGTAATCACGGTTAAGTTCGCTATGCGCTTTTAGATGAACGCTAAATTCAATATCAAACTTTAAATCATGTTTATCTAAAACTTTGAACTTAGATTCTTTCCCATGTTCTAATATGATTCCCACTTTTACTTTATACCCACCATCTCTTTGATGTGTAATTTCTATATTAAATACCTGTGCAGCATCCGCTTTTGGAATCATACCATCTAGTAATCCTTCTTTTTCAATGGCAACAGTAATATAGTCTTTTAATTCTTCATTCGTAATAAAATCATCTAATCTTAAAGGAAATTCCCCATAGATATCTAATTCTTTAAAAACTTCTTCTAGTGTAGGAGCATCCGTTTCAATAATATAAGAATCATCTTCCTTTGTAACATTATTTACTTTGAAAGCAAGGTATTCATTTTTATTTTGATAATATAAAATATCATTCTTCTTAAACTCTTTCTTAGATGTAATTTGATAATAGTGATCATCTTCTTGAACATCCGTAATGGTATCCTTATTCACTTTAATTACATTATCATTGAATACTTGAGTATTTGCATTCGGACGTACAATTGTAAAATATAGTGTTTGAATATCTTTTAATTTTTCATCGGTAAAGGAAGCATTTTCCAAAGTTAATTGATACGTCTTTCCTGCTTCATAATTTTGATTAGGAGCAATTTCAAAGTTCTTCTTTTTCTTATTTACTTTGGTTCCAACCTCTTTATTATCTTCATCAACTATTTGATACTTAATTTCTTTATCCTTACTAGAAACCATAAATTTAATATCTGCATTTGCCTTCATTAAATAATAGTCCCCATTATCATACTGTACTAAATAGTCACTTGGATTAGATATTTTTAAAGTTTTACCTACAATGAATTTGTCTTCGTTAGAACCTAAGAAATGATAAAGTCCAAGAAGTAAAAAAACAAGGAGAACAATTCCAAAAACAAATATCTTTTTATTTTTCATTATTTTTTTCATTAACGACTCCTTCTTGCCTTATTCTCGGCATCATGCATAGCACTTAAATCACTGCTAGTACCATATTTATAAACTTTATTTTTGGTAAATTCTTTTTGAAATTCTGAATTCTCCCTTACTTTTCCCATTTCATCACGAATATCTTTAAATAATTGATTCTGTTCTTCTTGCATTTGTTCTTTCATTTTTAATTCTTTTTGTTGTATCTCTATTTCTCTTTCCCTAGCCTCCCTCATGTAGCGATCTCTTTGTTCTTGTTTCAGTTCTTCTTCATATAAATTTGCACATTCCTTTAAATTATTACATCTTCCAGTTTGTAAGTATTTAATAAATTGATCCAGTGTATATTCATTTAGATAACTGGCATGTAATTCTCCATCGGTCAAATGATCAATTTCAGTTTGTAGTTGTTCAAATTCCTTTTCTAACTGAGACATAGATTCTATAATACTTGCTTTCTTTTCTTCATACCAATTGTAATTTTCTTTGTTTTTTTCCTTTTTAGTAGATAAAAATTTACTAAAGTTAATACCTAGCCATACAGTGCCAACAACAAGGCAAATTGCTAAAGACAAAAGAGCTGATAATAAAACCATAACAACTGCACTAGCAAAATCATTGATATCAAGAACTTTCATAATATGTAAAAGAGTAACGCTAATTAATAATAGAAGAATAGTATTTGTCTTACTTTTCCCCATTTTGTAGTAAATAAGAGTAGCAATTCCACAGATAACAATGGATAACAAGAGAGACATAATAGGCAATTTTGCCCCAAATATAGTCTCCAAAAATATCTCTAATAGGGTCGTAAAAACAATCGTAAAACTAATAAAGAGAATTTTTAGAATTAAATTATTCTTTATAAAACTGATAACGTTATCAAATTTTTCCTCTTTTGGTTTTAAATGATCTAAATCATTTTGTAAGGAATCAATCTGACGTACTGTACTACTTCTCAATTTTACTTTTTCAAATAACTCTTCAAAAAAATTAGTTAACTCCTTTCTGTTCATATCCGCTAAATCTTTTCTTTTTTTCTTTGCCATTTTAATACTCCTCTAAATTTTTAATTTATTATATTAAGTATAACATATCTCTTTTAAAAAAATTACTGTTATTTGTTTCATCAGATGAAAAATTTTTTTAAGTGTGATATAGTTATTAAAAAAGGATGTGAATAACAATTGAAATTAGAAGAAAGAATTGAAAAGATTGAAAAAAGAAATGAAAGAGTAGAAGAAGATAAAGCTTGGGAAACAAGTTTTACTAGAAGAATTTGTATTGCACTGTTAACTTATTTAGTGGTCATATTATATTCATTTTCTATTTCTAAAATTGATAATATATTTTTGAGTTCTTTAGTTCCTGTACTTGGATTTACTTTATCAACTCTTTCCTTAAAAGGAATCAGAAAAATTTGGAAGAAGAAAAGGAAATCAGTGTAATGAATGAAAAAATTGTAAAAACGAATATAGAAACTATTACCCCAAAATACAAAAATGAACATGAAGGCTACGAATATAAGAAATATGAAGTTACAAAAAGAAATGAATTTAATCAGGCATATATTTGCTTTTATGAAATTATGCCAGGCAAAGCTTCTTTTCCAAAACATTACCACTCTTATAATACAGAATGTTTCTATATCATAGAAGGTTCTGGAATCATCCAAACAGTAGATAGAGAACTTCCCATCAAAAAAGGGGACATTATTGTATTTCCTTGTGGAAAAGCAGGAACTCATAAAATAATCAATACCTCAATGAATCAGAATTTGCTTTATATTGATTTTGATACTACAAATTCTCCTGATATTATTCATTATATAGATTCTAACAAGATTGGTGTAATTGAACATGGTATCTCAAGTACATTTTTTAAAGAGGCTGATCATGTTGATTACTATGAGGGCGAATAGTGATGAAATGAAAAGAACACAAATGTGTCCTTTTTTGTTACATCTTAAAATTTTATAAATTCTACGGTACTATCAATTGCTTCTTCTAATCCCTCTTTTGAATTACGGAATGCATGAGATTCATTTTCAATTAATCTAATTGTTGCATTTTTACATTTTTCGCAAAACACTTTGGAAGACTGATAAGGAATCACAGAATCAACAGTTCCATGTACAAATAAAATAGGAATGTCTAAACCTAAAAGGTTTTCATATGGTTTTCTATTTTTAATATCCTGATATAAAGTTTTACCTAGTTTAAATGTAATTCCAGGTCTGCTACTTTTAATTACCTTAAACCCCATTTTATTAGCTTCTCTTTCACTTTCTTCCGTAAAAAAGTCTGTCAATGTTCCTGAAAAATCTAGTAGGCCATACCATAAAATTAATTTTTTAATACAAGAATATTTTTTAAAATCAATACTAGATACAACACTTCCCCCAAAGCTTGCACCGAGTAAATAGATAGAAACAAATCCTTTCTCTAAAAGTAAATCAATCGTTGTCTCTAAATCAATTAATTCTTTGGAAGGAGTCATTTCATGGTCGTTTCCTTCACTTTCCCCGTGCGCTCTAAAATCGAATCTAAAAGTGTTGATGTTGTTTTTGTGAAGAGTAGCTGATAGGTCTTTAAAATGATCTGAATCGTTTTTATCCCCCATAATTCCATGACAAAGTACAGCAATTTCCGTTTTTTGATTAACTATTGATAAAATTCCACATAGCTTAATATGATCCTTTGTTTGATAGAAAATTTTCTCTTCCATAATATCACCTATTGCTTATTATACTATTAATTATTTCCAAAATTTGAACTTTTTTAAATAAGTTGTGTTAAAATAGTAATAAAGTAATTTACTGCTTGTATAGTTTAATGGATAAAACGGTCGCCTCCGGAGTGACTGATGCAGGTTCGATTCCTGCTACGAGCACCAGATTGATAGGAAACTCGGACTTTTCGGGTTAATATAAAAACTACTCTCAAATTAAAATGAGTTGAGAAAAATTGGCAAACTTGCAAAATCTTTATACTCCTCTCTCTAGAACACTAAATAAATTGTTACCCACACTTTTATATTTCAGTTCTAATATGGAAACCATATGATATAATTAGAAATAAGAAAATTCAAAAATTAAAGGAGAGACTATGGCAAAAAAAATATTTGAAACAAGAGCAGGAGAAGAGATTCTTGCAAATCACATTTCAGGAGACTGTTGGAAAATGCCTCAGCTAACCGTAAGTAGACAGATTTCAGGAAAATTCTATTTTACGAATCAACGCATTGCCTTTTTAGCGACTGGGCTCATTGGAACCAAAAGTGTAAGTTGGGAAATTGAAATGAAGGACATTGATTCAGTAAAAACCTGTATGACCCCACCATTTTTTCCATTTGGAATTCTAATTACAATGAAAAATGGAGATAAATATAAGCTTGGCGTTATGAAAAGAAAAAAATATGTAAATTTAATTTCAGAACACATTTCATAAGAACAAAAACCTCTTTCTAGAAAATAGAAAGAAGTTTTTTATTTGATAGGAATTTTTTAATAATTGTGGGGTCTTTCCCCTTTTCTTCCAGAAGCATTTTCTCCTGGGCCACCTCCTGGATAATAATTCGGTTCACTTCCCGGATCTCCTGATTTTCCCTTCATACCACCCATCATTCCCATAGTTCCAACATTAGTAGTAATACTAGAGATTGTAAATGTTTGATATTCATCACCATTCACTTTAATTGTATAAGTATTTTCATTCTTTAATTCTGGAGATGCCACCACTAAAGAAGAATAAGATTTCGTGGAATGATAAGAAATAATTTCCTGATTATTAGAATCCGTAATGGTAATTGTATCGGAGTCTCCGTAGTTAGAAGTAAAATGAATCAGTACATTATAGATACTAGAAGAATTACTAACCCCTTGTGCCATACCACTAGCACCTCCAGCAATTAAAGTACCTCCATAAATTACAAATTCTCGGTCGTAGTCCAATGCACCATTTCCACTATTCGTAGGGCCATCCACCGTAACAGAACCATCATACATATAAATAGAACCATTAGAATCCAGCCCATCCCCAGAGGCATTTACATAAATCGTTCCACCACGAATCGTAAGAACATAATTTGAAGATTCTGAAAATGAATTTTGACCTGGACGATTCATCGCAGAAGCATCATTTCCACCACCAGCATTAATCCCGTCATCAGAAGAAACGATGGAAATATTACCACTATTAATTGTAATGGAAGAAGACTCTAGTCCTTCATAACTTTGGGTAATTTCAATTTCCCCACCATCGATAATCAATTGTGTATCTGCATGGATTCCATCGTCTCCCGAGGAAATGTGATAAACTCCATTTTTAATTCCTAAGTAATGATTACAATGGATAGCATCATCCGAAGAGTCCATCGTAAAGTTTCCATTTTCAATGACTAAATTATCTCTTGCTTTTAACCCCTTCACACTACTACCATCACTAGAATCAGAAGAACCAAATCGTCCCCATTCTTCATGTAGACTCGTAATACTGCTTCCACTTCCTGTTGTAATATCAAAAGTTCCATTTTGAATTAATAGTTTTGTTTCTGCCTGAATTCCATCCGAAGAAGCATTAATAGAAAAAGTTCCGTTTTCAATAAGAATAAATCCCTTTTCTGAATCCGTATCATTCGTTGTCTTAATCCCGTCCCCTTTAGATTGAATCGTAAAATCTCCGTCTTTAATATAAACAGAATCTTTTCCACGAATTCCATCATCAGAAGAAGTAATTTGATAGGTTCCACGAATTATCTTTAAGTCATCCTTCGATACAATGGCATCTTCACAATTAGATGTCACTTTGAGGATTCCTTCCCCATCTAAAATTAAATCGTCATGACTAAAAATTGTACCTACAACATCAGAATCATATCCTTGATAACTAGAGGCATCCTCTAAGGAATTAGTAGTCCCATTGATTGTAGCAATCACTACATTTTCTGCTTCTTCTACATAGATGGAAGGGCCACTTGAATTTTTAATAGAGACACTATCCAAAATCAGTTTTACATTTCCATTCGTATTTACTGTTACCAGTCCATCCTCAATCGTACCTGTTAAATGATAGACTCCTTCTTTTGTAATATTCAAGCTTTTACTTAACTCATATTCCATTGTCTCATACAAAGACCAATCAATTTTTTCATCATCATCGTCTGTATTAATATCTGTAGAAATAGAAGCAGTATCATCCTTATAATTGGACACTTCTCT
>DLAC01000053.1 GCA_002493865.1 Caryophanales bacterium UBA7057
TACAGTTAGTTTTATATTATGCTAAAATGAAAACAATAGGGAAAGAGGAGTAATTTATGTATTGTAAATATTGTGGAAGCAAAAATAACAAAAATGTAAAATTTTGCGCAAATTGCGGCAAGAAAATAGCAGAAGAAGAAACTGAAACAGAAGAAAAAGTAGTAGTATCTACTCCTGCAAATGGAACCTTTCTTCAGAATAATAAAGCAATCATCGCTGTCGCAGCAATCGTTGCCATTGTTTTATTTCTATTAGGAAATAGTGGGACAGGAAGTAATAAAAATGATCCAAAATCTGTATCTAAACAATTCTTAGATGGATTAAAATCATGTAATACGAATAAGGTATTCAAAAACATTTATTCAGAAGAAGTAGATGTTTCAAAATTAACAAATTCCCAAAAAAAGGAATTTATGGATGAAGTATGTGGTGAGGTTGATTCCTATCAGATTTTAGATTCATCCATTGATGGAGATGAAGCAGAAGTAGAAGCAAGATTAACCTCTGGAGATGAAAGTGACTCAGGAACTCTATATTTAGTAAGAGTGAATGGTAAATGGTTAATTGATATGGATAAAACATTCTAAATTACAAATAATTAAAATAGGTAGAGTCTTTCAATTTTACCTATTTTTCTTTTGTCTTTGAAAGAGTCATGTTATAATTATAAAAAGAAAATAGTATAAGAAATGATTAGGAGGAAACCTCATGGAATTGAATGAAATTAAAAGAAACTTAGAAGTAAATAAACAAGAAATCGATGATTTATGGAGGTCACTTTGACATTCCTAAAAAACTAAAACAATTAGAAGAAAAAGAACATCAAATGAATCAAACTGGTTTTTGGGATAATAAAGAACAAGCAGATCAAACTTTATCAGAAATAAGTGTTCTTAAAAAAGAAACTGGCGAATTGAAAGAATTAAAAATGACGAATGATAACAATTTAGAAATGCTTTCTTTATTACAAGAAGAAAGTGATCAAGAACTAGAAATTGAAATTGAAAAATCAGCGAATGAAATCAAAGAAAAATTAGAAAAATTATCTGTTTTACTTCTTTTAAATGGACCATATGATAAAAACAACTGTATTTTAGAAGTTCATTCTGGCGCAGGTGGGACGGAAGCCTGTGACTGGGCGATGATGCTATATAGAATGTACTTAAGATATTGTGAAAAAAAGGGATATAAAACAGAAATTGTCGATTATCTAGATGGAGAAGAAGTGGGGATTAAAAGTGCTTCTATTCGAGTAACTGGGACCAATGCTTATGGATATTTGAAGTGCGAAAAAGGAGTACATCGCTTAGTACGTTTATCTCCGTTTGATTCTGCGAATAAAAGACATACTTCTTTTGCTTCTATTGATATAATTCCAGAATTTGATAATACTATAAATGTAGAAATAAATGAAAAGGATTTAAAAATCGATGTATATCGTTCGAGTGGATGTGGAGGGCAAGGCGTGAACACAACCGATAGTGCCGTTCGAATTACCCATTTACCAACAAAAATCGTAGTGACTTGTCAAAATGAAAGAAGCCAAATTCAAAACAAAGAACAAGCAATGAAAATGTTAAAAGCAAAACTATATGTTTTAGAACAAGAGAAAAAAGAGCAGGAATTAAATCAAGTAAAAGGAACATACCAAAATATTGAATTTGGGTCTCAGATTCGTAGTTATGTAATGCATCCATATTCTATGGTAAAAGATCATAGAACGAATTTTGAAACAAGTAATGTAAATAAAGTATTAGATGGAGATTTAGATTCATTCATTGAAGCTTATTTGAAAGGAGAATAAAATGGACAGTGGAGCGGAAACTTTAGAAACAGAAAATAGAATTATCAATAAGATTTATAAAAAAGATAAAATACGTCGTCATGCTAGTCTTCTGCTAGGACTTTTACTAATCTCAATTGCATTTAATTTATTTCTTCTTCCAAATAATATTGTGTTTGGAGGAGTCAGTGGAATTTCCATTATTACGAAAGAAGTGTTTGGATGGAATCCATCAATTGTCATTTATATTGGCTCTTTAATATTACTGATTGTAAGTTTTATCGTATTAGGAATTGATCAAACCACAGGCTCCGTTCTAGGATCTTTACTGTTTCCAATTTTTGTTCAAATTACTGCGAATATTGGAGAATGGATTCCGATTGGAGAAATAGAAACCTTTCTCGCTGTTTTATTTGGTGGTGTCCTTTATGGATTAGGCGCAGGGCTTGTCTTTAAGGCAGGGTTTACCACTGGAGGAACAGATATTATCAATCAAATCATTTCAAAATATGCGAAAGTGAGTATGGGAACAGCAATGCTCATGAGTGATGGCGTAATCGTTTTAAGTGGTGTTACCATATTTGGAGTTAATAAATTAATGTATGCAATTATTGTAGTTTATATAATTGGTATATTAACCGATCGTGTATTGCTTGGAATCTCAAACTCAAAAGCATTCTATATCGTCGCAGAAAAAGAAGAAGAAATTAGAAATTATGTTTTAAATGAACTAGGACATGGAGTTACTATCTTTGATGCGAAGGGTGGCTATAGCAAGGAAAAAGAAAAAGTACTACTTTGTGTGGTACCAACGGATGAATATTATCGATTAAAAGAAGGAATTCATGAAATTGATCAAAAAGCATTCTTTGTTGTCATGGATGCCTATGAAGTGTTTGGAGGGGAATAGTATGGAAATTTTAGAAAAAGGAAAAGAAAGCACGATGAATATTTTAGATACAATTAGGAAGAAAAAACTAGTACGTCGTTATGCGATTTTAATTTTTTCTTTGTTTATTTCAGCCTGTTATTTCAACCTATTACAGTTACCAACTCAAATTGTAACAGGTGGAAGTTCTGGTGTATCTATCATTTTAAATCATTATTTTAATATCAACCCGTCCATTGTAATTTTTATAATCAGTATGGCTCTATTGATTGTTGGAGCTATATTCCTGGGAATTGAAAAAACGTCAGGTGCAGTTGTTTCAACAATTATTTATCCCGTATTTGTAGAATTAACTGCTGACATTGCCTCTTGGATTCAAGTAGATTTATCAGATAAAGTTTTAATATCCATTTTTATAGGAGTGTTATCTGGAGTAACTACCGGTTTAGTGTATAAAGTAGGATTTAGTAATGGTGGTATTTCTATTATCAGTGAAATTATTTCAAAATATAGAAAAACTCCAATCTCAGGAGTTAGTTTTGCGACAAATATGATTATTGTTATCTTTGGTGGAGCTGCTTTTGGATGGAATATGGTGATGTACGCAGCCATTATTTTATATATCTATAGTTTAGTATTAGATCGAGTATTAATTGGTATTTCTAAGAATAAGTGTCTCCATATTATGACGAGTCATGAAGAAGAAATTAAAGATTATATTATGAATGAATTACATCATGGAGTAACTATCTTTGATGTAAAAGGTGGATTCTTACAAAAGAAAAGAAGGGTGTTAATGACAGTGATTCCCAATAGAGAATACTATAAGTTAAAAGAAGGAATTAAAGAAATAGATAAAGATGCTTTCTTTATTGTAACAGATTCATATCAAGTATCTGGTGGTGCTTAAGAATAGAAAATGTAATCGGAGGGTTACATTTTTTTATGCAAAGGGAAAGTGCGTTTTTCATTCTCCAAACAAAAAGATTACTTGAATGGATAAAAGAAGTAGATAGCTGTAGTCTAAGATGTGTCATCTTTAATTTAGAAGATGCTTATCAAAACTTCTTTTCTAAAAGAGGAAATTATCCAACATTTAAAAATAAATTTTCTAGGCAAACTTATCGAACTAACTGTATTAGAAGTAGTTATAAAAGAAAAGATGAAGCCATCCTTGATATCTAAAATTATAGGGCTATCCATAACGGAAATAAAGAACCTTTCAGAGAATAATTAAAAGAATCACGCAAATCCTTTTGAAGAACCATTAAAACTTGTATGGTTCTTCTTTTTTATTCGTAAAATTCTGTATAGCAATAATCTAACATATCGACAAAATCCCCTAAAATACTATAAAAATATTGAAAGTAATGGTACAATACTATATATAAAATATTTGGTGAGAATGAATAGGAAAGGTGGTAAAAAATGGAATTAATAAGAATTAGAGATGTAAGCATGCAATACAAAAATGGGGTTACGGCAATTTACGACCTGAACTTGAAAATTAGAAGAGGAGATTTTGTATTCATTATTGGTGGAACAGGATGTGGGAAATCAACTTTAATTAAAATGCTATATCGAGAAGTGAAACCTACCAGAGGAGAAATCATCGTAGGTGGATTAAATGTTGCGAGACTTCGAAATAGCAGAGTATATAAACTAAGAAGAAAACTAGGAATCGTATTTCAAGATTATCGACTTCTTACCAAATCTACAGTTTATGAAAATGTTGCCTTTGCCTTGGAGGTAATTGGCGCCCCAAGGGAAGAAATTAACCGAAAAGTTCTTCGTGCGTTAGAACTTGTTGGGTTAAAAGGAAAAGTTCGTCAGTATCCAGATCAATTATCTGGTGGAGAACAACAAAGAGTTGCAATCGCAAGAGCCATTGTGAATGAACCTAAAATCTTACTTTGCGATGAACCAACCGGGAACTTAGACCCAGAAAAAAGTATTGAGATTATGAAAGTACTAGATACCATTAATGCAACACTTGGAACCACCATTGTCATGGCAACCCATGATAAAGAAATTGTTAATAGAATGAAGAAAAGAGTAATTATCCTAAAAGAAGGAAGATTAGTCAAAGATGTAGAGAAAGGGGAGTATGACGATGAAGCCATTTAGAATGTTTTTTAGAAGTATTCGAGATGCTTTTAAAAGTGTTGTTCGAAACTTCTCTTTATCCCTTGCCTCTATCTCTTGTATTAGTATTACATTAATTATTGTCGCGATTGGTATTATGGCATCCTTAAATGTAAATAATTTTACAAAGGTAATCAAAGAAGATGTTACGATTGTTGTATTTATAAAAAGAGATGTCGATGAAAGTAGTCTTGGTGTGATTCGTGCGAAACTAGATCAAATCGATAATATTTCGACGATTGATTATAAATCTAAAAAACAACTAAGAGACGAAATGCAAGCAACTTCTCCTACCTTAGATGCAACAATGAAAGATTGGAGTGAAGACGAGAATCCATTAAAAGATACCTTCCAAATCAAAGTGACAGAGATTGAAGAGATTGCAGAAACGGCATCGACGATTTCCAAAATTGAAGGAGTAGACTCTGTGAATTACGGAGAAACGATGGTAGGAAAATTCCTCTCTGCATTTAAAATGATAGAAAAAGGAACCATTTTAGTAGTTGTACTTTTGATACTAGTAACTGTATTCTTAATCATCAATACAATTAAACTAACCATTTTCTCAAGAAAAAGAGAAATCTCCATTATGAGGGTGGTAGGTGCTAGTAACTTATCGATTAAAATGCCATTTGTTATTGAAGGAATGGTATTAGGAATGTTTGGTTCCCTGATTCCAATTATTCTAATTATCTATGGATATTATGCTTTATATAAACACTTTGGAGGACAGATATTCTCTCCTTTAATTCAATTGATTAAGCCCGGACCATTTGTCTATATTGTATCCTTAATTATATTAGCCATCGGTATGATTGTAGGTATGATTGGTAGTTATCGGGCAGTAAGGAAGTATCTAAAAGTATGATGAAGAAAATAATCGTAAGTAGTTTTACAATTTTATTTACTATCCTAATGTTAATTCCCGTTTCAGTTTTTGCTGAAGAAGTTACATTTGGACAATTTCAAGATGACTTAGCCAAAGCAGAGCAAGAATTAAAAGCCAACAACCAATCCATCAATAATAGTCAGAATCAGATTAATGCAGATAACGCGACAATTAGAAAATTAAAGAGTGAAATAGAAGCCATGGGAGTAGAAACTCAAGAGTTACAACAACAAATTGCAGAATCCAATATTAGTATTGCAGAAAGAAAACAACAGACAAAAGATGTAGTGAGTTATTACCAAATGAGTCAAGGGGAAAACGTTTACTTAGAATATGTCTTTGGAGGAGACTCAATTACCGACTTGGTATATCGCCTTTCTATTGTAGAACAAATTACAGAATATAATGAAAAAGTAATGAAAGAATTAGAAAATTTAATTCAAGCAAATGAACAAAGAAAAGTAGAACTTGCAAACAAAGAAAAGGAATACGAAAATAAAATTAATAGCCTAAATGCAGAAATTGGAAAACTAACAAATTCTGTTTCAAAACTAGGAGAACTTTCTCCAGGACTAGAACAGGAAGTAAAAACTAAAAGAGATTTAGTAGAATTCTATAAGTCACAGGGTTGTAAGAACCGCAGTGACGTCATTGGAAGAGACTGTGCCGTTTCTTCTTCGAATGGCCAATTCTCAAGGCCAATCAAGACAGGCTATATCACAAGTTTTATTGGATATCGTTGGGGAAGCCTTCATAGAGGCCTAGATATGGGAAGTTCTCTTGGAAGAAATACACCACTATATTCAGTAGGATATGGAAGAATTACCTCGATTTGGAATGACAGAAAAGATGGAAAAGGTGCAAATAATATTAACATAGAATATCGAGGCAGAGATGGAAAATATTATACTGCAATTTATGCCCATTTGAGTAGGTACGCTAATGTTTATGAGGGAATGCAAGTAACCCCAAATACGGTTTTAGGATATATGGGAGATACAGGGTTTGCAACAGGGGTTCACCTCCACTTAGAGTTATGGCCATGTAGACTGTATGTGGATAAGGAATGTAAGAGATGGAATGATTATGTAAATTTTGTGAATAAACAATATAAGTCAGGATTCAAAGGTGCAGAAAGCGTCATTAACTTCCCAAATAAAACTTATCAAACATGGTATACGAAATAATAAAAGAAATTCAAGAAACATTGGATTTCTTTTTCTAATAGAATGATTGAATTTCTATCATTTTTACGTTAGAATAACATACATGGGGGATTTACTATGGAAGAAGTATTATTACTATACTCTGGGGGGCTCGATTCTATGTTATCGGCATGTTACTTAGCAGCCAGAGGTTATCACGTCAATTTAATTCACTTTGATAATGGCAGTTCCACTGGAACAGAAATGATTATAAAAGGTGCTAAGAGGTTAGAAGAACGGTTTGGATCTGAAAAAATCACCTATTTAGGAATTGTACCAATTGTGGGAGTTATAAGGTGTTTTCATAAGATAAAAAATCTAAAATGTTCAGATATTTTAGAAACTTATGGAAATACAACAATATCACAGTATCAATGTTTAGCCTGTCGTAGTGCGATGTATTGGTATGCCGCAATGATCGCCTTAGAAAAAGGGATTCCAACCATTGCCGAAGGTGCTAGAAAAAGTCAACAATTCGTAATTGAACAACCACCGATGATGAAGGAATATGAAAAATTTTTAAGTAGTCAGGGACTAACCTTACTTACACCTGTTTATCATTTAGATGATGATTATGAGAGAATATGTCAGCTAGAGCGATTCCGAATGGAACCAATTGCCTATGAGGGGAAGTGTCTGTTAGGGCACTATTTAGAAGAGGACCATCCAGTAGATGAGGAAATCATTGATGGAACTGTTAAAATATTTCAGGAAACAATTTTACCAAAAATGAATCAATTAGCGAATAGTGAAATTGAAAAAGGTATCATTCGGAATTTAGAGTATCATCAGAAGAAAGTAAAGTGGCATTAAAGTTTGGAAGTGAAACTATGGAAATAGACTTAATGAATGAAATGATTGATTATATTGAAAATCATTTAACGGAAGAGATTTCTTACCAGAAATTATCTAAAATTGTAGGAATGAATGAATTTTTAATGCAAAGAGTATTTTCCTTAGTTACAGGTATCTCTATTTCCGAATATATTCGAAAACGGAGATTATCCAAAGCTTTAGAAGAAATTCAAAATACAAAAGGAACAATTCTTGATATTGCGATTAAATATCAATATAGTTCAGCAATTCCTTTTACACGTGCTTTTAAGAAAGAATTTGGAAGTACACCGAGTGAATATCGAAAGAAAAAGAAAAAGTACAGTCAGTTTTTAAAAATCCATTTTGAGAAAACCGAGAATAAATCTTTAGAGTATGAAGTCAAAGAACAAAAAGAAACAATTCTTTGGATGAAGAAAATAGAAGCAGATACCCTAGATAATTTCCACTATAAAATTAGAAAATTATATAAAGAATTAAAAGAAACAAATTCGTACCAGTTATGGAATCAAATAGGGATGTATGCAATTTGGGATCATCGAGAAAAATCCTATCTTTATTTTGTGGGATCTAAAGAAAAAACTTCTGGTACAGAAAAAATAATACTTCCTGCGGGGAAATATGCAATCTTTTCTGTTGGCTCTAGAGAACAAAAAGACATTGTAAAGACGAATCAAATGATTTATCATGGATGGTTACCATCTACGAGTTTCAGTTTAAAAGACTCGCCTTGCTTTGAATACTATCAAGAAGATAATTGTCAAATAGGAGTACCTATCAATTCCAAAAATATTTTATAAAATAAACTTTTCTGATATGAGAAAAGTTTTTAATTGGATGAAATCCCTTTATATACTAATAATAAGTGGTGGTATCTATGACAAAGGGAATTGTAAAAAGGTATTTTCATCTACTAGGAAAAGTACCTCTTTTTTTAATTTTTTATAGTATTTGTGTAATCTTAAGTGATATTCTATCTCTAGGAATTCCAATTCTTGGTTCTAGAATTATTGATATGATTACATTAGAAAATATAAATGGAGCCTATCAAACTGTGATTCTGTTGGGAATTTGTTACTTAGTTCAAAATGCTTTGACTTATGGAAATAGTTACTTCTATGCGAGCTTCTTTAAAAACTGTTATGTAGATTTACATCGGAAGCTAATAGAATCTATTTACCAGTATGATATGAAAGAACAAAGTGATTTGCCAAAAGCGAAGATAATTAATACCAGTAACCTAGATTTAATTTCTGTTTGTGAAATTCCTTCTCATACCTTTCATATAATGATGGAGTATTTAAAACTTTTATTGATTACTTTCATATTTATTTGGCAAAATATGTTTCTCGGCTTCATTGTTTTCGTACTTCATTTGATTTACTTAAAAAGACTGAATGATCTGAATCAAAAAGGGGCAGAGCATTTTAAAAATCAACGAATGTATGCCGACCGATTAACAGGTCTTTTAGCGCAAATCCTAAACGGACTCAAGGATGTAAAAGAGCTAAACTTAATTCCAACTTTAAACCGAAAACTAGAAAAAGAAAGAAAAAATTGGAAACATCATTACTTTTTAAGAAGAAAATGTATTATGAGAAAAGAATCCGTAACAGTTGTACTAGTCCAGCTTGGAAAACTCGGATTGTATATATTTTTAATTTGGAAAGTTTTTTCAAATTCTATCACGATTGGGACATTATTACTTTTAATTTCTTACTATGAGAAAATGACCACTTCTGTGACAAATATTATGGAGTATTCTATGAATCTTTTAGATGAAGAGATAGCTTTTGGACGAATTGAAAGTCTATTAAAAATGAAAGTGGAATCCAAAAAGGAAAAAAACTTGCCAATTCATTTTGAGGAACCGAGTATTTCCTTTCAAAATGTTTCCTTTTCCTATCATAAAAAAATCGTTTTAAAAAATGTGACCATGAATATTTCATTTGGAGAGATCACTGTATTAACTGGTACCAATGGAGCGGGCAAAACGACAATTCTTAATTTAATTGCTAGGGAAATAGAGGCGAATAAAGGAAGCATTTTTCTTTCTGGAAAACGGATAGAAACATATGACTTAGAGAGTTATCTAAGTGAAGTATCCATTGTTACTCAAGATCCATTTCTATTTAATATGAGTATTCAGGAAAATTTTTCGATGATAAATAAAAATCATCAAGTTCAAATTGAAATCTGTAAGAAGATAGGCTTACACGATATGATTATGAAATTACCAAATGGTTATCATACAACACTGAAAGAATTTGCGACAAACTTGTCTGGTGGACAAAAGCAACTCTTGGCTTTGGGAAGAGCTTTAATGAAAAAATCAAAAATACTTTTATTAGATGAATTTACCAGTTCTCTAGACAAAGAAACAACCGAAAAAATGATTTCTATTTTACAAGAAATTAAAGAAGAGTATTTAATTTTTGTCATTGCCCATGATGAAAGAGTGATAGAAATGGCAGATACTCTTTTCCGATTAGAAAAAGGACACATTAAAAAGATAGAAAGGAAATAAGAATTCTCTTTTTTTGAAATGAATCCTGTGGTATACTTTTAAAAGTATAAGGAATGAGGAATAGGGATGAAAAAGAAAGAAGCAGAAGAAATTGCAGTAAAAGTTTCTAAAGTAATTATGGAATATATTACGAACATTTTAACAGATAGCGGGAAAGTAGAAGGAACGATTGACTTTGAGTCGGCAAGAGTAGATGGGTATCAAGAAAAAATGTGTGTAGTTGTAATTTCCGTTCCAGAGAAACCATTTTATAAACCAATCAATAGTGGAATTCCTAGTATCCATAGTATTTCATTTTATAAGAAAATTTTAGAAGATATGATAGATACCTGTTTATATAGTGATCAACTTTCCACTAGTAGATTTTATAGTGTCAAAGGAATGATGGGACCAACCTTTCAAGGGGTGAGTGCAGAAAGTACTTTTGGAAATAGACTTCGGATGAACTTTACAAACATTGGTACAGGACTAAACGAAGCAATTGATGAATATAATAGAAAAATTGATTTATACGAAAGTGAGATTAAAAAAGAGGAAAAAACAGAAACTCCTTTAGAATCAGGAAAAATTAGATAAATGAAAAAAACGTAGAAATCTACGTTTTATTTTTGGTTTTCATACATGAGTCCTTTGGCATACTTCCAGGCGAGAATTCGAAAGGCATTTTTTTCAATGA
Source organism: Caryophanales bacterium UBA7057 (assembly GCA_002493865.1). Classification (GTDB taxonomy): domain Bacteria; phylum Bacillota_I; class Bacilli_A; order RF39; family UBA660; genus Alloscybalousia. Next base: position 10,949 of record DLAC01000053.1, read on the forward strand.
GATTTTCATCGATACTACCATCTTCTACAGCCTTTTTAATGGAATTGAAAGCTCCTTCATAGTCTGTTACCATGATGATATCATTTCCTGCAAGGAGTGCTTTGATTACGGCATTATCAATTGAAGATACTGCTCCCATCGCAAGATCATCGGTCATAATAATTCCAGTAAATCCTAATTCATTACGAAGTACATTATGAACACTTGGAGAAAGGGAAGCGGGGTTACTTGCATCAATACTATTGACTGTGTTATGGCTGACTAAAATTGCTTCTCCTCCAGCATCGATCCCTGCTTTAAATGGAGGTAGGTCATTTGCGAGTATTTCATCATATGTTCTTGTATCTGTGGTACCACTTACATGTGTATCGGCATTATTTCCATATCCTGGGAAGTGTTTCATTGTATAAGAAACGCCCAGCCCTTTACTTGCTTCAATTACCGTTTTTGCATAGGTAGAAGTTAAATCTGTTCCTTGACCAAAAGCACGGTCATACATATAGTCACTAGAATTGGTAGAAACATCTACAACAGGGGCTAGGTTTAGGTTAATTCCTAGATTATGTAATAAATTACTCTTATTGATGGTATCCTGTCTAATGGCATCAAATCCGCCAGAAGTATATAGTTCCTTTGAAGATTTAAACTTCTCAGTCGCAAGTTTTGGATTACTACTGATACGAACGACTTTGCCACCTTCTTCATCGACAGCAGTTAAAATTGGTACCTTTACCGAATCCTGGAGTTCAGCCATCATTCCTTGAACTTCTTCAGGAAGCTTTCCAGTAAAATCTTTTTCAAAGAAAACATATCCACCGAATTGATATTTTTTTAATGCTTCTACGGCACTTGTTCCAGGATAACGAACCAAGAGTAATTGTGCAATTTTTTGATCTAGTGTTAATTCTTTTAATTTCTTTCCAGCCAACGTGTAATAATTACTAAAGATTCCATGGTCTAGCCAATCCGTAGAGATTCCGTATTCATCAACAGAAACAGGAGATGTCTGATAACTAACGACTTTTCCGTCTTGTATATTTTGATTCTTATTGAGAGAACCAGTATATTCAATTTGAATATTAGAACCAACATCTGCCTGAACTCCATTAATGGCAAACGTATAAATAATATGATTTTGATCCTGAACAGTTACCTGATCATTTTCTACCCACATCACAGTTGCTTCCATACTCTTTGTTTTTGCAGCAGGAGTTTTCAAACTATCAGAAATTGCGACTCCTAGAAAAACAAAAAGTGTGAAAGTCATTACCGCCGCAAGGCCTAAAATGTATTTTTTTTCCATATCCATCACCTATAGTATAGTATATAGAATGCATTCCTGAATTATGATAATAATTTTTTCTTGAAAAAGAAGAGATTTATGTTAAAATATAGGCATGAAAAACACCTATGAATTACACCTAAAAAATAAGAGGTGAAAAGAATGGTTAATAATGATAGAAAAAATGAACTAACAAGAATGATTACAAAAATGGCGACTGATGAGAAGAAAAAAGGTCATGTAGTTGGTATGTATTTAAATGCTTTCCAAGAAGATGATGAGAAAAAAATAGAAATTGTATCTGTTATTGATGAAATGACAAAAGAATGGGAAGAATTAAAAAAAGGACATTCTACTGTAATGGCTTGTGTTCATCATATTAAAATATTCCCATCTGTGGTTCATGCATCTGAATTTTCAAGAGTATACTTAGGATATCAAGAAGCACTCTTAGCGCAACAATTAAAGAATGCTTATATTATCTATGATGGGAAATCTGAATGGGGACAAGAAGAACATTTCTTAGAAGAATTAAGGGAATCTTATTTAGATGATAAGTACTTAACATTTTATAGGAATCGTTTAGAAATATCTCCAAAGTTAATTCAAATGATTCATCGCAATCTAAGAACAGGAAGTAAGGCATTTTTATTTAGTGATAGAACTGAAGAAGTGCATTTATCTAAAGCCGAAGCAAGTCATCTTGTAGATAAGAAACAATTAACAGTCGATAAGAAACTCCAGCAAGTTCGTGATTTACTTTTGAGATATCGCATCGAATTAGAAAAAGGATTGCCACAGTGTGACTTGCAAACTTCTAGTTTTATTACGGGTCAATATATCGCCTGTAATGATGAGAATTTGAAATTGTTTCAAAAACTTCAAGCGAAAACGACTGCATTTAACTATAAATTAGATGATATTTTTAAACAGATGAGATTATTTAAAGAAGATCAATTTACAGAAGAAGAAAAAACAGAATTCTTTTCTAGATGTCTTTCTTATTTAGAAAGGGGTTTTGAACATATTAATCCAATAGACTATTTGATGGTAGAAGAACAAGCATCTTATCAGAAACTAAAATCAATGGGGGAAAGAAAATAAAGTGGATAAATACATACAACCTAAATCAGAAAGCATTACAATCAATAGAGATTGGTTATATCATTGGATTTTAGATGAAGAAATGATGAATACTGTCTACAAGTTTGGGATTCTATCGAAAGAAAACTTAAAAAAGCAAAAAATTCCTTTTACTAGAGATAGTTCCAAAGATGTTGGTTGTAATGGAACAGAATATGTATGCGTATGTAAGAGGCTAGAAAGAGGAAGCTATGCATATCAAAAGTACATTATGGGAAATTGTGCATTTATTATTTCCCCTGACATTGAAAAAATAAACACCAAGAAAGTGGAAACAGAAGTGAGGAAAAAAGGGGCCTTTGGGAAATGGTTTAAGCCTAAAATAGTAGTAGAAGAAAAATCCATTGTCAATTATCAGGATGAGTACTTAGTGAAAGATAGAATTGCTTTTTCAGATATCATTGGTCTAAAAATACCATTTTTTGTAGATGACGATGACTATCAAATGTTTTTAGATTTTTTAGAGCGAACGAAGACAGATTTGCCTATCATAGATGTAGAACGTGGACGTGTAACCAATAAAGAAAATGTAAAAAGATATTTGCGTAGAAGATAAATCTTTCTCATATCTGTTCTTTTAAAATATTAAATCATCGTAAATTTCATAATTAAGGGGGTGATATTATGGAATTTCTTTATCAAAAACAACCATTAAAAGATTATGTATCAACACTTGTTAAAAATCCAAATGACCTAAATTTATTAAATTCTACAATGGAAGAAATTATAACTAGAGAGTACCAAACAAATAGGAATATGGATTTACTAATTGAGGATATTCTAAAAAGGGAAGAAATTAGAAAAATCATAAGTGGTGAATATCAAAAGCAAAAAAAGAATTCATGGAATTATCATAATATTCCCTTAAAACAGTATTTAGAAGGTTTATTAGAAAATAAAGAAGACTTGAATTTTTTATATGATACAATCAAACGGATATTAAAAAAAGAGTATACACCAGGAATAAATTTAGATTCATTGATAGATGATATTTTAAGTCAAGATAAAATTCAACAAATTATCAAGGGAACCTATGAAAAAAGAAAAACGAAATCATGGTATTACCATAAAGTTTCCTTAAGACAATATTTATATAGCTTATTAGAAAATAAAGAGGATGTAGAATATTTATATTATATAGTCAGCCATATCTTAGAAAAAGAATACACCTCTTCTTGTAATATGGATTCTTTAATTGAAGACATCTTGAGTCGACCTAAAATCCAAGAAATTATCAGTGACAACTATTCAAAAAAAGAAGAAACAGAATGGATTTATCAAGGAATGGCTTTATCTAGTTATGTTGAAAAGTATATTCAATCTCCTTATCGAAGCAGTGCACAAATAGTAAAGGGGATTAGAACACACGTTTCTTCTATAATGAAAAGAAAGAATTTAGGCGTATCTAAAAGAGAAGAATTAATTGATATCTATTTATCATCGGACAAATTTCAGAAAATTTTGTCTACTCCTCCCGCCAAAAGAAATTCCTATTTTTATCACGGAATGACACTACGAAATTATGTAAAAGAAAGAATACAAGATACAGATAACTTTAATTATGTATATAAATTTATTACTTCAAGAATTATGTCCATGTATCAAGAAAAAAATCAAGATTTAGAACTAGTAATCAATTTTGTAATGGAAAGTGAAGAAGTAAAGGAGTTACTAAATACAGATACCATTTCAAAGCAGGAAAAGGAAGAGTGGCCCTATAAAGAGGGACTTTTGATAGATTATTTAAAAACAATCAATCTAAATGGAAAAAGGGTTGCCACTGTCTATAGCGCAATCAAAAATGCTATCAACAGAAGACATGAGGAAGAATTTTCTTCTATTCAAGAGAAAAAAGAGACCATTGAAGAATTTGTAGACTCCAAAGAGTTTCAAAACTATCTAGAATATGGATATATAGAGAAATGCTATTTTTATAGCGGAATGCTACTGATTGATTATTTGAGAATCTATTATGAAGATAGTTTAAAAAGCATAAATAAAACACTCGAAGATTTATATAAAAAGGTCATATACATGGCATTTAAAAATCAAAATGTTGAAGATTTATCTCAGAAGGAAATCGAAGAAGAAATTGACTTTGCTCTAAGAAGTAATGAAATGAGTGAATACTTGCATCGTCCAAAAATCGTATTTGAAGATTGGAGCTATAAGGGAGAACCCCTAAAAAATATCATATTAAGGGAGTATAGTTCCGTCATTGAAAATGATCAGGATTTAACTAGAATTTATGGATTTATTACTGATAATGCTAGAAAAATTAAAAAAGAAAACCCTGATATGACTAATGAAATCATTATTGAATCTTTTTTAGAGGAAGAGTTTGTGAAAGATTATATAGAGAAGTATTCTAAAAGAAAGAGAATTCGGAATGAGGTCCAACAAAAAACTAGATTATATGAAAATAGGGATGATTTCCAGTATATCAGTTTATATGCAAAGGAAAATAACTTAGATATTACAGAAATTGTGAGAATTACTCATCTAGGATTTAATTATTACAGTGCCATCATGATTCTTGAATATGCAAGAAAGTTTCATCAAAATGTAGATGAGATAGTAAACTTTACTTTAAATATGGATAAAACGGAAAATAACTCTTTATTATGGTTAATAAAATTAGGATTTCGGGACTATATTTGGAATGTCATAGAAAACAACAAAAGTTTAATTCGTTGCCTTTTCTTGGATAATATGAAATATTCATATAAAAACTCTACTTTGATAGAATACGAGGATTTATATCAATTTTTAAGTGAACAATTATCAAAAAGGTTCATTGTAATAACAACACCTATTGAATATATGTTTCTGTCATTTAAGTCATTTATTTATAATTGTATTAAAGGTTATGTGATAGAAAAAGGCCACAATCCATGTGATTATAGATGCGATAGTATTGATGACGACAATCATCCTATCGTTCTTATATCAGAAGATAATCTTGAAACTAATTTGATAGAAAGTGAAACATCTAATATAATTATGGATGCTTTAGACTTATTAGATAATTTAGAAAGAGAGTTTATCAATTTAAGGTATGGGTTTAAAAGTGAGGTAAACAATCTTTTTCAGATACAATCAATATGGAATGCTGAAGGAATTCAAGTATCCATAGAAGAATTAGAGAGAATGGATAAAATTGTCTTAGAAAAACTTCGAGAAAACCCTAAAATATTAGAAATGAGACAAACGGCTTAATAATCAATTCTTTTTGTAATTCTAGTGTGATACGTTTTGAAAAGGTGTAAAGCAAATAATTTACACCTTTTTTAAACGAATTTGTTTTACCTTTTCTAAATTAGGGACCTCATAGGTAGTTAGATAACTTTCTGTATCGTTCAGTCCCGAATTAATAAAACAAGTATCTAAATTTAACAAATTAGAAATCGTAATAAAGCTAGGATTTCCACTAATTACAAACGGACTTTGGTTATCTGATTGGTAGTTTTTAATTTGTTCATGGAGAAATTCAAGCATTTCGCTTTGTAAATGAAAGGACGGAATCATAATTAATGGAAGATTTGTAATGGTTGGCAATTCTTTAACTAGAGATTCCTTTTTATCAGAATCAATAAGAATTGCATTATATGGAAACTTTTTGTTCGTTACAGTGATAGAATTCTTTTTCCCTTTTGTTCCTTTTTTAGAAAATTGTGAATAAGAGAACACATTTTCTTTAGATTTGTTCGTTGTTGTTGTTTGATATCCCTGATCTAAACTAAAATAAGGAAGTTCGGTCCTCTTTAATTCAACCTTACAATCGCCATATTTATCAAAAGTTTGAGATAAAGTAGCAGCCATTTCTAATTCTTTTCCTTTAAAAAGAAGCAAATTCATAGAAAATTCTTGTTTCTTAGCAAATGAACGAGCAAGATGAATAAAATTACAATCGACAAAAATAGAATAATCTTGGCATATAAAATTTTGATCTTTAATTACAAAAAGTAAAGTCTCTCCATTTTGTATTTGTTGATCATTTGAAAGAACATTGATTTTGATTCCCTGATTTTTGAAAAATAAATTGAAAGCATGACTTAAAAAACGGGTATATTCTATCTCGTCTTCTGTTGATAACCCTGTATTATTTCGATGATTTACCTTTCCGTTTTTATATTGGCTTTCCTCAAAATTATAAATGAAGTCGTAACTTATAATATTCCTATAAAATTTTTTCTCTGCATCAATTTTACAAATTCTTACATAATCAGAATAGAGACAGTTGTTGCATTCATCATTGATAAATCCAAATAAAGTATTTCCTACAATAATAAAATCACGAATTCGGTAACTGTCTCCTGTCATTAAGAATGGATGGCAAATAGCACGACATTCCTTATCTGATAAACTTGGATAAGCCTCCTTTAGTTTTTCAACAGTCATTTCCAAAACACCATCAATTTTAAAAGCTCTTCCAGAATAATTCGTAAGTTGACCTAACAAATTAAAATAATTACTAGAAATGGTCTCTTTTTTTAGTTCTTCTATAATATCCATATACGTTAACTCCCTTCAAAAAACACTCTTATTATATGTAAATATAGTGAAGAAGTAAAGAGAAACAGGCATTTAAGAAGGTAATATTCTTCTTTTTAATAGATAATCGTTGTATTTCATTGATAGAATGGAAAGTAAACAAAGCCTAATTATTTACGCTCTTTCTTAATACATGGTATAATAAATTAGGATGTGATACGTTTGATTAAGGATAATATAAAAATCATACGGGATTTTTTCAGACTAGTAAAGGGAAATAAAAAGTGGATATTTCTTTTGTTTTTTGGTTCTATTATGGCACATTTATCAAGCTTATTAATCCCTGTTTTTACTTCAAACATTGTTTATGAAGTGACAAAGGGAAATGCCAATCAGACATATTTAAATATAGGATTTCTATCCCTTACTTATCTCGTATATAACTTGTTTTGGTATCTAAACTACGTTTCCTATTCTCATAATTTTAAGTATAGTTATAAAAATCTGCGAGAGAAAATTATTGATAAAATTTTTACCTATGATCATGATTTTTCTGATAAAATATCCAAAGGAACCATTCTAAATACTGTAGGAAATGATATTTCAAATTTGTCAGAGATGATTGATAATATTTGTGAAATCATTGTTGTGTTTTTAAAAGTTATCATCATGATATTTATCTTCCTAAAAACAAATATTTATATTGGACTTATCACTTTATTATTGGAATACTTCTATTTAGAGTCTTTTGATTATTGTAACGTAAAGAGTACTAAATATTTAAGGGGACAACAAAAATATCGAGATAAACTAACAGATAACTTATCCCAAATTTTAAATGGATTGGGAGAAATTAAAGTATTTAATTTGTATGATAAGATGAAAAATAATTTCTATGTGATTGCAAATCAATGGTCTGATCAATATATGTTAAAAAGAAAATATATTAATATTAGGTCGACGTTATTACCACTTATTATTCACTTTGGGAAAATAGCCTTGTATTTAATACTAGTATCTCTTGTATTCAATGGAACATATGAAGTGAATACATTAATCCTTTTAATTACCTATTTTGAAAATATTATGACAAATACTAAGGAATTAATGGGATACTCGAGACAGATACGAGAATGGTCAATTTCGATTACAAGGATTGATGAAATCTTAAATTATTCAAGTAAAAATCAAATTACTTTCGGTATCAATGAGAATGATTATATCAATGGACTGGTAGAATTTAAGAATGTTAGTTTTTCCTATCCATCAAAAAATAGAGGAAATATTAAGAATATTAATTTTATTGCAAAACCAAATCAGATTACTGCACTAGTAGGTCATAGTGGAAGTGGGAAAACAACCATTACAAATTTAATTCTTCGGAAATATAAGGTGGATGAGGGAGAAATTTTAATTGATCAAGAAAATATCTATGAATATTCTAAAAGAGTGTATTCTACCAATGTAGTAGGGGTCAACCAATCACCTTTTATATTTAATATGAGTATTCGAAAAAATCTAAGTTTAATTGATTCTAACTTTAAAAATCAGGTAGAAGCCTGTAAAAGAGTAGGAATTCATGACTATATCATGAGCCTACCAAAAGGCTATCATACGATATTAACCGAAAATGGAAGTAACTTTTCTGGTGGTCAACGACAATTACTCGCAATCGCTAGAACCTTATTATCAAAAGCAGAAATTCTAATCTTTGACGAAGTAACAAGTTCTCTAGATACTCTATTAGTCGAAAAAATCAAAGATATTTTTGAAAATTTAAAATTAGATCATACCATATTAATCGTGACTCATAAAAAGGATGTAATGAAAATAGCAGACAAAATTATTGTTTTAAATCAAGGACAAATTGTAGGACAGGGAACACATCAAGAACTGATGAAGGAAAATAAATACTATATTGATTTACAAACAAATAATTATTCAAGTTCTCATAAAATGATGGAAGAGGATTCAATTGTAGAAGAACAGAATATAGAACAAAAATAAAAAAAGTTTGGGGGATTGTGAGTGAAAGTAATAGAAGAGTATACAGAAGATGGTTTAAAATTAACAGGTTATTTATATGAAAGTCGCATAAGTAATACTTGTGTTGTATTTATTCATGGTATGGGTGGAAATCTAGAATATAATCCATTCGCAAGTATTTGGGCAAATCTACTAAATAAAGAGGGGATTGACTTTCTCTTTGGCTACACGAGAGGACATTCAGAAGAAAATCAGATTTTAACAAAAAATGGAAATTATATAAAATGTGGAACGACCTATGAAGTCTTTGAGGATTCCTTTTATGATGTAGACTTATGGGTAATGACTGCTAAAAAGCTAGGATATAAGAAAATTATATTACTAGGTCATAGTCTAGGATGTAATAAATTAATTCATTATCTATATAAAAAGAAAAATATGGTAGACGCTTTAATTTTGGCTTCTCCACCAGACATGATAGGGTTAATAAAAAGCGATGTTTATCAGAAAAATTATAAAGAATTAATCAAAGAAGCAGAAAATAATATGAAAAATGGGTATCCGGATCAGATTTTATCATCGAAACTATGGGAGGAATATTGGATTAGTTCCAAGACCTTCTTAAGTTATACCAATGAACAAGGAGAAATTAATAATCTACCAGTCGCAGCAAATCCCGAACATTTTAAACAACTAGAAACAATTGATATTCCAATCCTAGCATTTATGGGCTCCGAAGATGATATTGTAATTCGTAGTATCTCGGATGATTTAAAACTGATTCAGAGGAAGGCCCTATCTTGTCCTAGTTTTGAAACACACATATTTCAAAATGCCAATCATTTATATGAAAACTGTGAAGAAGAAATTGGTTTATATTTAACAAATTGGATTCAGAAAAATAGATAGGAATTGTGATTTTTTGACTAAAACTATATAAAATCATGAAAAATAAAATATCTATAGAAATTACCTCATTAAAATTTGTTTTTCTAAGCTTTTTACTTTATAATAAAAAAAAGAAAGGGATTCGTTTATGAAAGTATCATTAATTCAAATAAATTCACAAGATCAAAAAGAAGAGAATATTCAAAAAGCATTTCATTGGATGGATGAATCGGTAAATCATGGTGTAGATATCATCTGTCTATCTGAAAAGTTTCTATATTGGGGAAAAGGTAGAGGGGCTGAAAAGCAAGAATCTGATACAATTAAAATGTTTCAAGAGTATGCGAAAAAGAATCAAGTAAATATTATTTTAGGAAGCATTGCCCTTCAAGTAGAGGATACCGAAAATATTACGAATACGGCTTTTGTCATCAATCGAGAAGGAGAAATTATTCATAGATATGATAAGATTTATATGTATACAGTAGACCGTCAGGATTTACAAGTAGATGAAGGAAAAGATACAATCAAAGGAAAAAATCTAGGATTCTTTGAAATCGAAGGTGTAAAAATTGGAATTGGAATTTGTTTTGATCTTAGATATCCAGAGTATTTTAAAGCACTCGTTTTAAATGGTGCAGAAGTGATTTTCCTACCGTCTAGTTTTAGAAAATCAACTGGGGAACTAGCCTGGGAAGTATTAACCAAAGCAAGGGCAATAGAAAATCAAGTATACTTTTGTGCTTGTAACCAAACGGGAGGAATCAAAGAAAAAGAAAGATGTGGAAATACCAGAGTTGTTTCTTTTGACGGAACCATTCTTTCAGATATTAAGGATGAAGAAGGAATTGTCATTGCCGATTTAGATATCGACAAACTAAGAGAATTTAGAAAAGAATTTCCAGTACTAAAACAGGTAGAAAAATTTTAGAATGGTAAGGGGATATAAATGCAGGAAGAATATTTTGATATATTAGATGAAAATGGGAATAAGACAAATAAAATAAAGAAAAGAACCGAAGTGCATCGAGATGGGGATTGGCACAAGGCAGTCCATATATGGATCATCAATGAACAGGGAGAAATTTTACTCCAAAGAAGATCACCAAATAAAGATAGTGACCCGAATAAGTTAGATATTTCTTGTGCGGGGCATTTAACTACGGGAGACGATTCTATGACAGGTGCACTTCGGGAATTAAAAGAAGAATTAGATTTAGAGATAGAACCTCATGAATTAAACTATATAACGACATTAAAAAGAAGTCCTGAGTATGAAGATGACTTTGTGGATCATGAGTTTGATGACGTATATTTATTAAGAACCAATCAAAGAATAGAAGACCTTACTTATCAAAGAGAAGAAATATCAGAAATATTTTTTGTACCTTATAAGAAGTTTAAAGAAATGATCAGTAAAGAACAATCAGATTTAGTAATCTATCCAGACGAATACAAAATATTATTTAATCTATTAGATGATGAATTTGATAGAGAATAATAGAAGGCAAGAATTATCTTGCTTTTTCTTTCTTTTTTTGTTAGTATAGTTCGAAAAAAAGGGGTGGTTTCTTTGGATAAAAAAATAATTCCTAGGGATGTAAAATTTCAATTTAAGTACGATAAAATTGTACCTTGCGGTGATTTTCTTTATAAGAAAAGTCCAAATAGTGAAAGAAAGATGGAACATTTAAATGATGCTTCTTCTAAATTTATTCAAGATGCCTATATTTTAGCAGAATATTTATTATATGATGAAAATTTCGAAAAATATGTGGGTTTTGCGATGAATAATTATAATTTAAAATGTTATGGCGAATATCAAACAGTGAAAGATTTAGAACTACAAAAGAGTTTTATCAATCGTGAAATCATGATAAGAAAATTAGTTCTAGCATTGATAGAGTTAAGAAAAAATGGCTTTATTTATACGGACATTCACTTTCAAAATATTTTAGTAAGTGGGGATCTTATTAAATTAGCAGATATGGATCATGTAAAAGAAAGTACAGCCCCCAAAGACATAGATATTTTTGGTTCTACATGGTGTCTAATGGATTTCATTATACAAGTATATTTTTATGATAATTTAGTACAAGACGAATATGTTTTCGATCGATTTATGATGGGCTGGGATGGTTTAGCAAATAGTGGAATGCTTACAAAGGAAGTAAACGATTATTTAATGAAAGTATTAAATAGCGATGAGTCTATGTTATCCTATGACTTATATGAAATGACGGAACTGATCATCAAAGAATTTTCAGATCAAGAAAAAGTCAAAGCCATCAAAAAACTAACACAATTACCATAACAGTAATCGGGTGACAAACTAGTTTGTAAGCATTTTTGCCCATTGACAAAAAGGATAAAAAGAGTTAGGATAGGTGACCAAAAGGAGAATGACTATGAGCGAAATGAACAGAGAAAAAATTATTTTAAATGAGGTAAGACATTTAGTCACTGCGCAATGTAATCTACATTGTAAACAATGTTACAATCGTGCAGGAGAAAATCTAAATGCAGTAGCACGTAAATATACACAAGAAGAGCTAGATAGATTCTATCATTACTATAAGCCAGAAGTAGTTTCTGCAACTGGAGGAGAACCACTTCTTGAATATGGAACAGTAAAACAAATTGCTACTAGTTTAGCAAGTTATGGTGCGGAAATGGAACTAGTAACAAATGCCTACTTATTAGATAGAGAAAAGTTAGAAGAGTTATTATCCATCAATCCAAACTTATCTTGTCAAATTTCAATTGATGGAATGGAACAAATGCATAATGAAATTAGAGGAGATAAAGAGGCTTTTCGAAGAGCAGTTCATGGAATTGAATTATGCTTGGATTATAAAATTCCTGTAAAGCCAAGACTGACTCTAATGAAAGAAAATTATGAAGAAACATTTAAAGTAATTGAATTCTTAAATGAGATTTCTTCAACTGATTCTAAAATAAAATTAGTGGTAAGACCGGTTGTAAATTTTGGTCGTGCTCGTGATAATGAAGTTTTATCAGTTCCTCAAAGTGAGAGCGAATTAAAACAAATATTTAATGATGCTTCCGATCATGTACCAGTAGGAGTTACGGAAAGATGTGGATATTGTACCAACTCTTTAGCAATCGATTATCAAGGAGATATGTATGAATGTTGTTATTTAATTCCAAATCCTGAATACTATATTGGAAATATTACAGATGATCAAACAACTTTAACTCGTAACAGTGAATTTATGGATCATAAGGGTAAATGTTATATTAAGGATCAAAGGAAATTATATTAATGAATAAAACATACAAAATTAAGTTTCATGCAGAAGACATCATGAATTATAAAGAATATATGGATATCATTCATGAATTATCTTTTTGGTATCATGAAAAAATAACAGAAGTCAACAAAATGTATGAGGATTTATTAAGTAGGAAAGACTATACTGAATCCTTTCATATCATCCATCAACATAAAGAATTAATAGTAGAACTAATCCAGAGATTAGTGAGTAGATTTCCATTAGAAGACTTAGAAATGGGTATTTATTTAAGTAATAGTTTCGCAAGAGGAACAAATTTAATTGATAGCGATATTGATTTAAACTTTATGTATGAAGATTTTGAAAAAGGGAAAGTACTAGAAGAACTGATTTCTAATGCCTTAGCGACTATCTTATGGAAATATAGGGACTTTGTACATGATTCTATCAGTCATCGTATGCCAACGGATAATGAGGTAATGGAAAAAGATGATGAAGTAGTATATGAGATTTCTTTGAAGGGTAAAGTAATAGAAAATAAAATTACAAAAGGGAACGAAAAGCTCATGTATCGCTTGTATCATTCTAAGAAAGATTTGAATTCTTTTATCAAGTATTATACAGAGCAACTAAATGATGATGCATTAGGTGAATGGATTTATTTTCAAACGGAAATTTATTCATCACCAGATTATTTGAGTCGATTATTTTCTTATATTCATGAAACAGAGAATCATACTGCCCATTTGAAATTGAATGAATATAGAGAGTATTTACTAAGAACTCTAAATCTTGAAGTACAAAAGATTTCTACGTTAGATATTAGAGATATTTCAGAATTTAAAAAATATTTTAAAAATACTATTTATCGATATGTTTATGAAACATTAATATTACTAAAAAAAGAGTGTATTATTCAAGAAAAAAATAGTTCCTTTATCGATGTAAAAGATTTACTACCACTTTTAAAGAGTGAATATACAAAGGATATCATCAATCAGTACTTTGGGAACATCATGTTACTTAATTATATTTGCGACTTATATGGAATAGAGTTTCGAACGAGGTATTCAAAACCTATATCAGAGGAATTTAAAAAATTTTATCAAGAGAAAATGGAAGAAGACGTGGACTTTGTTGAGAAGTTTAAGGATTTGGCAAAAGAGTTATTATCCTCATTAATAAAAGAAATAGAATTAGTCAATCGTTATGAACATCATACGACTTCTTATGACCCTCTAACAGAACAAATAAATATTCAAAACTATAGTCCACTTTCCCATATTAATAACATTTCAAAAGCTTATCAAAAGGATGCTTTCCTACTACCATGGATTGAAAAAAACGGAGTGTTAGTACCAATACATCCAGATACTTTAGATGACTTAAATATTTCTCGTAAAGATGTATCTAGGTATGAAACCGTTTATCCGACTTCCTCTTTTAGAACTGTTTACTCAGAAGATAAAAATATCTGTTATAAATTACCTGTACTAAGACAGATTACACGAAGTGTAAGGAGTATGCCGAATAAAGAAATGATGCGTAGTGAAATTGCTTCTAAGGAACTTTCTAAATATACATATCCAGGATTTTCTTATCTAGAAGAACAGTGCTTTTATGGAGAAGAAGAAATCTTCAATTACTTAATTAGATATATGCCAGATAAAAAAATATATCCGTGGTTTTACTGTATTGCATCTAAGCATTTCTCAAAAGAATTTCAAATACAAGCAATTGAAAATATGATTTGCATTTGGATGTATTATGCATCGAAAGGGATTTACTTTGAATCTGCACATACACAGAATTTTTTAGTCGATGAAGATACAAATATCTACTACCGAGATTTATCAGATATTAGAATTTTAAATCATGAAATGATGACTCCTTCTTATATGAGAGAATTAAAAGATAAAAAAGAAATGTTATCCATTTTCTTTGATAGATCCATGTGTAGTCAAAATATTGAACACTTTATCACCTATTGTGAAGATGTAACAGGAGAGGACATTCAATATATAAAAAGTGTGATTCAAAGAGAAATCGAAAAATATAATTTAGAGTTTCCTAATTATTCCATGAATTATGATAAGAATCGAGAGGGACACCATCCAGTAAAGACAAAATTGGTTCGTCTCAGGGATTGTTAAAATATTTAGTGATCTGTATACTATATAAAATTTTATAGATTGGAGAATTTTTATGGCTACGAAAACAGTTTGCAATCATAGGTATCTGATACCACCATTGAAAAATTTACAAAAGAAATTTTATTTTTTAATAACATTGTTATTATTTGAGTATGAAGAAAATGGTTATTATCGAGATGATTTAGAAGTATTTGGTTTTAGTCAGGAAGAGTCAGATTGGTTGTGTCAGCTTTTTCCTTTCTTTGATCAAGAGTATCAAGCGCTTAAAGTGGAAGAATTTGATGAATCTATCTTAGAAGCAATGATTTCTGTCTTGCCAGAGGATATGAAAAATTTGTTAACAGATCATATTGTTTTATCTTCGATTGATCAATCTACAGATATTCAGACGTTATTCTGGAATATGCAAAATAATTTTAACAATGTAGGTGAAAGTCTATCGCGAGAATATCTTTCTCAGTTAGATTTTCAGCAATTTTTTGTGGGAAAAGAAAGTACATTTATGGATAAGTACTACCCATCGGAAGAAGAAAAAGATGAAATTCGCATACAATACTCTTTAAAATATAATTAATATAAACCTCATACTCCTAAAGATAAAAAAGAAATATTTTATATAAATAAACTGAATCAATTGGAGAAAAAGGGGAACAATAATTTTAGTACTTGAGTTTCCCAATGAATTAGGATACAATAATATCAGAAAGGAGTAAGGAGAATCATGAAAAAACTTAGTATGCTATGCTTAGGACTAGTTTCTATTATGTTAGTAACTGGTTGCGGAAGTAGTAACTCAAAGACTTTAGTTTGTAAAAACACACAAAAGCAGGATGGTGTGGATATTGGAACCACTGTTTCTATGACATTCAAAAATGAAAAAATTAATCGTGTAAAAATGGATGTTAGTACAAGACTTACTGGAGATGACGCTAAAGATCTTTGGTCTACCTTTGTTGAGGCTATGGATGGTCAAAATGAAGAAGTTGACAAAGATGGAGTTAGCATGAAAGTAAGTAAAGACGACAAAAAATATGAGTATACAGTTACTTTAGATGTTAACTTAGATAAGGCAGATAAGGACGCTTTAGCTACTTATGGTCTTGATGAGTTAATTGGTGATGACAGCAAATTAGAAGACGTTAAAAAAGAAGCAGAAAAAGACGACTTTACTTGCGAAGTAAAATAAGACTTTAAATACCTATGCTTAATAAAAAGTATAGGTGTTTTTTTGTGATTTTTTCTATAAATCATCTTCCCAATAGAAATTTTATATGCTTTCACTCAATTTAGTATTGATAAATTTATAAAAAACAGATAGAATAGCAATAAAAAATGTAGTGGTAGTGCCTAACAGTTTTATAGGTAATCTAATACAGTATATAAATGAAATTTTATAAGAGAATACTTCAGTATTTTTCAAGCTCTAGGGGGAATGGTTATGATAGATACTAAATTGAAAGAAAAAAAATTATATTTAATGGACCCTACGAATATCAACTTAGATAATTATACAAATATGGTGAATCAACTATTAGAATTAGGGAGTTTTTCTAGTGAGTATAAAAGCTATGATACGAATAAGAAAGATATGATAACTTTTATATGTTTTGATATTGTATCCCGAATTGTCAAAGGCAACCTCACTATCCAAGAATTTGAATATCAAGGAAATTTAATTTTTACCTATAATAAAGCAAATCATAAAATTTGTATTTATGAATTGCCTAAATATGGGGAAGATGAAAATAGTATTCCAATTTTCACAGGGGATATTCTTTCTATGATACTTGAGAAAGTAAAAACTGATACAGATGTCAAAGACCTTGATATTGAATTTATAGATACTTATCAAAAAATCGCGATTGATAATAGTTTAAAAAGAATCTTGCCACAAATTGAACAAACAGTGAACTATAAAAGAATGCTTTTAATTTACGAACAAATGCGTCAGGAGGAAGAACAAATCAGAAATGAAGTTTTAAAAGAAAAAAGGCGTAAAGATAGAGAAGATGCAATCAAAGAAAGAGTAATTGCAAAGAAAAGCATCATTTATGGAATTGACCGAAGGGATTATGAAAATTATTTAGATTATTTAAATGCAGTGAATCAAAAAATATGTGAAGTTTGTGATTATAAAATCAATAATATTAAAAGACATATAGAGGCAAACAAAAAAATCTATATAGATTTGTTAAAGAAAAATGATAGAGATGATGATAGAGAAAGTAGAACACTTAAATATATATATGATTATGGATATAGAGGACGTTGTAAAGAAGAAGTATGGAGAAAACTGAAAGATGTCTTAAGAGACAATGGGATTACAGACGAATCTATTGAACTTTATTATGAATTAGTTTTTAACTATGATAGTGATTTATCGATAAAAGATAGTTTAGTATCTTTATTAAATCAAATCAGGATTGATCGATCTTGGAATGACCATTTTGATGGAAAAAGAATAGAAAATCCTGATACTATGTATCATTTTATGCTTGGAGTCGAAGGATACAAAAGCAACCACCCCGAAATTATTGAATATCCCAATCCAATCCTTAATAAATATGTTAATCAAGATGATTTTAAAAAATGTGCAGATGTTTTATTTCAAATTATTAGTTTAAAAGAACAACTTTCCTATTATGAAAGTATAAAGGCAAATCCTGATAGGGCGTTATTAAACTTTCAAAACCGTAGTGATTCTTGGAATTCTATTCTTAATTTTCCATATTGGATTCGATTAGGAAGAGATACTAGTAAAAAAACTTCCGATTGTTTTAAAGAAAGCTTTAATCTATTTATGATAAAACCAGGTGTACAAAATATTGATTTTAAGCATATCCGTATGTTTACTCGCAATCATGGACAAGAATTTGGCTCTACCAAAGCAGAAAGACAAGAATATTTAAAAAAAGTGATTCAAGGAGAAGAAAATTGTTTATATTGCGATCGACTGATGATTACAATTCCTAAGTCTTTAAATTTCAAAAGTATCATTGGATTGATTGACTATGCACATCATTATGGAAAGCAAATTCAATTCGTTTGTGAAAATCCTGATATGGCATCTACCATCAAAGAGATATTAGTAGATCGAGCAATTTCTGGCTTTAGACAAGAATCTCCGAAGCGAAAAAGGTATTTTAAAGACCGATGTTTTATTTGTGTAGATCCTAGTTACTATGATAATTTTATGCTTGATACTCCATCCAATAAAGCCTTCTGGCATCGCTATGATTATACAGGTAGTTATAAATTTCGTAAAAAGGAGCCTGCAAGTTTAGATTATGTAATTGATCGTACAATCTATGAAAATATTCATGACAGTGGAATTGATTATGATCAGGTAAGTAAGCAATTATTGGGAAGTTACTCTTCAGAAGAACCTGAGGTTCATCCCGTTGACATTAGTTTGTTGGATTTTATGAATCGTTCGGAACTTCATAGGTATGCAGAATGTCAAGGATTAGACCCTGACGATGTGGAAAAAAGGTACGATGATAGATTTGATGATCAAATTCGTGATCAATTATATACATGTGCTTATCAGGATGTGGTGAATATTCCTAAGGAGCAGAAAGCATATACAAAAGGACTGAAGTATCCGTTTAGAAGCACTAAGGATTAGTCTCTAAGAAATTTGGACAAATTTATTTTGCTGGTTAACTTTATAGCGAGTTCAAAGAATCATTTCCAAATAATCGATGAAAGTATTTTGTTTCTTATTATGACGTTTGCCTAAATCATGCGTTATTTAATAGTACTACTTAGTGTTAATCAGCCCACAAAATACGGACAAAAGTCAGTAAAATGAAATATTGAAATTTATGTTATAATACTACAAAAGGGGGAATATAAAAATGAATGAAATAGAATTATATAAAGAAAAAACATTTGAAGATATTAAACATATTGATTCAAATGGTAATGAGTATTGGCTAGCTAGAGAATTACAAAATGTATTAGAATATAAAAGATGGGATAAATTTTGTAATGTAATAAGGAATGCTCAAAAAGCATGTGAGAATAGTAATTATGAAGTTTTTGAACATTTTTCCCAAGTGGGAAAGACATCAAAAATGCCTAATGGCGGTGTTAAAAACTTATTAGATTATAAACTATCAAGATATGCCTGTTATTTAATAGTACAAAATTCAGATCCTAGAAAAGAAGTTGTTGCTTTAGGACAAACCTATTTTGCAGTACAAACAAGAAAGCAAGAGTTAACTGAGAAGGAATATAGTGAATTAACTGAAGATGAAAAGAGATTTTATCAAAGAAACTTAACTAAAAAAGGTAATTATTCACTAAATCAGGTAGCTAAGAAGGCAGGGGTTAAAAACTTTGACTTATTTCATAATGCTGGCTATAAAGGACTATACAATGGTGAAACAGCGGATGATATCGCTAAAAGAAAAGGTTTAAGATACCGGGAAGATATTTTGGATAATATGGGAAGTGAGGAATTAGCAGCTAATTTGTTTCGGATTACACAGACTGAGGCAAAACTAAAAAGGGATAGTATAGAAGGTGAAAGTAATGCTAGTGAAGAACATTATAATATTGGAAAAAATATTAGAGAAGTAATAAAAAAGAATGGTGGAACTATGCCCGAGGAATTACCTACACCTAAGAAGTCATTAAAGGAATTAGAAAAAGAAAATAAGAATAAAAATAATCTGATAAGTAATGTCAAAAGTAAATAAAGATAATTCACTGCCTCTAAATAATTTATGAAAAGATATGAAGCGTGAAACAGCAAAATATATATAGTAATAAAGAATTTTTTAAAGGATACCAAAGTTTAAGAGATAGTTTAAGTGCAAATGAACTAATTGGAATGGGTACAAAAAGTTATAGGTATAGATTTATCAATTATATGATAAATGAAGTGATTAAGAATTCTAATAGTGATAAAATTGAATATAAGGTTATGTCTATGAATGATATTGATAAATTAAATGAAAAATTTGATATGATTGTTTCATCACTAGTAATAAAAATTACAGATTAACTACTTAATATAATCATTCGAGGACGGATTTAGAAATTAATAATTTGGTTAATGACAAGAGAATAAGAACAAATGGAGGATGTATATGTTTCAATTAGTATCAAAATATAAACCGAGTGGAGATCAACCACAAGCGATAGAAAAACTAGTTCAAGGAATTAAAGAAGGGAAAAGAGATCAAGTATTATTAGGGGCAACTGGAACTGGAAAAACTTTTACCATTGCGAATATTATCAAGGAAGTAAATAAACCAACCCTAATTCTTGCACATAATAAGACTCTTGCTGGTCAACTTTATAGTGAGTTCAAAGAATTATTTCCAAATAATCGGGTAGAGTATTTTGTTTCCTATTATGATTATTATCAACCAGAAGCTTATGTTCCATCGACAGATACGTATATTGAGAAAGATTCTTCTATTAATGATGAAATTGATGAGTTACGTCATGCGGCAACGAGTGCTTTGTTATCGGATGAGAATGTCATTGTTGTCGCAAGTGTTTCTTGTATCTACGGAATTGGTGAAGTTGAGGAATATAAAAATAAAATGCTTACTCTGTCTGTAGGAGAACAGATTGAAAGAAATAAAGTTCTAGCAAAATTAGTAGAGATGCAGTACGACCGAAATGATTTGGATTTTAAGCGTGGAACTTTTCGTGTAAAAGGAGATGTTTTAGAAATTATTCCGGCTTACCAGAGTACCAAAGGATTCCGAATTGAGTTCTTTGGAGATGAAATTGATCGGATTAGTGAGATTGATACACTAACAGGTGTCATTCTTCAAAGTAAAAAGAACGTAAGCCTCTTTCCAGCAAGTCACTTCGTAACGAGTGATGAAAAACTAAAAGAAGCAATTAAAAGAATAAAAAATGAATTGCAAGAACGATTAATCGAATTAAAAAATGATAATAAACTGCTTGCCATGGAACGATTACAACAAAGAACCAACTATGATATTGAAATGTTAGAAGAAACAGGATTCTGTCATGGAATTGAAAATTATTCGAGACATATGTCTTTAAGGGGGGAAGGAGAAACACCAACGACATTAATTGATTTCTTTGGTAAAGACTTTCTTTTAGTCATTGATGAATCTCATGTAACCATCCCACAAGTTCGAGGAATGTATAATGGAGACCGCGCTAGAAAAATGAATTTAGTAGAGTATGGGTTTCGTCTTCCTAGTGCCTTAGACAATCGTCCTTTAAAGTTTGAGGAATTTGAAAAGAAATTAAATCAAGTCATTTATGTATCAGCAACTCCAGGTGATTATGAATTAGAGAAAACATCCAATCAGTTTATAGAACAGATTATTCGTCCAACAGGATTGTTAGACCCTATCATCGAAGTTCGTAAGACAGAGGGACAAATTGATGATTTAATCTATGAAATCAAAGAAAGAATTGCAAAGAATGAACGTACGTTAATTACGACACTAACCATTCGAATGGCAGAAGAATTAACCAATTATTTAAAAGATATCGACATCAAAGTAGCCTATCTACATAGTGAAGTAAAAACATTAGAGCGAATGAAAATTATTAGAGATTTACGACTTGGAAAATATGACTGTATTGTTGGAATCAATTTACTAAGAGAAGGTATTGATATTCCAGAAGTCAGTCTCATTGCGATATTAGATGCAGATAAAGAAGGATTCTTACGAAGTGAAAGGAGTCTCATTCAGACCGTTGGAAGATGTGCTAGAAATGAAAACGGATACTGTATTATGTATGGAGATAAAATTACAGATAGTATGAAAAAGGCAATTGATGAGACGGCACGTCGTCGTGGAATCCAAGAAGCATACAATAAAGAACATGGAATTATTCCAAAAACAATTGAAAAAGAAATTCGAGATTTAATTTCAAATATTGATGAAGATAGCGATAAAAAGTCAAAGAAACCTACAAAACAAGATAAGAAAGAAATCCTTCATACCATTGAAACTATCGAAGAAGAAATGAAAAAAGCAGCGAAGGATCTTGATTTTGAAAGGGCAATGGAATTAAGAGATTTACTATTTGAAATGAAGGCGAGTATCTAATTGATGAAAAAAAAACTAAAAAGAATTTATATAGAGATTCTAAATACTTGTAATTTATCATGTTCCTTTTGTACAAAGACGAAACGTAATCAAAGAATCATGACTCTACTTGAATTTGAAGAGATATTAAAGAAAATAGATTCTTATACAGATTATATATATTTACATGTAAAAGGTGAACCTCTCCTTCATCCAAATCTACAAGAAATTTTAGAACTATCAGAAAAATATCATAAAAAGGTAACCATTACTACCAATGGAACTTTATTAAAAGAAAAAATTGATATTTTAAAGAATAGTCCTTGTATTCGGCAAGTGAATATTTCTCTTCATAGTGAAAACAAAAAGAAAAATTATTTAGATGACATTTTCTGGGCGGTGGATCAGATTCCCAAAAATATACAAGTGGTTTATCGACTTTGGACCTTAAAAGAGAAGAACCTGGATTTAAAATCCACACAAATTGTGAATAAAATCATTTCTTATTATGATTTATCCACAGAAACGGTGGATAAAATAATGACACAGGATAATATAAAACTGGGAGAAAACATTTATGTAAATAAGGCAAATGAATTTTTATGGCCTGAAATAAAAAATGATTATTACAACGAGAAAGGATATTGTCATGCCCTCAAAGACCAAATGGCAATATTAGTAGATGGTACAATCATTCCCTGTTGTTTAGATGGAGAGGGAGTGATAAACTTAGGAAGTATTTACCAAGTAGATTTAGAATCTGTTTTAGAAAGTAATAGAGTCAAACAAATGATGAGTGGCTTTAAAAATCGTACAGTAACAGAGGAACTCTGTAAGCATTGTAACTTTAAAGAGAAATTTAACCGTTAAGAAAAGTAGTAGGAAAAGCTACTTTTTTTGTCCAATTTTGTTAATAAAAGGAATTTTTTTATGAAATCTAGAAGTATTCATATTATACTTAAGCAAAGGAGTGAAACTATGGATAAAACAATTCTAGAGCAATTGAAGGCTTATTTTTTGGAAATGGATCAAAAGAGAAAGCAGAATCGTCTTCAAAGTAATTTAAAATATGCAATTGAAAGCTTGGATGCAGAGACAGCAAAAGAACTTATAGAAAGTGGTGCGAGTGTTGAACTCATAGAAAAGGAAGAGTCTACACTTGGGATGGCAGCACATACCTATACATCTAGGCTATTTCAGATTGTAGATCAATATCGGAAACAAAAACATATAAAATCTGATGTTTATCTAGAGCAAATTAATAACTTAGGAAAGAAAGAATTAGAACCAGAACTAAATGCACAAATGGAAGAAGCAACAAGAAATCTTTTAACAATGTCAGAACTTTTATATCAACATGGAGCTAATATTAATCATAATACTTATCTAGGGCTGAAAGATTCAGGTACATTAATGGATATTTTTTCCGAGAAAAGAGAGATAATGAAAGTCCCAACCGTATTTCAGAGAATGTCAGAAGGAGTAATTTGGCTGAGTAAGGATATGAGCGTGTTAGAATGGGTTGCTAGTAAACCGGATTTTGATATTACTAAGTTAGAAGATAGTAATATTATTAGTTCTTTTCTGTATGCAGGGTGCCCTGAGTCTGTACAAGCACTACAGCTAGTATTAGAAAAGGGACTTCAAATTGAAAGCACAGATGTATACGGAGTTGAATATAATGCTTTAATCGAATGCTTAGCACATCAGGAGTTAAACAACCGTCAAGAAAAGTTTCATCTATTATGGCAGCATGCAAAACAGGAACAACGAGATTATGTAATGGAAAATTTTGATTTAAGCAGTATTGAAATTTCAACAAATTTTGGGGAAAACACACAAGACTCATCTGGTTATGGTACAATGGGAAAATAAATAAAAGTAAAGAAACAAGATCATCTTTAAAAAATCTTGTTTTTCTTTTGAAAAAATAGCAACACGTGTAAGAAACTATTGACAAAATGTAGATTTTTCTGTATAATAACCATCGAAATTGATTAGGGAAAAGGAGGAAATTTGTATGTTGAATTTAAAACTACCAAGTTATTTTGATACAGAAAAAATCTTCTTCGGTTTTGTCGATACAATTAATCCAAATGCAAGTAGTAACGAAAGCCAAATTGTACCAAAAGTCGTAATTCTTCAAAAAACATCCAAAGCAAAAAACGCAAAACTGAAACCAATCAAAACTTATGAATATCATAATATCAATAAGGTAATTCCACTTGCTTCCTATATGAAAGATAAAGAAATTGGCTGGTTCATCAGTAGTGATAAAGTAGAAAAAATTATAGAAAGAACGGGCTTACCAGAAGCCAAAGTTTTAGATATAGAAAAACATGAGAAAGTGTTAAAGAAAGCTGCCTAAATCGGTGGCTTTTTTCGTTGATGAAAATTTAAAATTACAATTTGTCTACTGTTTACATTATTTACAATTTGTTTTACGCTTTCTTGTTGACAGAAAGTGTAAAAGATAGGTATGATGGAGTTAATTAGGAGGGATAAGTATGTATGAGGCAAGTCAACAATTAACTAGAGAATTTGTGATAAGGACTCTTTTAGATAGCTATGATCGACGCAGTTTTCTTGCATTAGTAGAACCTTATCGAGATGGAAAATCAGTAGACTTGGTACGCTTAGAACAAGATGGATTAATGGAATCGTATAATTTACTTGCTTATCTGACAACGTCTTCTACGTTAAAGAAAACAGTATTAGAATCATTGATTGCAAATTACAGTGATGATTCTTCTAAAAAGGAATCATTAAATCAACAATCCGCTAAACTAGTAGAAAGATTAAAGAAACTTCAGCAAAAGACGATTCTTGGAACAGAGATTGGTGGTTTTGTAGATGAGCTCCAAATGAATGGGGAAGGTGGAGGACACCAAAGCGCCATGGTAGTAAATGATACTGTTTTAGATACAAGCAATAAAACAGTGGAAGAACAAATTGCTATCTACCAAAATGGAATAGAAAAAATTTTAATGGATCAAATGGGAAAAGGCGATGAAACATTAAAAAGACAAGGACTAAAGACTATTTGCACTATCCTTCAGGAAAGAGAACCCATCATTGTAGAAACAGTAGAGCAAGAAGTAAAAGCAAATAATATGGCAAAGGAACAACGAGAAACAGTTCCAAGAACGAGTACGATACAACAACCAGAAGCCGTTTATCAAAAAAAATATGACTAGGAAATACCAGTATTTTGGTATTTCCTTTTTCTTGACACATGGATAAAATATTTCTATAATTAAGAAAATAGGAGGAATAGAAATGAGTCAAAAAGGGAAAAAATTATCATTAGTTTTAAGTATTATTTCATTCATCGTAGGTATTTTGCTTTATGCTTTTGGAAAAACATTGAATGATGATCCAAGCGCTAGACTAAGTAGTTTCTTGACTAGCGGAAATGCGAATCCTGGAGATACAATGATTACAATTGGAATGGTAGTTTTAATTGTAGCAGCTGTTTTATTTGTTGTATTCTTAGTAAAACAATTTGGCGGAAAAAAAGAAGAAAGCAAATAATACAAAAAAACGATAGAAGAAAGAGAAGCGTTCTCTTTTTTTCTTTGCTAAAAATCAATTGACGAACTTATGTTTGTATGATATATTCATATAGAAAGAAACAACAAAAAAATAGAGAAAGTGTGTTATAATAAGAAAACGGGTGATAACAATGGATCAAATTATAATTAAGGGAGCAAGAGAAAATAATTTAAAAAATATAGACTTAACACTTCCTAAAAATAAACTAATTGTAATGACAGGGGTGTCTGGGAGTGGGAAAAGTTCTCTTGCTTTTGATACCATTTATGCAGAAGGGCAACGAAGGTACGTAGAGAGCTTATCTGCTTATGCGAGACAATTTTTGGGTGGAACGGAAAAACCAGATGTAGATTCAATCGAAGGATTATCTCCATCTATTAGTATTGATCAAAAAACAACGAGTAAGAATCCACGTTCTACAGTTGGAACGGTCACAGAGATTTATGATTATTTACGATTATTATTCGCACGAATTGGAACTCCTTATTGTCCCAATCACCATGTTCCTATTAGTTCCCAGAGTATTGAAGAAATGGCGAATAAAATTATGGAACGTGAACTTGGAACGAAAATTATTATCATGGCACCAGTGGTACATGGAGAAAAAGGAACCCACAAAGAATTATTAGATGATTTAAGAAAAGATGGATTTGTGCGAGTTCGAATCAATGGAGAAACTTACGATTTAAGTGAAGAAATTACTTTGGAAAAAAATAAAAAGGATGATATTGATGTCATCATTGACCGGATCGTTTTAAAAGAGGACAGTCGTGGAAGATTGATGGAATCGATTGAAACAGCAATTAAGATGTCTCATGGCAAAGTAATCGTTGACTTTGTAGGCGATAAAGAAGTTGTATTTTCTGAGAACTTCGCCTGTCCGTATTGTGACTTTTCACTTCCAGAGCTAGAACCTAGAATGTTTAGTTTTAATGCACCATTTGGAGCCTGTACAGATTGTAAGGGGCTAGGAATCAAATTAAAAATGGATCCTGATTTAGTAGTCCCAGATCCATCCAAGAGTCTAAACAATGGCGCTATCAAAACATTGACGGATGACCCAGAAGCATTAGACTTTAAGCGCTTAGAATGCTTATGTAAGCACTATAAAATTGATATGAATAAAGCTTTTTCGAAGCTGACTAAAAAAGAACAGAACTATATTCTATATGGAAGCGATGAACTCATTCATTTTAATTACCGCTCTAAAAGTGGAAATCAGTACAACCAAAAAGACTATTATGAAGGAATTATCAATAACTTAGAGAGAAGATACATGGAGACAAATAGTGAATGGATCAGGGAATGGCTAGAAAACTATATGATTGAAACAGAATGCGAAACTTGTCATGGTAGTAGACTACAGGATAGCGTATTATCTGTTTTAGTAGGAAAGAAAAACATTTATGAAATTACCTGTCTGAGTATTAAGCAACTAATTGAATTCTTTGATTCATTAAAACTAACAAAGTCTCAACAAGAAATTTCGAACCTTTTAATTAAAGAAATTCAATCTCGCCTATCTTTCCTTAAAAATGTCGGTCTAGAATATCTTACCCTAAGTAGATCTGCCGGAACCTTGTCAGGAGGAGAAGCTCAAAGAATCCGATTAGCGACTCAAATTGGTTCTAAACTAACGGGGGTACTCTATGTCTTAGATGAACCATCCATTGGACTTCATCAACGAGACAATGAGAAGTTGATTAAATCTTTATTAGAAATGCGTGATTTAGGGAATACCTTAATTGTTGTCGAGCATGATACAGATACAATGCTAGCAAGTGATTACTTAGTAGATGTGGGACCAAAAGCCGGAAGTGAAGGGGGATACATTGTAGCCTCTGGGACCCCCGAAGAAGTGATGAAATGTGAAAATAGTATTACCGGAAGATATCTAACGGGAAAAGAAAAAATAGAGATTCCAAAGAAGCGTCGTAAAGGAAATAAAAAATATATTGAAATTAAAGGGGCAAGTGAAAACAACCTAAAAAATATTGATGTAAAATTCCCACTGGGAACCCTAACTTGTGTGACTGGAGTTTCAGGAAGCGGAAAAAGTACATTAGTCAATCAAATTCTTTGCCGTGCTGCCTATTCCAAAGTTTATAAAAGTAAAGATAAACCAGGAAAACATAAGAAAATTTTAGGACTAGAAGAAATTGATAAAGTCATTGAAATATCTCAAAACCCAATTGGTAGAACCCCTAGAAGTAATCCGGCAACCTATACTGGTGTATTTGATGAAATCCGTGATTTGTTTACCAATACGAAAGAAGCCAAAATGTATGGTTTCGAAAAAAACAGATTCTCTTTCAATGTGAAAGGTGGTCGTTGTGAAGCATGTCGCGGAGATGGAGTTAAGAAAATAGAAATGCATTTTCTACCCGATGTTTATATTCCATGTGAAGTATGCCATGGTACTAGATACAATAGTGAAACCTTAAAAATTAAATATAAAGATAAAAATATTGCAGAAGTACTAGATATGCGAGTAACAGAAGCACTTAAGTTTTTTGAAAACGTTCCAAAAATAAAAAATAAATTACAAGTTCTAGAAGACGTTGGACTTGGATATATTAAATTAGGACAAAGTGCTACTACTCTTTCTGGTGGGGAAGCAGGTCGTGTCAAATTAGCAAAAGAACTTCAAAAGAAACCGACAGGGAAAGCTCTTTATATTTTGGATGAGCCAACGACTGGACTACATTCAGCAGATATTAAAAGATTACTTGCAATATTTAATAAAATAGTAGATAATAAAGATACCGTAATAATTATTGAACATAATTTAGACGTAGTAAAATGTGCAGATTACATCATTGATTTAGGACCAGAAGGAGGCGACCGTGGCGGATGTGTAGTAGCAACGGGAACTCCAGAAGAAATTTCCAAAGTCAAAGAATCTGCAACTGGAGAGTTTTTAAAGAGAATATTGGAATAATTGGGTGAGAAAATGACAAAAACGGCAAAAAAAAGAATGGAAGACTTAATAGAATGGGTCTTACAAATTTTAGGGTACGCACTAATACTCGTATTTGTTGCTACCTTTTTTGATACTTTTCAAATTGACGATGAGCATCTGTATTTTTATGGGTTAGTGGCGACTTTAATTATTTTTGCTTTAAACAAAACGATTAAGCCAATTCTTTTCTTTTTAACAATTCCAATTACTGGAATTACGATTGGAATCTTCTATCCTTGCATTAATGTATTCATTTTAAAACTAACAGATTGGATACTACAAGAACACTTTCAAATAACCAATATTTTTATTGCCTTTTTACTTGCTATTTTAATATCTATTATGAATCAACTAGTAGAAATAATTATTACAAAACCAATTATGAGGAGAATTAAGGGAAATGAGTAGAATCGCATTAGATTTAGGATTTATACAAATATATTGGTATTCCATCTTTATATTTCTAGGGGTGCTCTTTGGTGGAATGGTAGTCTTAAGAGAGTGTAGAAAACAGAATATAAATGAAGATTTTATTATCAATTTAATATTTTATACCGTGATTTTTGGACTCATTGGTGCGAGACTTTATTATGTAGGATTCAATTTCGAGTATTATCAAAAATATCCATTAGAAATTTTTGAAGTATGGAATGGTGGTCTTGCCATTCATGGTGGAATTATTGCAGGAACTTTGTTTGTTGCACTGTACTGTAAAAAATATAATGCCAAATTATTCAAAGTCCTAGATATTATTGTAGTAGGTCTAATTTTGGGACAAGCAATTGGACGCTGGGGAAATTTCTTTAATCAAGAAGCCTATGGAGCAGTTACCTCCTTAGAGAAACTTCAAAGTCTAGGAATTCCCTCCCAAATTATTGATGGAATGTTTATTCAAGGGGCCTATCGACATCCGGCCTTCTTATATGAATCTATCTGGTGTGGGGCAGGATTTATTGCCTTATTAATGGTTAGGCATTACAAATATTTAAAGACAGGACAATTATCAGGTGTCTACCTTGTATGGTATTCCTTCGGGCGATTCTTTATTGAGGGAACTAGAACAGATAGCCTAATGCTTGGACCATTTCGCATGGCACAGGTTGTCTCTTTAATACTGATAGTGATTGGCGTTTTAATGATTCTTTTCTGTAAAAAAGGTACACGGTTTGACAACTTGTATAAGGACGCTGAGAAAGAAGAAATCTTCTTTTAGGAGGAAACATGAAAGACGAATATCAAACAATAATTATTGGTGGAGGTGTAGCAGGAATGACTGCTGCACTTTATTTAAAACGTGCAGGACACAGTGTAGCGATTTTAGAAAAAGAGGCACCTGGAGGACAAATTACAAGAACCTCTGAGATTGAAAACTATCCTGGAATTTTGAAAATTGATGGACCAGAGTTAGCTTTTAAAATGTATGAGCAAGTAACAACTTTAGAAGTTCCTTTCATTTTTCAAGAAGTAATATCTCTGAAGTTAGAAAATGATTCTATTCTGATTGATACGAAGGATCACCAGTTCCGATGTCAAAATTTGATTCTAACACTTGGAAGAAATCCCAAAAGATTAAGAATAGAAAATGAACAAAAATTATCAGGAAAAGGAATTAGTTGGTGTGCGGTTTGTGATGGACCTCTTTATAAAAACAAAGAAGTAGCAGTCATCGGAGGGGGACGTTCTGCGATAGAAGAAGCACTTTATTTATCTAAAATGTGTGCCAAAGTTACATTAATTCATAGAAGAGATGAATTTCGAGCAGAAAATACCTTAGTAGATGAATTAAGAAATACGTCTAATATAAAATTACTCACCTCGAACCAAGCTACAAAATTTATAGAAAAAGAAGGACGTCTTTATAGTTTAATTTTAGAAGATGGATCTGAATTAAAAGTAGATGGATGTTTTGAATTTATCGGACAGGAACCATCTACAAAGATATTAAAAAATTTAGATATCTTAGATTCTGAAGGCTATATTGAAGTTGATAAAAATTATCAGACAAAATATTCAAGCATCTATGCAGGCGGAGATTGTATTAAGAAAGATTTATATCAAATCGTAACTGCATGTGCAGATGGAGCGCGAATAGCAGAACAAATTTTAAAAAAATAGTTTACTTAGAAAACGAAAGTTCTGGGGATTTCTAGAACTTTTTAAATGGTCCTAATTTAAGGTAAATGTAAAAAAAAGACATTTTTAGAAAAATATAGTAAAAGTTTATCCTTAGAAAGTAAAAAAGTGGTATGATAAAAATAAAGAAAATAATCAAGCTAAAATACTAGAGTATAACCTTTTGAGAGGAATGGTTGAAGATGGAGAAGAAAACTTTATATACCAAGTTAATAAGAATTCGTTACAATCAAAAAATATTTGATATTTTTGGCGATGAAAACCATCAAAAAACCTTTTTAGAAGTCAGAATAATGAACGGAAAAGAAGAATACTACTACCCTACTTTAAAAGATTATATTGGTTTAAACAATATCTATAATAAACCATTTAATGGAATCGTTTATTCTAAAAAGTATAGTTTCCAGTCTAAAGTTATGATAGCAACTTATATGATGGGGTTATCCTTAATCGTAGGGCAATCTTTAACACCCAATTACTTAGGCTATCGTGTAAGTAGGCAACCGGTTACTTATGAACCACCACAAACGAGTATAGAACAAGTAGTCAAAGAAGAAATAGAACCACTAGAAGTAGAGACAGTTTCTTACTCATTAGAGAATATCGATCCTTCTATGTATTACAAAGATGGATCGGACATTATGGTTTATGACAATGAAGTCCTGACTGCTTTAGGAGTTTCTGAAGTTTCTTTTGATGAAGTGCGTCTTACCTTAGAGAAAAACAAAAAAATATCTCCTGAATATAAAGGATATATGAGTGAATTTCTAGATCTTTTAGAGGTCAAACTGCCAGACGTAGACTTAAGGGTTTTAAATAGTAATTGGGCTGATTTGGAATATGTATTAGATATCAATGAAGAAAATCGGACGGATGGATACTGGAGTTTGGAAGACAAGAAGTTACACTTAAAAGAAAAATATATTGATTCTGCAACTGGAGAGTTTGATGAAAAAAAATTCACAGATTGCAGAGTACATGAATTAGTTCATACCTTGAATTATGGAAAATTAAAAGTAACAAATCCAAATACCTCAGAGGAATTGGAATTATATAAGTTTTTTCAGCGCACTAATCATGGAGAAAGTTTTAGTGAGGGATTTACAACAATTATTACAGATTATTTGCTATCGGATGCTACCTCTATAGAGGACTATTTTGCAGAGGAAAACTCAACCTTTGATGCTTATCAAATGACAACACCAATTTGTTATCAAACGTATAAAGCAATGGATAATTATGATTTGTATGATTTCATCAATAAAGATATCTCTTACTTTGATAAAAAAGCGACGGAATCAGGCTTAGAAGATGCAGTTTTGATTGTTGATACTTATTATGATACAGCTGCAGAATTGGATGAAGAGGATATTATTGATACAGAGTACTTGAATCAATTTCTAGAAGAAGTTTTAGAAAAAAGAATTAAAAAGGAAATAGAAAAGGGTACCAGTAATTTTAAAATCTTATCTGTTATAAATGATATATCATTTAATCATGTAAATAAATTTAAGATTACATCAGAATGCTTAGAGGGTAGAGATGATGGGATGATTTATTTTCTTACTAATCAAGAAAAAAATAATGGATTAACAGAAGAAGAACAAAAGCAGAAAGGATTCTCAACGGTTAGAATTGATCGAGGAGAAGATAAGGAAGCATTAAGTATATCTTCTCGTATGGTAGTAATTTATCCAAAAGAAGGAAACTCCACTACAGAATATCGTTTAGCCTACCTTGCTTCAGATCAAGAGTACCATGATTTTAAAACAGATGAAATAGTACAACCTTCATTCGAAAATTATTTAGGACTTTTTCAAGTTCTTCCAGAAATGGACATTTTAATTCGAGATTCTCTGTTAAAAGATTCAGATTTTATAAAAGAAGTAGATCAGAAATTAGAAGAAAAGAGAGAATCCCTTGAACAATACCAAGAGCAGAAAGCTCAGAGAGAAGCCGAAAAGACACAGTTAAAAAGTGAGCTGGACCCAATACTTAGTGAAGCAATTTCTGCTGGTGTGGGAGACTTAGAACTTTGTAGAATGGTTTCTGAAAATACAGAAAATCTCTCATTAGGAATGGATATATTAGCAGAATATAGACCGGATAGTCTCATTATATATAGAAATCCAGTGAGTTATACAGAGGATGGAGCAAATACCATGATTTCTTTTATACATACTGATGGTATATGGAAGTCAGACGATGAAGTGGATGCTTATGTAATCTACCAAACCGAGGATGAAACTGGAATCAATTATCATTTGGGAAAACTAGTAGAAGAAAATGGTGAAAATCATCTTTATGATGATCGAGGAAACTTAGTAGATAACACTTTGGATATAGGAAGTACTCACCAATTAAAAGAAGTATTACCTGAAATTGAAAAATATAGTATTCAAATGAAAGAAGAATTCCTATCTTCAGTAGAATTCCGTAACTTAATGGAAGAACTTACAAACGAAAAAAATCTATAGAGAATTGCATAAAATAAGGCAATTCTTTTTTTAAGAACCAAGAGAAGTATGGTATACTAATAGAAAATTATAATATATATAAAAAGAGGGCGATTTTGATGAAGAAAAAAGTAGTAGTTCTAGGTGGTGGGACAGGAATGTCTCATTTATTAAGAGGACTAAAAGAATTTCCGATAGAGATTACAGCCGTGATTACAGTTGCAGACAACGGAAAATCAACAGGAAAGTTACGAGAAGAATTTTCAACGCCTGCAGTTGGTGATATTCGTCAAGTACTTACCAATCTTTCTTGCTTGCCATCAGAAATTAAGGATATTATGGAATATCGTTTTGATACTTATAGTGATTTAAATGGTCATCCAATTGGAAACTTATTACTAACTGCTATGTTGAATAAGACAAATTCACTCAAGAAAAGTATCGAAAACTTAAGTGAGTTATTAGATGTGAAACATAAGGTACTTCCACTTTCTGAAGATTATCTGACATTAGAAGCCGAGACCATGGATGGGAAAAAGATTGTAGGAGAATCTGAGATTATGAAATCCTATACCAAATTTAAAAAGATTCAATATAAAGAAACTCCTCATGTATTAAAAGAAGTAGTGGATGCGATTAAAAATGCTGATTTAATCGTTTTAAGTATGGGAAGTCTTTATACCAGTATTATCCCCAATTTGATTTGTAAAGATGTAATTAAAGCAATTGATAAGTCGAAAGCTCCGATTGTTTATCTATGTAATATCATGAATCAACCGGGGGAAGTGTTAGAAAGTTATGCAAGCCATTATGTTTCAACATTAAACGAGTATTTAGGAAAGAAAAAGATAGATTTAGTCATTGCGAATAATCAAAGTATCTCAAAAGACATGATTGAAAAGTATGAAAAAGAATCCAAAGAGCCAGTTCAGATAGATTATGAAAATCTAAAGAAAATGAAAGTAGAATTAATTGAGGATCATTTAATTTCAGTAGATGATGGAACGATTAAGCATAATGGATTAAAAGTAAGTTCTATTTTATTTTCCTATTTAATGAGGTGATTCCATGTCTTTTACTACAACGATTAAAGAAGAAATATCTAGAATTGAAAATTCTAAATCAGAAAATATTGCAGAACTGTCAGGGTTTCTAAGAAATAGTGGAAGTTATGAAGATGGAGTGATTGATTTAATTACAGAAAATGCAACTGTAGTAAAGAGAATCTATAAATTATTTAAAGACCTTTACGATGTGAGCTGTGAATTTGAAACAAGAAAGGGAAATAACTTCAGTAAAAATAATTTATATTTAGTCATGGTAAATGAAAAAGTAGATTTCATTTTAAAGGACTTATCAATCGTATCTGAAGATGGGGAATATCTTGAAAGACCGAAGCCCTATTTAGTAGATTCTGAAGAGGAAAAAAGGGCTTACTTACGAGGCGTATTTTTAGCAAAAGGAAGTACCAATGATCCAAAAACTTCTAGGTATCACTTAGAGTTTATTATCGACGAGAGTGAAGAAGCAAATTTTGTACAAGAACTATTAAATGAATTCTATTTAAATAGTAAAGTCTTAACCAGAGACAAAGGTTATATGGTATATATCAAAGAAGCAGAAAAGATTGGAGACTTTTTAAGACTCATTCAAGCATCCAGTGCAGTGTTATATTATGAGGATATTAGAATCTATAGAGATCATAAAAATATGACCAATCGTTTAAATAATTGTGAACAGGCAAATATTGATAAGATTGTAGAGACTGCTACAAGACAGATAGAAGACATTGAATATTTAAAAGAAAATTTAGGAATTGAACTCTTAGATGATAAAACAAAAGAAGTAATTCTATATAGAGAAAAATATCCAGAGGCTTCTCTTTTAGAATTAAGTGAAATTATTACTTATGAAACAGGGAAACCCATTACAAAATCAGGATTAAATCATAGATTTAGAAAGATTAAGGAATTAGTAAGCAGAATGAAAAATCAAAAAAATTGAAAAAGTATATTTTTTAAAAATTGAAATGGAAATAGGAATTGAATTTAAAGTTTTCATTGGATAAATTCTTAAAATTCATCCTATTTTTTTATATGAAATCTCTCTTTTCCTCATTTTACAACCTATTTTTTGTCTGTTATAGTGAGTTCATCCCGTGTTTAAGACATTAAAATTTGAAAGGAAGGACCCTATGACAGAAGAAATAAAATGTAGACTAAATTTACCAATGAGTGATGAATATATTTATAGATTAAGTGATCGTAAAGAAGGAGAACCTTTTCCAATCGTATCGGATGTCATGTTTCATACGATGTTAAATAATGAATCTAGAAAGCAATATGTATCTTATTTATTATCTTTATTAATTGGAAAAGATAAA
>DLAC01000026.1 GCA_002493865.1 Caryophanales bacterium UBA7057
TCACATCATTTACAAACGTACATATATAGATTTTTGCTCATCCATATGATACTCTTTTCTTAAAAAATGATCCACTTCTTTTAATTTCTTAGAAAATAATTCATAGTCATCCAAATAAACTTGAATATCTTTTAAAAACTGTTCAAAATCAGGATTAGGAATATAACTTTTCGCATATCCTCCTGCTCCATATTTTTTCTTAATATACTTATAACTTTCTTGAACCATTTCTTCCCAAGGCATCTCTTTAAAAAACTCTAAAGTTCTACTATGTGTACTCCTCATAATCTCTTCAACAGTTACTAAACGGTCGGCAGAAGAAATAATCTTCCCATAAATGCTTCTTGGTTCATATTCTAAAGACCCTCTATGATCAACAATCGCCTCTGACATTGTTTGAATTTCTTCCGCTTTAAAATATTTTTGTATCAATGGATCCTGCTCCATCAAATGTGCAGAAATTTCTTCATGATTGTCTCTACTTACAAAACAACCTAAATCATGAAAAGATGCAATTACATAAACCATTTCCTTATTTACAGGATAATCTTTGGCTAACTTTAAGCTTCTTTCAGTCACATTTTGAATATGCCACAATTGATGTGACCAATCATTTCTTTCATATAATGGATAGATACTTTTTTCTATGTAATCTACTAATTCTTGATTCATATAACTCACCTTTAGGAATTATAATATTTATTTTTACTTGCCTTGTCAAGTTGTCTTTGAATATCCTTTTCTTTGATACTTTCTCTTTTATCAAAATTCTTTTTACCTTTACATAATCCAAGTAATACTTTCGCACGATTTTTCACAAAATAAACTTTTAACGGAATTAACGTATATCCCTCTAAACGGATTTTATCATTTAATTTTAAAATCTCACTTTTATGAAGTAATAGCTTTCTAGTTCTAGTTTCATTATGGTTAAAGAGGTTTCCTTCCTTATAATGACTAATAAACATATTTAAAAGAAAACATTCTCCATTTTTAACAACTGCATAACTATCTTTGATATTTGCTTTTCCATCTCGGATGGATTTAATCTCGGTTCCAGTCAAAGCAATTCCACATTCATATTCATCTTCAATAAAGTAATTATGTCTTGCGACTCGATTTAATATTTCCATATAATCACCACTTTTCTATATCTTGCCGATTAGAAAGTACAATACTCATATATTGATTATAATAGTCCTTCCAATTTGGCAATAAATTTTCTGTTAATTTATAATAAGGATAAACTTTAAAATTATGACGATATCCGTCCATCTCCTCAGAATAAGTATAAGTAAGAGACGCCTTTTGATTTTCTAAGTAAACCCTACTACCATTTTCATTTTCTTCTTTGACAATATCAACAGAATAAATTAAACCTGTTAGTCTTTCAATTCCTCGTTGCGCAGAAATAAAATTCCCTAGCGAATAAATTACTAATGTATTCCCAACCATTTCTACCGGTTCTACAACATGAGGATGATGCCCAATTACAATTGTAACACCTTGACTAGATAGAAATTCAGCAATTTGCCGTTGCCTTTCTGTCACCTCAAAAGAATATTCTTCTCCAAAATGCATGGCTACTAAAATCACATCCGTTTGATTTCGAATGGATTCAATATCTTTCTTTACTTGTTCTTCACTATAAACATTGACTAAATATTCTTTTTCTACTGGAACAGGAATATCATTTGTATAGTCTGTATAAGATAAAAGTGCATAACGGATTCCATTTTTTTCCATGACTTTTACTTGATTTCTCTCATCCCAACTAGAGGCACTTCCATGATACATAATCCCCTTTTTCTTCCAATAAGAAACTGAATTTAAGATTGCTTCTTCCCCACGATCTAAAGTATGGTTATTCGCTAAAGATACTATATTAAATCCGGCATCTAAAAAAGCATCGCCAACTTCATAAGGAGAATTAAATCTAGGATAACTAGAAAGACCCAAGTCACTTCCGCCCAGAATACTCTCTTGATTATAGAAAGCTAAATCATAGGAAGAAATAATCGGTTTCATGAAAGAAAGCATTTCTTTAAAGTCATAACCATTTTCTGTTTTCCCATCTTCATGAAGTGCAGTATGAAATAATGCATCCCCAACCATCACTAAAGAAAGTTTCGTTACCTTAGGAAATGTGTCTAAATTTTTCTTTGCATCTTCTTTCTGATTTATATTTTCTTTTATTAATTCATTATTTTGTGTTAAAAATACATTTTTAAAATCAAATCTTTTTCTAACATCGAAAACATTTAGTTGAAAACATAGCCATTCCGTCAAAAGAATGAATAGACAGACAAAAATAAGTACACACGATAAAACACGATTCCTATGATTTCTGGTTTGTCTTTTCATTTTCTTTTACTGCTTTCTCGTCTTCTAGAGATTTTAAAATTTCAAAGTCGATGGTTTCTTCTTCCTTGGAAGCAGCCACCACTTTAATCAAAACACGGTCTCCTAAAGAATATTTCTTCTTTGTTTTTTCCCCTACGACAGACATAGTAGCCTCATCAAAATGAAAGAATTCTTTCATGTCAGCAAGTCTACACAAACCTTCTACTAAATTATCAAGTTCAATAAATAACCCAAAATTGGTAACACCAGAAATCATTCCCTCGAACTCTTCGCCAATATGATCTTCCATATACTCAGCCATTTTCATGTCTTCTACTTCTCTCTCGCAATTAATAGAGGCCCGTTCTTTGGCAGAAGAATTATCAGACACAAAAACTAATTTTTCTTGCCAATGACGAATGGTTTCTGGACTCATATCATGATTAAATAAATAAGTACGTAATAAACGATGAACTGTCGTATCTGGATATCTCCTGATTGGAGAAGTAAAATGTGTATAACATTTACTAGCCAAACCATAATGTCCTAAATTTTCAGGGCGATACACTGCCTTTTTCATATTACGAAGAAGCAAACTAGATAAAATTTTAAACTCCTTCTTATCTTTTAAATATTCCAGTAATCCTTGGATTGTCTTCGGACTCATATCTTTTAAATTCCCCTTATAATGATATCCAAGTGTACCGATATAACTCAAAAACTCCCGAATCTTTTCCTCTTTTGGATACTCATGAATACGATAAATAAATGGAAGTTCCATATAGAAAATATGGGTTGCGACACATTCATTTGCGATAATCATAAAGTCTTCAATTAAGTTTTCTCCAACACCACGTTCTCTTTTTACAATATCCGTTGGATGACAATTTTCATCAACTAAAATCTTCGCTTCATCGACATCAAAATCCAAGTAACCGCGCTTATTTTTTGCAGTACGTAAAATTTTAGCAAGATCTGCCATCATTCTTAAATCGTCGGCGAACGGTTCATACCCGGAAGGTACAATATTTTGTTCCAAAATAGAGTTAACGTCCTTATATGTCATCTTCTTACGAGAACGAATGACACTTTGGAAAATATCGTAATCCACGATCTTAGCCTGTTCATCAATCTCCATCACACAAGAAATGGCAAGGCGATCGACACCTTCGTTTAATGAACAGATTCCATTCGATAACTGATGAGGAATCATTGGAATTACCCGATCTACTAAATAAACACTCGTTCCACGTGCCATCGCTGCTTCATCCAAAGGTGTCCCTTCTCTTACATAATAACTAACATCTGCGATGTGAACTCCTAATTTATAATTTCCATTTTCTAGTTTTTCAATCGAAATGGCATCATCGATATCTTTTGTGTCTGCCCCATCAATCGTAAAAATCACTTGATTGGTTAAATCCGTTCTACCCTTACGATCTTCCTCTAATACTTCTTCTGGAATCGTTTTTAATTGTTCATACACTTCATCAGGAAATGTATCTTCAATATCATACTTATAGACAATGGATAAAATATCTACTCCTGGATCATTCTTATGCCCAAGTACTTTGATTACTTCTCCAGAGTAAGTCGTACCTTCAATTAAATCCAAAATTTTAACAAGGACCTTATGACCATCAACTGCTCCATGGATATTTTCTTTAGAAATTTGAATTGTCATTTTTAATTTCTCTTCATCAGGAATAATATAACCTACTCCGTTTTCTAAATAAAATTCACCAACTATAGTTTCTAATTTTCTCTCTAAAATCTTTAAAATACGTCCTTCTAGTTTTCCCTTTTCTCTGCGTCCTGTTACCTCAGCCACAACTAAATCATTATGTAACGCACCATTTAAATTACTAGAAGGTATATAAATGTCTTCTTCATCCTCTAAGTCAACAAATCCATAGCCTCTTCGGTTTACATGTAGATATCCCTTTTTCAAAGGACCTTTTTCAAAAAGCATATACCGTTCTTTATTCGTCTTATGAACAATGTATTCACTACATAACTCTTCAATTGTCCTTTCCAATTCTTGAGTTTCTTCTACTGTTTTGTTTTGTAATTCATGATCTAATTCTTCCATACTTAATGCTTTATTTCTAGATTTTAAAATTTTTATAATTCTATCTCCCATATTATCACCCATTCTCTTATTTCATTATAGAGCAATTCCCAAAAACTAACAAGAAAAAGCACATAGTTTCCAAGTTAGTTAACAGTCTAAAAAAGAAAAAGTAGGAAAATCACCAAAAGCAATTCACCTACGATTCTTGATTCATTCAAAAACAAATTAAATTCTAAATAAATTCCATAACGAAACTAACTACGAAAAATACCATTCCTAGAAGTAGCGTTACTCTACTAATTACCAGTTCTACGCCACGTTCTTTTCGATTAGAAAATAAATCTGAGTTTCCTCCAGAAATAATCTGTGCTCCGCTTTCTGCTTTATTACTTTGTAAAAGTACAATTGC
>DLAC01000058.1 GCA_002493865.1 Caryophanales bacterium UBA7057
TGATGCTTTAGATGCATCAGAGGATGAAGAAATCATTGGACTATATGATAAAGAGTTACACCAAGAGATGTTAAGAAACACAGAATTATATCATGCCGAAGAGGAAGGCAAGAAATCACGAAATATAGAGATTGCAAAAGCGATGTTAAAAGAAAAACTGGATATTTCTCTAATTTCTAAGATTACAGGCCTATCAATCGAAGAAATCAAGAACATTTCAGAGAATAATTAATGTATGAAATCTATACTTTTAAAAGAAAGTATAGATTTTTTATGTCTATTTTAGCTTAAAATCCGACAAAATATTTTTTACTTTTAATATATGATAAGAATAAAGTTTCTTGATTGATTCAAAATGAATACTGTATTTATTGGAGGCTTCAATATGAAAAATAATCAAATCGAGGCGAATCGAAAATTCAGCATAATATTTTTCTGTGTATTCATGCTTTCCCTTATATGTATATTTACTTTATCTTCATATTCTACTCCAGAATTAGTATCAAGTATTACAATAGATTCCACGAAACTAAGTTATTCAGATAAAATACAGGGAAGTTTTAGAATTACAAAAAGCGCACAATGGATTTCAGAAGATAAAGTAAAAGTAACCTTAGATTTAAATACTACTCCATTGAAAGATGAAAATGGAAAAGATATTATTTTTGTACTAGATGTTTCTGATACTATGAAAAATGAAAAAATTCTTGGAATTCAGAAAGAACTTAAAAATATTATAAATACTTCCCTTTTAGATTCTAGCAATCGAATAGCACTTGTGACCTATAGTAATTCTTCTAAAATTCTTTCAAATCTTACAAATAATCAAGAAGAATTAAATCAATTAGTAGAAAGCGTAACAATAGAAACAGAAAAGAGGAATCTCTATCAGGCTTTTTTAAATGTAGAGAGAATTTTGAAAGAAAACACAAATCATCAAAGAGATACAAAAGTAATTCTAATTATGGGGGGATATTCAAATACACAGACATCCAATGAAGTAGGTGAATATCAGTATTTAAAAGAACAATATCCGAATATTGCAGTTTCTAAAATTCAGTATGAAGTGGGTGGGGATATAGAAAAATTAATGAGTGTGAGTGATCAATTTTTTGTTTCGGATAGAGAGAGCCTGAAAGACCATCTCTATGAGGCTTTAGAATGTACAAAAAAATATAAAATCTTACAAATGATAGACTTTTTAGATACCAATTCTTTTGACGAAGATAGGATTCAAAATATCGTAGTATCCGATGGCAGTATTCAAAGAGATGGAAATCAATTAAAGTGGGATTTAAACGGATTAGCGAGTGGAAGAAGTAGTAAATTAGAATATGTAATTACTAGAAATCACCAAGTAGAAGGAGAACTTTATCCAATCAGTGAAAAGCACGAAATTAGATATTTGGTAGAAGATATAGAAGAAAAAATGATCAGTACGCTCACTCCTATTTTAGGAAGATCTTTTGAAGTGACTTATGAAGGAAATGCCCCCAGTGGATGTAATGTTCAAAATATTCCAGAAAAAAGTATGCACCAAGTCTATGAATGGGTTCAAAATCCAAATGATATTCCTAGTTGTAAAGGTTATCAATTTGAAGGTTGGAAAAATGTAACGGAAGGAGTCACCTTGACTAGTGATCCTGGTT
The DNA here is from genome assembly GCA_002493865.1 of Caryophanales bacterium UBA7057. Classification (GTDB taxonomy): domain Bacteria; phylum Bacillota_I; class Bacilli_A; order RF39; family UBA660; genus Alloscybalousia. The sequence continues at coordinate 1,650 of DLAC01000058.1, forward strand.
TCTTAATGCCTGAAGCTAATATTACATTTCGGGCGGTATGGTCAAAAGTAACAGTCAGAAAGACGATGGACGGAAATATTCATTCCCATGAAGATGCCACCATTCGAAAAGTAAATCATATAGATACGGAAGGGCTATGGAAATATAAAAGTGCAATCAAAAAAATTGTGTTTGAAGATTCCTTTCGAACCATAGGAAATGCAGTAGAAGTATTTGATCTATCAGAAGAACAAAATGGCGGAATTCTAGCTTATATCGTAGGAGAAAATGGTGGCTATACAGCATACATTCAAGGAGATGGAAAAATCACCGCCAACGAGGATAGTAGTTATCTATTTGATCGGTTTATAATTTTAGAAGTAATTGAAGGAATTGAAAATCTAGATACTTCCAAGGTCATCAATATGTCTCATATGTTTGGAAGATGTAGAAGTTTAAAAACAATGGATCTTAGCCTTTTGGATACCTCTAATGTAGTCGATATGAGTTATATGTTTCATGATTGCATCTCTCTAATCAGTGGAAATTTTAGGGGACTTGCTACCTCTAAAGTAGAAAATATGCACGGAATGTTTGAAGGGTGTATCAAACTAAAAGAAGTAGATTTTACGAATGATGATCTTTCTCATGTCTTAGATATGAGAGATATGTTTAAGGATTGTCCGAACTTAGAAAGAATTTTACCAGAGATTTTAAATATAGGAGAGATGACAGATACCGATGGAATTTTTGAAGGAGGAAACCTTTTAGAGGAACCACCGATTAGAAAAGAATATTTGGTAACAATGAATCATAATACTTATGGAACGATACAACCACTTACCCTAAATATTGCCTTTGGAAGGACAAACACAGTACTTGTAACACCTAATATTGGATACTATTTAGAGGATTTTAGTTGTACGAATGGATATCAAAATCATGCAATTATTAATTCATCTTCTAGCGAGAAGCAAACAATTACAATTCATAACAACAATGAAAATATTGGTAGTATATGTAATGCGACATTCCGTCTTGCAACCTACAAAATAGTATATAACTTAGATGGTGGAACGATAGAAGGGGAGTATCCAACGACTTATACCATGGAAAGTAGTCTAATTACACTAAAGAATCCAACAAGAACAGGATATGATTTTATAGGGTGGACAACACCAGAGGATGAAACACCACAAATGAAAGTTACCATACCAAAAGGAAGTACAGGAAACAGAAGCTATACGGCACATTGGACTCCAAAACAATATACAGTCACCATAAACAAAACGATAGGAGGAACTACGAGTACTTCCAGTTTAATTGTCCCATACGGAAACAGTAATACATTAACAGTAGTGCCAAATCCTGGATATTACCTATCAGATATCAGTTGTACGAATGGATATACAGCAGGTGCAAAAACTGGAAAAGATGAGATGTTACTTCAGGAAATTACAATTTCAAATAATCAAAATGATCAGAGTAGTACTTGTACAGTATCCTTTGGAGAATTACTTCTTACAGAATATCTCATAAATTTAGCCAAAGCGGATACGACCAATCTAGCCTATGACGATACAGTAGATCAGAATCTAAGATATATTGGGGCAAATCCTAATAACTATGTGCAGTTTAATCATGAGCTATGGAGAGTTATTGGCGTAATGAATCATGTAGAGGATGCAAATGGAAATCAGCAAAGTCATGTCAAATTAATTAGAGCGGAGTCTATTGGAAATTATTCATGGGATAACAAGTTGAGTGGAACGGGGTCTTCGACCTCCTCTAACGGAAGCAACGATTGGAGTGATGCGACATTGACGGGAATTTTAAATCAAGGACTCTATTGGAATCGAGCGAGTGGGACATGCTCTAGTGGTAAAAATGGTGCGGTTATCCCTTGTGATTTTACGAATATAGGACTAACGACAGAAGCTAAGAAGATGATTAGTAATATCAGCTGGAGTCTAGGCGGACATTCAACTTATGAGGAGTCTGCTTCCACCCTTTATAAGGCAGAAAGAGAATCTAACGCATATAGCGGAAGACCAACAACATGGCAAGGGTATGTAGGCCTCATATATCCAAGTGACTATGGATATGCGGTAGGAGGAAGTGTAAGAAGTCTTTGTTTATCACAGAATTTACATACCTACAATGAGAATAATTGTAAAGAAAATAATTGGATATTTCTAACTACTACAGAATGGACAATTTCTCCGAGATCGGACCATGCATATTATGCATTTAACATTAATGGGAGTGGGTACTTATACTTTAATAGTGCATTTAATACTTATGCAATTCGACCGAGCGTATATCTAAATACCAATGTCAAAAAAACAGGAGGAACAGGTACATTAGAAGATCCATTTACAATTGAATAATTAACATATAGTTCCCTTTCGTTTCGAAAGAATGATTGAGAAATAAAAGTCAAAAGAAAGGTTGGGCACAGTTCTACTTAGTAAAATTAATTCATATTTTTAAATAGGTGATTCTATGTTAATGAAACTTTATAAAAGATATGCTTCTTATCTAGGAATTTTTGTTCTACTATGCTTTAGTTTTTTCTATACAGAAAAGGCTGTAGATATTATTAGAAAGAATGATCCTGTCATGAAACAAATCAAAGAGGAAGCATCTAAATATGAAATTGACCCAGTAAATGCCTATATTTTTGGTGATGAAATTGTCTCAGGATTCAATGGGAAAAAAGTAAATATTGAAAAAAGTTTTAATGAAATGAAGAAAATCAACCAGTATCGAAGCAGTATGTTAGTTTTTGATGAAGTAACCCCAACAACTCCTTTGGAAGAACAATATGATAAATATGTAATTCAAGGAAATTCTAGTAAAAGCCAAGTTGCTCTTATTTTTAAAATAGATGATATGACATATCTGGATCAGTTAGTCAATATTTTAAGTGACAAGGAAGTAGTTGCAACCTTCTTTATGGATGGAGAATTGGTGGAACAGAACATGGACACAGTATCAAAACTAGCATCTTCTGGATATGAAATTGAAAATTTAGGGTATCAGGGTAGATATTCTTCTGATAAGTTTCAGTGGACGAATAATATGATTACCTCTCTTACCAAAAAGAACACCAATTATTGTTATACAGATTATAAAGATAGTAATATCATAGATCTTTGTAGTAAGAACTCTATGTATACGATTAAACCGACGATTTCAACAGGAAGTTATCCATTTCTATCGATTAAGAAAAATTTGGAAAATGGTAGTTTAATTAGCTTCAATATGACAGAAGCAACACTCAAAGAACTTCCTTCGATTATTTCCTACATTCGTCAAAAAGGATATGATATTGAAACAATTACAGATGTAATTAGTGAAAGAAGAAATGAAGATAAGTAAGGGTCTAGACAATCAAAGTCTAGATCTTATTTTATAGATACTTTTATAACGCCAATTAAAACTTTCAACTATACTAACAGTATAGTTCAAATGATTATAAAATATTGTATAATGATTTCGAGGTGAGTGAAGTGGACCAAGAAAAAGTTGGAAAATTTATTTCAGAATTAAGAAAAGAAAATCACTTAACACAACAAGAACTAGCGAATCAACTTGAAATTACAGACAAAGCGGTCAGTAAATGGGAAAATGGAAGATGTCTTCCAGATGTATACTTTCTACAATTATTATCAGATTTATTTTGTGTAACTGTAGAGGAAATCTTAAATGGAGAAAGAAAATTTAAGAAAAAAGTAATCGATGAAGAACATCACGAGAAAGTCTTAGAAGTAAACCATATATCTAAATCTTTTGGTAAAAGAAAAATATTGGATAATATTAGTTTTGAAGTATATGAAGGAGATATCATTGGATTAATTGGACCCAATGGGGCAGGAAAAACAACCTTAATTAAAACGATTTTAAATCTTTATAAATATGACGAGGGAAATGTAAAGATATGTGGTTATGATACGAAGAAAGATTTAGAAGATGCCTTATCAAAGATTGGATGTATTATAGAAAACCCAGATATGTATAATCATCTAACTGGTAGAAAAAATTTAAAAATTACCGAATTAATTAATAATATTCATGACCAAGAATATGTAATGGAAATGATTAGGTTTGTAAAACTAGAAGATAGGATAGATGACAAAGTAAAAAAATATTCTTTGGGTATGAAACAGCGATTAGCCATTGCCAATGCATTAATAAAAAAACCAAAGTTACTCATTTTAGATGAACCAACCAATGGGCTAGATCCCAGTGGAATTAGAGAATTAAGACAAATATTAAAAACAATCAGTAAAACACAAAACATGAGTATATTAATCAGTAGTCATATTTTATCAGAGGTAGAAAATATTTGTGACCGAGTACTCATAATGAATCAAGGAAAAATAGTAAGCGATTTTGGAATAGAAGAAGTGAAGTATAAAAGCAAGAGCCTAGAAGATGAGTATTTTCAAAAGACAGAAAATATGGATGGTGGTGAGAAAGATGAAATTAATGAATCTTATTAAAGCAGAATTTATAAAAAATTATAGTATCAAAAGAACGATGATTATTTGCTTGGTACTTCTGATTTTTTCAATGTTTTTAATTAATGTTATAGATCCAGACGTAGGAAAAAGTAGGGGTAATTATCTAGAAAGAAGCATTCGCTCTTTAGATTATACACTCGATCAGATTTTATTAAAAAAGGAAAAATCATTCGAAGATGAATATCATATCTTTGAGAAAACAAGAACGATTGAATATATAAAAAAACTTCAAAAACAAGGAGTAGAAACACAAAGTGATTGGAGATTTTCTGTAATTTATGACAATGTGTTGCCATTAGTAATACAAAATTATTTAATTGAAAAATTAAGAGAAAATCCGAATCACCCGAATATTGTAGAAGCCTGTAATAGTGAAAGTCAGGATTCTTTAAATAAAAATAGTACAGGATTTGAGAATTTATGTGATAACATTGATTCGAAAAATTTAGAGAAATTATATCAAACAAATAGTTCTATGATTGAGGACTATGAGAAAATAATAGAAAAAAATTATTACTATTTATATTTAGAATATCAAGTGAGTCACAATTTTTTAGAAAATGATCCATGGATTTCCCAGTTAATAGATCAAAAAGTAGAAAGTAATATGGATTTTCTAGGACTGAATTATATGCAGTATCAGGCAATCAATAACAATCGGAATTATGAAATTGATGCTAAATACCATAAAGAAATACCAAAACTGAAAACAAGCCGTCAAGCAATTTTATTGTATAGTACGATGCACGGAATCAAACATGATTTATCCTATAATTATTTTGATATGATGTGGGATGATCTTAGATACATGAATACAAAACTAAAGGTAAATCAGGTATTTCATTTATCTGTAATTGTTATGATAATTGTAAGTATTACGAGTGGTGGAATTGTTAGTAGAGAACATAGTCAAGGAACCATTAAAAACATAATTACAGCTCCCGTGCAAAGATGGAAAATTTTATTAAGTAAATTTATATATTTAGTACTCGATACTTATATCATTTGGTTCTTAGGACTTTTAATTTTAAGCCTTTGTGCAGGTATTCAGTATGGGTTCCATGATTTATTTACACCCAAACTTATATTTATCAATGGACAAGTAATCGAAGTAAATTACTATTTATATATCATTAAAAATATGTTAATAGCAAGTATTCCATTAATTTGTTTCCTAAGTATTTTATTTTTCTTGACGACCGTTACTAGAAATACATCATTAACAGTTGGAATTACGACATCTCTAGGAATCATTTCTCCATTCCTATGGCTTTTAAAAATGGCAGGAAATTTTAAATATATTGTTTATACACCATTATGGTATTTTGATTGCGGTTTTATATTCAATCGTAGTGATGTATATATAGAGTCCTTAGATAAAATTGATTTTAATCTATCGATGGGAATTATAATTTCATTGGTGGTCGCAGTCTTACTCTATATTATTAGCAATGTAATTTATATAAAGGAAGATATTAAAAACTAAAAAGATTTAATTATTTTAAAAACAAGCACACAAATATTTGCTTTTTGTGTGTTTCTTCTTTTGAAAGGCAGTATTTTTGTTGGCAATTGTAGAGTTTTTATAGTATAATTTTAAATAGTGGTAAGGTGATCGTAATGTACTTAAAAGAAATTCAAGCATCAGGTTTTAAATCGTTTGCAGATAAATTAGATATTGTATTAGATGATAATATTACTTGTATTGTTGGTCCTAATGGAAGTGGAAAAAGTAATGTAGTAGATGCCGTTCGTTGGGTTCTTGGAGAGCAGTCTGTCAAGAGTCTTCGTGGAGATGGCTCCATGAGTGACGTTATATTTTCTGGAAGCAAAAGCAGAAATGCCCTAAATGTCGCATCTGTTTCGCTTGTCTTTGATAACTCTGATGGGTATTTAAAAGTTCCTTACACTGAGGTATCTGTCAAAAGAAGAGTGTATCGAAGTGGCGAAAATGAATATTTTTTAAATGGAGAAAAATGTAGATTAAAAGATATTACTGATTTATTGATCGATAGTGGAATTGGAAAAGAGTCTTTTAATATCATCTCTCAAGGAGAAGTTCAAAAGATTTTAAGTAATTCTCCCTATGAAAGAAGAATTATCTTTGAAGAAGCAGCCCATGTTTTAAAATATAAAAAAAGAAAAGAAGAAGCCATTCGAAAATTAGATCGGACGAAAAACAATTTAGAAAGAGTAGAAGATATCATCCATGAATTAGAACTTCAAATAGAACCGTTAAGAGAACAAAGCAAAAAAGCAAGAGAATATATTGAGACAAAAGAAAAACTAGAACAGGTAGAGGTTGCCTTACTTGCCTATGAAATTGAAGTCCTAAATAGCGAATATCAACAAGCCAAAGCCAAACTTGAATTTCTAAATAATGAAATCATTACACTCGCATCAGGAACGAGTGGAAACGATGCAGAAATTAATCAAAAGAAGGTAAAAGAATTAAAACTTGAAACAGAACTAGCAGATCTTCAAAAAGAATTACTATTTTTAACCCGTGAAGAAGAAAAAATGAATGGGGAAAAGAAGATGCTTCAAGAAAGAAGTAAATACCAAGCGAATGATCAAAAAGTTCATGAAGCAATTGCAACACTAAAAGAAAATAGTTTACGGTTAGGAAATGAGATTTCTCTTCTTACCAAAAATCTTTCATTTTCAGAGGAAACCATTACCAAAATGACAGTCGATTTGAATGCTTTTGAACAGCAAATGACGCAAAGTAGAAGAAAGTTAGAAGAAACAGACAAAGAAATATCTTTTAAAAAGAGAGATAACTACGAATTAGAAAATAAGATTCAAGTATTAGAAAATTTTATTGAGTCCGGCGGAAATTTAAGTAGTAGTGTGAAGTCTATATTAAATAATCCAAGACTGACGGGGGTTCATGACTGCATTGGAAATTTAGTGGACTGTGACTTAAAATTTGCAACTGCGCTAGATATTGCATTAGGTGCAAGTAAACAGTTTTTAGTCGTTGATAATGAAACAGTCGCAAAAGATGCCATCAACTATTTAAAGGAAAATAAATTAGGAAGATGTACGTTCTTTCCTTTAAATGTAATTCGTAGTCGATATATAGATACTGAAACAGAAAATCTTTTAAAAGTAGAAATGGGTTATATCGATGTACTCGCAAACTTAGTAAAGTTTGATTCAAAGTATAAAGACATTATCTATAATCAATTAGGGAATGTTTTAGTTGCAATTGATATCGATAGTGCCAATAGAATTGGTAGAAAGATTCATAATCGCTATAAAATTGTCACCTTAGAAGGGGAAGTTGTCCATGTGGGAGGATCCATGACAGGTGGTATGGCCTCTTCTTCTAGAAACATGATTCGTGATAAATATGAACTAGAGCGATTTAAGAGAAATCAACAAGAAAATATCGAAGTGATTAAAGAATTAGAGCAAGCAAGAATAGAACAAGAAGAAGCACTGAAAGGAATTGAAAATAAACTTCATGAACAACAGACCTCCCTCCTTTTAGAACAAGGAGAAAAGAATCATAAAGAAGAACGATTAAATCATTTAAAAGAACAACAAGAACAAGTAAATTCAGAGTTACATAGTCTAGATGCTGTTGTTGATTCTTCTATTTCTAAAGAAGAAGATAGAATCATGGCTGCTTACTATGAGGCTCAGAAAAAGAAAGAAGAAACTCAAATCCTAGTGAGTCGTAAGAACAAAGAAAAAGAAGAGTTAAAGAGTGAAATTGAAGAATTAGAGGCAAAAACAAAGTTAGTAAACAGTAACCTAAATAAAAAACAAACAGAAATTCATGAACTAGAAGTAAAAATCAATCGAATGGATGTAAAACTAGATTATAACTTAAATACACTAAGTGAAGAGTACTCATTAACATTTGAAAAGGCAAGAGAAAACTATAGTCTAGAAATACCTCTAGAAGATGCACGAAGTGAAGTCGCAAACTACAAAGCAACTTTAAAGAAAATTGGAATGGTTAATATCGAGTCTATCAAAGAATTTGATCGTGTCAATGAAAGATATCAATTCTTAGACCACCAAAAAAGTGATTTACTCAGTGCCCAAGATACGTTACTAGAAATTATTGATGAGATGGATGAAGTCATGAAAGAGGAGTTTAAGAAAACTTTCAATCAGATAGAAAAAGAGTTTGAAACAGTATTCCGTCAATTATTTAACGGTGGAAAGGCAACTTTAAAATTAACAGATCCAGACAACTTATTAGAAAGTGGAGTAGAAATTATTGCATCTCCACCAGGAAAGAAGTTAACGACGATTTCCTTACTTTCTGGAGGAGAAAAAACCTTAACTGCAATCAGTTTATTATTTGCAATTTTAAATGTAAGAACGGTACCATTCTGCTTGTTTGATGAAGTAGAAGCAGCCCTAGATGAAGCCAATGTCGATAATTTTGGTACTTACCTAGATCATTACAAAAATAAAACCCAATTTTTGTTAATCACACATAAGAAAAAAACCATGGAGTATGCGAAAACACTCTATGGAATTACAATGCAAGAATCTGGGGTAAGTAAACTTGTCAGTGTCAAATTAGAAAATAAATAGAAAAAGGCAATCATTGCCTTTTAGTAAGGGTAATAATAAAAATTATTATAGTAAGTATTTGGATAATAAGTTTGGTAGTATGGTGGTTGATAGAAAACAGGTCCATAAGAGTGATTCGGTTGCTGATTACCAATGGCGTATCCAGCAATTCCTCCTAATAATAAGGGACCAAAAAATCCACCGACAAATCGGTCTTGGTTTTGATTAAAACCATAATTTCTAGAAAAACCACGTCGATTGTACATATTTCTAGAAAATTGATTCATATTATAATTATATGGTTGCATAGACTATAATCTCCTTCCTAACATAGTTTATGCATAAAGAAAGGAATCGTGTGAAATGAGTGAAAAGTTAAAAGAATTAGCGAGTCAAATTGTTGGATATTCGATTAAAGTGGAAAAAGGAGAAAAGGTCTTGATTATGACACAATCTCTAGAAGCCAGGGAATTTATTTCCTATTTAATTGAAGAAATATATAATCATGGAGGAGTTCCTTCTGTAAAGATAAATGATCCTTACCTTGGAAGTCAGTTGTCAGAAGGAAATACAGAAGAGAGAATCGAACTTTTAAAGACGATTCAAGAACAAGAAGTAGAATTATATGATTGTTTTATCAATATTCGTTATGCAACGAATGATTATGAAGATAAAAACATCAATCCAGAAATGAATCGTAAATTAAAGAAGGCTCTTCAAAAGAGTTCAGATATTAGAGTGAATAAAAGAAAGTGGGTACTACTAAACTATCCATCTGACTTAGATGGTCATAAAGCAGGAATGACTTCTAGAGAATTCAAGGAGTTTGCCTTAGATGTTATGACTGTTAACTATCAAGAGATGAGTGAACTAATCCGTCCACTAAAAGAATTGATGGATAAAACGGATAAAGTCAGACTCACAGGAAAGGATACCGATATTACCTTTAGTATTAAGAAAATGGGAAGCATTCCTTGTGTAGGAGAGATGAATATTCCAGATGGAGAACTCTATTCTGCACCGGTTAAGAATAGTGTGAACGGAAAAATTACTTATAATACACCAAGCCCTTATAATGGACATATCTTCCATCATGTTTCTTTAGAATTTAAAGATGGAAAGATTGTGAATGCTACTTGTGATGAAGATGATGAAAAATTAAATGAAATCTTTGATACGGATGAAGGGGCTAGATATGTAGGAGAATTTTCTTTGGGATTTAATCCTAAAATTTTAGAGCCAATGGGAGATATCTTATATGATGAGAAAATTCTAGGAAGCCTACATTTCACACCAGGCCAGGCCTATAAAGATTGCTATAATGGAAATGATTCTGGAATTCATTGGGATATGGTCCTAATTCAAAGACCCGAGTATGGTGGTGGAGAAGTTTACTTCGATGATGTATTAATTAGAAAAGATGGAATGTTTGTACTAGAAGAATTAAAACCATTAAACTTTGATTATAAAGGATAAAAGAAAAGAAACATTAAATTTCTAAAATATAGGAAAAGAATACTTGAATGAGAATTTTGAGTATTCTTTTTTTATAATTTTATACAAGTAAGGTGGTTTTTAAGTATATTATAAATAGAAGTCAAAGAGAAGGTGTGCATAAATATTTAATAATGAACTGGTTCGAACTGCATGGAGTAATACTGGGGAAAAATATTATATAAGCATTGTAGATGTTGAAAATAGAAGGGTGAAATTAATGAATTATTATGATGAAATAAAAGAACAACTTATAAATAATGAAATTACTAAAAAAATAAAAGATTATAGTAAGAATAAAAGTGATTTAACCACATATTACAATGTAGGAAAATTACTATTCGGAGCGGGTAAACATTATGGAGAAGGGATTATTAAAGAATATTCAGAAAGATTAACAAAAGAATTTGGAAAAGGATATACTCAAACTAGATTAAGATATTATAGAAGATTTTATGAGGTATTTTCAAAATGTCCGACATTGTCGGACGAATTAACATATTCTCATTATTGTGAAATAATTTGGTTAGATAAAAAACAAATAGAATATTATATTAATATTACAAAATATCATAATTTATCAGTTAGAGAACTTATACATAGAGTAAAAAATAATGAGTATGAAAGATTACCTCAGGAAACTAAAAATAAATTAGTAAACAAAGAAACAGTTAAATTGGAAGGTTTAATTAAGAATCCTATTATCATAAACAATAATAGTAACCACAAGATTTTATCCGAAAAGATCTTACGAAAATTAATCACTGAAGATATAGAAACTTTTATGAAAGAACTTGGAAATTCATTTTCATTTATAGGAAGTGAATACAAAATTAAACTAGGTAATACTTATAATTATATTGATTTACTACTCTTTAATTATGAGTATAATTGTTTTATTGTTATAGAACTAAAAGTGACTGAATTAAAGAAAGAACATATAGGACAAATAGAGGTTTATATGAATTATATAGATAATAATTTGAGTCTGTAAATAAATCTGTGT
>DLAC01000046.1 GCA_002493865.1 Caryophanales bacterium UBA7057
TTTCACATCATTTACAAACGTACAGAATTTTTTAGTAATTGGACTAGTTGCCTTTTTCTTGTCTACAAAATTATTCCCTTGGAAAATAATGCCTAGTTTCTTTCAAATGATACAATTTCCTTGGAGATTTGAAATTTTTGTTGGACTCATTGCAAGTCTACTAACTCCTCTTTGCCTAAGTCTTGTCTCAAAAGAACATGTTTATATTATTGCCTCCATTTTTCTAATAGTATCAAGTTATGCTGCCATTACATTTTCAAATCACGAGGTTTTAGATTTAGAATCTATTTGGTGGAATGGAGGAATGGGATGGCAAAAAGAATATTTGCCAGTCGTTGCTAAGAAAAACAAAGATTATTTAAAAAAGAAAAAACAGACGATTTCCTTTGAAGAAGGAAAAGGAACGTATCAAATCCTTCAAAATGAAGTACCAAGCCTTACCATTCAGTTTCAATTAGAAGAACCTTCGATGGTGGAATTTCCTAGGATTTATTACCCAGGATACAAATTAGTTTCTTCTGAAGGAGAAGAAGTATTGGTAGAATCAAGTACGTATGGATTACTACAATCTAAAATAACAAAAAGTGGAGTTTATCATCTAAAGTATGTCGGTTCTAACATTCATAATCTATGTAAGAAAGTATCGATTATTACATTAATTCTTAGTGTATTTAGTTATTTTATTTACTTATTTAAAAGAAAAAAATACGAAATTTAAATCTTCGTATTTTTAAATTTTCATAAGTTGATATGTTTTTACTTGATGATCCTCGTCTAACTCAAATTTTCCTTCAAAGATACCATCTTCAAAAATAAGATCTATAAATTTTTCATTCATGTCAAACTGTTTTAAATTCTTTACATCTACAATATTTACCCAAGATAATTTTCCTTCGATTCCTTCTTTCATAGAACCTGTATAAGAAGTAGCAGTATAAAAAAAGATAACTCCTTGTTCTTCATGAATCCAGTCCCAATAAGAATATCCCTTTAGCTTTGGATCTTTTAAAATGAGTCCTGTTTCTTCTTCAAATTCTCTTAAAATACATTCTACTGGGCTTTCTCCTTCCTGCATTTTTCCTCCTGGAGGTGCATAAACCTGTCCCCATTTCTTATTAAAATGTAAAAATAGTACTTTCCCATCTTTGATTAAATAACATGCAGTAGATCCTGCAACTCTGGCTCTTTCCATAAGTGATTTCCTTTCTTCTTCATTGATATTTTTATCATATCATATTTTGAAAAAATTCTATATTTTTTCTGTTATTTTCTAGGAACTATGCTATACTATTAGCGGTGATAACTTGTGAAGAAAAAAATATTTTCTTTGACATTGATTGTTTTCTTTTTAGATCAGTTACTAAAACATATAGTAGCATCTAAAGTTTTGTTACAGGAAGCATTTTATATAATTCCTCGCTTTTTTTATATTACTCATGTTCAAAATACAGGGGGAGCATGGAGTATCTTTTCATCCATTCCCTATTTCTTAGTAATAATCAATATTTTTCTTTTGGGTTTATTGATTGGATATATTTATAAAAAAGAAACCTTTTCTTTGGTAGAAGTGATTTACTTTGGACTCATTCTGGGCGGAGTATTAGGAAACCTAATGGACCGTATTTTCTTAGATGGAGTGGTGGATTACATAGGAGTTCAATTTGGAAATTATTATTATCCAATATTTAATTTCGCGGATATCGCAGTTGTGATTGGAATGGCACTAATTATCATAGAAATCATAAGGGGAGAAAAACATGAAAATAGAAGTAGAAAGTAGTAATGTGCGACTTGATCAATACTTAAGTGAATCTGTTGGGATAAGTCGTAGTAAAATTCAAAAGTTAATTAAAGATGGAAGAGTATTAGTGAATGGGAAAAAAGTATCTTCTAGTTATTCGGTAAAAATCGGAGATATGATTGATTTTCCGAGTGATCTTTCATTTGAAATTCATATTGAAGGAGAAGAACTTCCTCTAGATATTGTTTATGAAGATGAAGATCTATTAGTTGTGAATAAAAAAAGTGGAATGGTTGTTCATCCAGCACCCGGGAATTATTCAGGAACTCTTGTCAATGCACTTTTAGGAAGGGGGACTATTGAAGGAGGAGAATCCTTCCGCCCTGGAATTGTACATAGAATTGATAAAGATACAAGTGGTGTTTTGGTAGTCGCAAAAAATGATGAAACTCATGAAAAATTAAGTGAGATGATTAAAAATAAAGAAGTAAAGAGAGTTTACTATGCACTTGTAGATGGAATCATTCCACATGAGACAGGAACGATTGATGCCCCGATTGGAAGGGATCCTGAAAATCGTCAAAAAATGAAAGTAACGGATCAAAACAGTAAGGATGCAATTACTCACTTTAAGGTACTCAAACGATACATGAAGCAAAAAAAGACACTGATTGAGTGTGTGCTTGATACTGGTAGAACTCATCAAATTCGAGTACATATGAACTACATCGGCTATCCGATTTATAATGACCCTGTCTATGGAAAAAGTAAAAAAGTAACTTCTTTTGGACAATTCTTACACTCTAAAAAAATAGAGTTCCAACATCCAAAAACGAAAAAAGAAATTCAAATAGAAGTAGAACTACCAGAAGAATTTAAAAACTATTTAGAAGAATTAGATAGACTAGAAAAAGAAAATAATGTATAATTACACTAATACCAAGGAGGAATGAATGTGGAAGAATCTTTAAGTAGAAAAGACCAAATTATTATGAAACTTCTTCATTATTTCATTACAGAAAGAAATTATAATCCGATTTTATTGCAAGGGGTTGATAATGAAATCTGGTTAGAAAATATGGATGATCAATATAAAATTATTCGTATTGTATCTAATCATATTCATAATGATGAACAATTGAATTTCGATTCCTTTAAAACGAGTCGAATTGTTAGAAAAATAAAGAAAAAAACATTTTCATTAAAAATGAATGTTTTAACTATCTATACAGATTTAGGAGATAATGCACATTTAGATTCTGTTAAGAATATGGATTGTATGTACTTATATGATGAACAAGATTTAAAAAATTACCATTTTGTTGAACAAGTATTTCCCGATATTAAAAATAAATTAAAGTTTAGTGAGAATGGCTTACAGCTATTCATTAAAATTACGAATGATATTAATTCTAAAAATAAGACAGAAGCAGAGAAAGCGGAGGAAGTCTTTCGAAAGAAACCACCAATTATTACGACAATGTTAATTATAATCAACATGCTTATCTTCTTTGGAAGTATTATTTTTGGAGTATATGAGGATTCTATTCAAGAGTTTGCAGTCTATGGACCATTTATTCGTAATGGAGAATATTATCGCCTATTAACAGGTGCGTTCCTACATGCTGATATTTTTCATCTATTATTTAACTGTTATGCACTTTATATTATTGGAAGTCAGATGGAAAGTTTTATAGGAAGAGGCAAGTATTTATTTGTATATCTCTTTTCAGCAGTTCTTGCGAGTCTAACTTCGATTACCTTTAATCAAGGGGCTAGTGTTGGGGCATCTGGTGCCATTTTTGGTCTACTTGGTAGTATGCTTTATTTTGGATATCATTATAGAGTATATTTAGGAAATGTACTGAAAAGTCAGATTATTCCACTGATTATTTTAAACCTTGCAATTGGTTTCTTTGGAAGTGGAATTGATAATTTCGCTCATATTGGTGGACTAATTAGTGGTGCATTAATTATGGTTGCTTTGGGCGTAAAATATAAAAGTACATCATTTGAAAAAATTAATGGATGGATCGTATCTATTTTATTTACCGGATTCATGATTTATATGGGAATTTTCATGCCTAGATAAACCTATCTAAAAATTTGAATTCCTTTTTCTTGCGAATATGAAAAAAGAATGATAAAATATCATTAGATAATGAGGTGATGTGAATGGATTCAAAAACTCATTTGTATGATTTGGGTGAATTGGATGTTGCGCTTACTGAAAGTATTCTAAAAGAAGTAACAGAAGCACTCAAAGAGAAGGGCTACCAACCAATTAAGCAGATTACAGGTTACTTAATGAGCGGGGACCCTGGATATATTTCTTCATATAAGGACGCAAGAAAGAAAATATCTAGTATTGATCGTAGTAAGATTATTGAATTTCTTCTACGAAGAGGTTTAGATGAATGAGATACTTAGGACTAGATTTAGGAACTAGAACTTTGGGACTTGCTATTTCTGATGAATTAGGGATGATTGCGACTAGTTATAAAATTCTACATCATAATGAAGATTATGAAGGTTTAATTCCTCAGGTAATGGAAGAAATCAAGGAAAAGAATATCAAAGAGTTAGTTCTTGGATTTCCAAAGAATATGAATAATTCAGTTGGAGAACGTGGAGAAATTTGCTTGAAATTTCAAAAGATGTTAGAAGAAGCAACAGGTTTAAAGGTACATTTACAAGATGAGAGATTAACGACAAGGCAAGCCGAGACTTTGTTGATTTCCAATGATACAAGTCGAAAGAAAAGAAAAAAAGTAATTGATAGCCTAGCAGCAACAATTATTCTGCAAAGCTATTTAGATAGAAGGGAAAGAGATTTATGAAAGAAAATACATTTAAAATGGTTACTGAAGATGGAAAGGAAATTACTTGCAATGTATTATTTACATTTGATAGTGAAGAAACGGGAAAAAGTTATATTGCCTATACAGACAACACCTATGAAGAAGATGGAAGTATTAAAGCCTATGCAGCAATTTATCATCCAGATGATTTAAATGCCGGTTTTGAACCAATCGAAACTGAAAAAGAATGGAAAGTCGTAGAAACAATTTTGGAAGCTATTCAAGAAGAAGTTCGTAATAAATTACAGGAAAATCCTGAGGGAGCCGAGCAATAATCTTGCTCTTTTTTTTAGTGGGTGGACTAGTATGAAAGTATTTAGAAATATCGCTTTAGTAGTAGTTGTTTTAGTTACAGTGATTGTTGTTGGGCTTTGTGGAATTTATAAATATATGTTAAGTCCAATCGGAAAAGATACAAAAACAATTGAAGTGGAAATTCCTGCCAATTCTTCGAGAAGTACCATTGCGAAAATACTAAAAGAAAAAAAATTGATCCGTGATGAAAACTTCTTTCTTCTTTATGTAAAATTATTTAAGATTGCAGATATGAAAGCAGGATACTATGATTTATCAAAAAATATGAGTACAGAAGATTTGGTAAAAGTCTTACGAAAAGGAAGCACCAAAAATCCAAATGAGGTTAGAATTACATTCCAAGAAGGAATTAATATGAGGCAGATTGCAACAATTATCAGCAAGAAAACAAAAAATAGTTATGAGGATGTATTAAAAAAAGCAAATGACCCGGTCTATCTAAAAACACTCATTGAAAAGTATTGGTTCATAGATGACTCCATTTTACAAGAAGGAATCTATTATGGATTAGAAGGTTATTTATTTCCTGAAACATATAGTTTAACGAATGAGGAAGTAAGTATTGAATATATTTTTGAAAAAATGTTAGATGAAATGGACCGAGTATTAACTTCTTATAAGGAAGACATAGAAAAAAGTAGTTATTCTATTCATCAACTTTTAGCTTTAGCGTCAATGGTAGAAAAAGAAAGTGCAACAGTTTCGGACCGTGGGAAAGTGGCGAGTGTTTTTTATAATCGTCTACAGGTAGGTATGTCTTTAGGTAGTGATGTAACGACAAGATATGCTTTTCAAGTGGATGATCCAAAGCAAAGATTAACAGAAGCGCAGTACAACACTCCGAATCCTTATAATACGAGGGTAACAAATGGAACGATGAATGGAAAACTTCCAATCGGACCGATTGGTACAATTTCTAGGACGAGTTTAGAAGCCGCATTAAAACCAGAAGCAACCTCTTACTTATATTTTATTGCGAATATTCAAACAAAGGAAACTTTCTATTATGAAAAATCAAGTGATTTTGAAGTTAAAAGAGCAGAACTTAAAAAAGTAAATGGAGGATTTTAAAAGAAATCATGAACGAAAATATATACAGTGAAATTAGAGAAATCAAACAGTATGCATTAGATCATAAAGTTCCGATTATGGTGGATCAGGGAATTGATTTTCTAACTAGATTTATTGAAGAACATCAAGTAAAAAGTGTATTAGAAATTGGAACAGCTATTGGGTATTCTGCAATTATGATGGCACTATCTAGTCCAGAAGTGAAAATTACAACGATTGAAAGAGACCAAGAAAGATATATGGAAGCCGTTAAAAATGTAAAGAAGTTTGATTTAGAAGATAGAATTACCTTAGTTTTTAATGATGCTTTAGATGTAGAAATCGATGGGACATTTGACTTAGTATTCCTAGATGCTGCGAAAGGGCAAAATATACGCTTTTTTGAAAAATTTGAAAATAATTTAGCAGAACATGGAACAATTATAACAGATAATATGGATTTTCATGGATTAGTAAATCAAGAAGAGGAATCTATGAGTAGAAATCTTCGTGGACTCGTTCGAAAAATCAAAGATTATGAAGAGTTTCTAAAAAATAATGAGAATTATGAAGTGAAATTTATGACAATTGGCGATGGAATCGCTGTTGCAATTCGAAAGTGAGTTTCAATAAACTCATTTTTCTTTTCATAAATTTAAGAAATATGAAAAATGATACTTTTTACAAATTGAAATAGAAATAGGAATTGAATTTAGAGTTTTCATTGGATAAATTCTGAAAATTCATCCTATTTTTTTGTATGAAATTTTCCTTTTACCTATTTTACAGTCTATTTTTTGTCTGTTATAGTAATTCCATCCCGTGTTAAAAATTATTAAAATTTGAAAGGAAGGACCATATGACAGAAGAAAT
>DLAC01000017.1 GCA_002493865.1 Caryophanales bacterium UBA7057
ACTTCAATTTCATCTACCATATCTAGGACTTTATTGGTGTTTTCCACAACAATTTCATAGGCAAGATCTTCTCCTAGAAATGCGAAATCTTTTAACATTTCTTCTGTTGTTCTAAAATGTTGAGAAGGAATCGACGTAATATCTTTTTTGGCAAGTGGGTGTCTTCCTCCTCCTGGTACCTTTTGATTGACAATAATTTCACGATAAATCTTATCATCTCTTTCAAAGTGATGTACATCTCCTGTTGCGACGATTATTTTTCCAGCGTCTTTTACTGCATCTACAATTTTTTTAATATGTCCTTTTAATTCGCTTTCTTCTTTAAAATCCCCTAATTGTAATAAGTGATCATATACTTCCGGTGGTTGTACTTCGACATAATCATAGAAATTAATGATATTCGTAAGCTCTTCTCCATCTTTACTTCTTGCTTCATTAAAGACTTCTGATTCATAACAACCACTTCCAATTAGAATCCCTTCTCTTAGTTCTGATAACTTACTTCTTAAAATTCTTGGTGTCTTGTATAAATAAACTGTATTTGCGAGGGAAATAATTGTAAATAGATTTTTAAGACCGGTCTGATTTAAGGCAATGGCATTAAAATGATAAGTTCTACCAAATTTATGGATTTCATCTTTCGAAATCAATTTATCTAAGTCACTGATTTTTTCATATTTTTGCATTTCTAACTTTTTAAGCATTTTACTAAATACATAGGCAGTTCCTTCTGCATCGTAATCCGCTCTATGGTGTGCATCTTCTTCCCAAGGAACATCATATCGTTTTACTAAAGCAGACAAAGAATGTCTAGCATATCCTTGATCTAAAGCACGAGATAATTCTAACGTATCAATGACTGTGTTTTTAAACTCCCCTAAATTGTATTTTTTCATGGCCATTTCCATAAATGAAATATCAAATTTCGCATTATGGGCAACCATTGGGCATTCTCCTGCCCACTCTAAAAACATTTTCGTAACTTCTTCTTCTGACTTTCTTCCTCGTACCATATCATCTGTAATACAAGTAAGTTCTGTAATTTTATCAGGAATATGTCTTTTTGGATCAATCAATTCGTCAAATCGTGAAATAATCTCTCCATCTTTAATTTTGACTGCACCAATTTCAATCATTTGATCCACGCCACCTGCATTAAATCCAGTCGTCTCTGTATCAAATACAACATATGTATTGTGAAGTAAATCATCGTCGGTTGGACGTACTACAATATTCACCATATCTTCTACGAGTGTGAGTTCTGTTCCATAGAGTCCTTTAAAAATTGGTGGATTTTTCTTTTCTTCTTTGGCACGTTCTAAATCCGCTAATAAACTTTTTTTCGTAGTTTCATCTGTTTCGTTTTCTATTTGTTCTTCCAGAGATTCTATTTTTTCTTTAATTTTCTTTCGAATGGACTTATTGTGTCCTTTAATAATTCCAAAAGAAATTGGAAATGCTTGACATCCATTATGATCAGTAATGGCAACTCCCTTATACCCCATTTGAATGGTTCTCTCCACTAATTCACAAGTATGTTTTCCAAGATCTAGTTTCGTAATTCCATCCATTTGACTCATCATGGTATGTGCATGTAATTCTACTCTTTTGACTGGTGCATTATCTTCAATCTTTACTTTTTCCTTTTCTAGAATAGAGATATCCCTTGCATTTAATACTAACTCTTTAGAATAGACATCGTTCTTGGTATAACCACGAATCATATACCAACTTCCAACTTTTAAAGCCTTCTTTAGTTTTTGAAAGTCCTCGTCCCCTTTTGCGAATACTTTACAGTAAATACTATCACTATAGTCGGTTATTTTTAATGTAATAATCTTAAAGTCTGATTTACTTGACTCAAAATAGTCTGTTCCAAACACATATCCTTCGACTGTGATATTATCCGTTTCTCCTACAATCGAGTGCATTTGAATTGGTGTATCGTTAATTGTATGACCAATAATCATATTAGGGTCATCTTCTTTTTTGGTTCTTCGATACTGAGGTCTTCCCCCATTTTCTTTTGGATATCCTGTTTCTTTTTTTGGAGTAGAAACTTCTACTTTTGGAATATTTGTAGTTGCTTTTTCTATTTCACTTGTAATTTCATTTCTAAATTCTGTTTCTTTTTCTAAATTTAAATAGGTATCAATTTCAACATCAAACCCATATAAATTTAATAAATAGTTTAGTTTTGGTAAGATTTCTTTTACTTGTTTTTCTTCTTCTACATTGGTAGACTCAATCACATATTTTTCATCCATCAATAAAAGACAATCTTTAAAGATTGGTGCATACACTAATAGTTTTTTTACTTGATCTAAGGCATATTCATAGTATTCTTGTAAAAACTGAAAACTTTTATGCTTGGGAGTAATTTCTATCCTTACTTCTTTTATTTTTTGAAAAGCCTCTTGTGTCTTACTTTCTAATAATTGATAGTCTTCTAAAGGTAAAACATCATCATTTTCTAATACAAACGTCCAGCTTCCATTTTTTTCATTTACTTTGACTTTAGCTAATGATAAGTTTTTAAATTTTTCTCTTTCCTGTTCATCGAGGCCAATTTGATCAAATAAAATTAAAATTTTCTCTTTGTCCATACTACTTTCCCCCAAAAATAAAATTTGATTGATATAAAATAATGTTCTATAAGTGATTTAATGATCATTCATTTCAATGATTACCTGATATTGATCAGAATATATAATATTATGATTCATCTCACTACAAGTTTCGATTTTCATACTTTCTTTGTCTAAATAATTACATATGATTGGTAAAGTGATATCATGGAATTTCTCATAACCTTTTCTAGTAAAGTATGAAATGTTTTTAGAAGAGTACGTCTGCAATTTCGGTAACCAATTAAAAGTTTCACTCTCCAATAATTGTTTCCATGTCGTAATACCAACTGCACTTTTTAATGCATTGTAAATTCCATCACCATGATAAGTGATACGATAATATATAGTTTGATTGTTTGATAATAGTTGATTCATTTTATCACAGTCACTTTCTAGGGTTCTCATTATTAGTTTTGAAAATTTATGCTTTAACACTTATCTTATAGTTATTTAAACCAGTTTGAATTTTAATTAGGCTGAATTCCGCCAAATTAAAAGCATCATCACTCTGATTTCATTTTATCAAAATCTCTTTCTATCGCTTCACCTTTTCAATTAATAAGAATTTCTTATTAGTTGAAGTAGCATGTTAAAACTAAGATTTAAAAAGATTTCAGGTAATGAAATCTTTATATTATTTCTAAACTATTAATTCGGATAATGTATTTTTGATTCTTAATACAAAACTTGATAAAGTCATATAAATTTACTTTTTTCAGTTGTTTCTCAATGGTATAATCTTCGATATCAAAGACAACCTTATCTCTCATCATGTAATGAGTCATATCTTCTCGATCACAACCTAAATACATCAGCCAATAAGGATAGATTTGTCTTTTTAAGAAAGTTAGTGTTTTATCCCCATCTAAATAATTGGATTTTCCACTTAATCTTGTATAAAGTTCATTATGAATCGCTAGTTCTAATATTGCCTGAACAATTTCTTTAAAAGCTTTATTTTCTTTTTCAAACTCTGACATTTCTGTTTTTATAATTGTATACATAATGTTTGTTAATGTCATCATTGAATCTTCTAAATCATTTTTAAATCCCCAACCAAGATTTGTTTTACATTGATTACTTGTTAAAAAAGAATCCATTTTGGGATGAAAAACCACCACATTATATTCTTTTAATAAAGGAAACCTTAAAATATCGTCGACATTTTTCACTACTTCTTTTTTATTCTTATCCCAAATTTTCATTAGCGCCAACCGATGTTCTTCAGTCTCCTTCTTAATGGTTTCAAACACTTCTGTTTCAAACACCATATTATAGAGCGTATCATCATTTGGAATATAGTTTTTTATATCACAAAGCATTTCTTCTTTATCTTTGTTTCCTGCATTATACTTTCTTTTATAGGTTGTCCACAACTTCTGTTTAAAATTATGAACTTTTTGAGAGATAGATGCACCATACAGTAAATTCCAAGCAAGTAAGTAATCGTTCACCTGAAAAATTAATTTCATAAGCTTCCCTCCTATTTTCTTAATTTCTTATACCTACTTATAATATACCATACTTATTTTCTTTTGGAAACAATCGTAGAAAATTATTTCATTTTTTTGTTTCTATTTGTTCTAGATTCGGTGTTACATCCATTCCTAAAGAATTCATACATTCCGTTTGTTTTTTAATTTCTCCATTTACCAAATCCTCTGCATCCCTTAATTCATTTTCGAAATATTTTGATACATCCATTGCTTGAACAGAATCCGCTGTCATAGAAACTTTATTTTTTCTTTGTTCCATTCTTAACTCTTCCACTTGATCACTATATTCTTGAAGTTTTCTTAGTTCATCATCCATGATTTACTCCTCCTTATTTTTAGTATACCATTTTTTGAAAGGAAGTGTTCACTTCATTTGACTCTTTTTCAGTTCTTGCAACTTCTTCTCCTGTTAAATTATAGGCTCTTATCTTTTGTTGTTTTTTATCTGAATCGGATTCTAAACTCACATCCATGATTTGATATTTTCGAAGAACTCTTAAATATTCAAATAAACAATTTTTTAATACGGTTCTCTCAGCTTCTGTCAATTGATTTCTTTCACTGATTTTCATAATTTCTTGTACAATCATTTCGGCATTTTCTTCTTCTGTTTTTTGGAAATTAATTTTTTTGATGACACTCTTATAGAAACCTCTTAAAAAGCTACGATCTTGCTTTTTACACAGCCTAGAGAAAATTCGATTACAAATTGCTTCTTCTAGAGGAATTACTTCTTTTGACATCTCTGTTAGTATTTGTTTTGCATCTAAGTTTAGTTCTAATAGAATTCCTATGGTTTCAATCCCATAAGCATCATAAACCCAAGAAGAAATTTTATTTTTATCTGAATTGGAAATCATGATTTTACTAATTAATTGTTCTAAAGTACCGTTTGGAAGGATTTTATGTAGCTTACTAGCTTTTAATACTGTATCGTAATTATATCCACCCTTTTCACAGAAAGATTTTAGAGTAGCATCTTTCATATTTTCAGATAATTCTACTGCCCCATCCAATTCTTTAGCACTCTCTATGCTTCGGATGAATTCTTCAAAATTTATATTGAATTCTGTGAGTACATTTTCAACCTTCCATTTCTTGGTTGTTCTTTCAAGACTTAGTCCTTGTTCGGTCCACCAAGAAATTTCTTCTTCTGTTAGATCTTTATATTGACTATGATGTTTTCCTTCTTGCATGGCATGGTAGATTAATCTCATAATAGAGACTCTAGTTCCTAGTGGTATTTCCTTACCATTTGGTAACGGTACCACTGTAGATTGAGGAACATTCTCTTCTCTCGGATTTTGTTTTTTCCATAGTAAATAAGCCTCTCGATATTCTGCTTCACTACAAACGAGTTTTTTCGTTAAGTTGATTTTTTGTTTTCTCCACCAAGAAATTTGTTCTTCTGGTAGATAGTTTGGATATGGTTTTCCTTCTTGTGTTACATCATAAATTATTTTTTTGATGGTACCAATTCGATTTCCTAGCGGAACCTTCTTTCCGTTTGGTAGTTCTATCACTGTCGTACGTTCAATATCTTCTTTTTCTGGATTTTGCTCTTTCCATAAAAGATACGCTTCTCGGTAATCTTCTTCGCTAAAAGTAGTTTTTGAAAGTGTTTCTAAATCTAGTCCATGTTCCGTCCACCAAGCAATTTGTTCTTCGGTTAAAACCATATAACCATGATAACTTTTTCCTTCTTTCATTGCTTTATAAATGGATCCTAAAGCAGAGATTCTATGTCCTAAAGCAACTTCTACTCCATTTGGAAGTTTCACTATTTCCGTAAAGGGAACACGTTTTTCTTCTTTATGTTGTTCTTTCCATATGAGATATGCCTTTCGTAAGTCCTCTTCATTTTGTACAAGTCTTCCTCTTAGATTGACTCCATGTTCCGTCCACCAAGCAATTTGTTCTTCCGTTAAGTCGCTATTACCCTGATATTTTTTTCCTTCCTGCATGGCTTTATAAATTAATTGCATGGTAGAAATTCTTCTTCCAAGAGGAACTTCTGTCCCATTTGGTAGTAATACTACCTCGACTCTTGGTACTGTTCCTTTTTTAGGATTTTTCTTTTTCCACAAAAGATAAGCCTCTCGGTAGTCTTCTTCTTTATAATGTTGTTTTTGTCTTTCCGTTAAATTTACACCGTGTTCGGTCCACCAAGAAATTTGTTTTTCTGTTAAATCTTTGCAATTTCCATAATGCCTTCCATCCTGCATGGCCTTATAAACCAATTTCATGATAGAGATTTTATATCCTAGAGGTACTTTTTTCCCGCTTGGTAGTGGCACCACTTCGTTGCTTGGAACTCGTGCTTTCTTTGGATTTTTTTCTTTCCACAAAAGGTACGCTTCCCGATATTCTGTTTCTGTATAAGAGATTCTTTTTCTTTCCGCTAGATTTACACCATGTTTCATCCACCAAGAAATTTGTTCTTCAGTTAAATCTGCACAAGTGTTATAATGTTTTCCTTCCTGCATGGCCTGATAAATTAATTTCATGATACTAATTCTTCTTCCAAGAGAAACTTCTTTCCCGCTTGGTAATGGAACCACTTCGTTGCTTGGAACTTGTGCTTTCTTTGGATTTTTTTCTTTCCATAAAAGGTACGCTTCCCGATATTCTTTTTCTGTACAATGTGGCTTTCGATTTTTTCCTAAATCCACACCGTGTTCGGTCCACCAAGCAATTTGCTCTTCCGTTAAATCACGATTATTTCTATAGTGCTTTCCTTCTTGCATCGCCTGATAAATTAATTTCATCGTAGTAATTCTTCTTCCTAAACCGATTTTTTTCCCATTGGGAAGGGTTACTATGGTAGATTGTAGCATCTTTTGAGAATTGGAATTTTCACTTTTCCATAAAAGATAGGCTTCTCGATAGTCTTCTTCTTTATAATTAATTCCTTTACTTTTACTCAAATTTACTCCTTGTTTCTCCCACCAAGAAATTTGTTCTTCGGTTAAATCATGATTCGTTCCATAATGTTTTCCTTCCTGCATCGCCTGATAAATTAATTTCATGATACTTATCCGATTTCCGAGTGGTACCTCTTTCCCACTTGAAATCTTTACCTTCGTAAAATATGGGATATCTTTTTTTTTGGAATTTTCACTTTTCCATCGTGAATAGGCTTCTTGATATTCTTCCTCTGTATAATGGCTTTTTTGTTCTTCCCCCAAATCCACTCCTTGTTTTCTCCACCAAGCAATTTGTTCTTCGGTTAAGTCATGATTATTTCCATAATGTTTTTCCTCTTGCATCGCCTTATAGATTCGCTTCATTCGCCCAATTTGAAGCCCAATGGGAATCCGCTTTCCATTCGGAAGAACTACAAATTCTCTAGATGAAACGTACTGCACTCCTGGATTTCTTTGTTTCCATATAAGATAAGCATCACGATACTCCTCTTCGGTATAATGTATTTTTTGTTTTTGTCCTAGCTCCACGCCTTGTTTTCTCCACCAGGCAATTTGTTCTTCGGTTAAATCTTTACAATTTGCATAATGTTCTCCATTTTGCATGGCTTGATAGATTGATTTCATGATACTAATTCTTCTTCCTAAGCTAATCTTCTTACCACTCGAAATGATGACTACCGTAGATTGGGGAACATGTGTTTTATTCGGATTTTCGTCTTTCCATAATAAATAGGCTTCTCTATATTCTTCCTCTTTGCATTTTTCCCTTTGTCTTTCACCTAAATTTACTCCATGTTTTGTCCACCAATCAATTTGTTCTTCGGTTAAATCATGATTATTTCCATAATGTTTCCCTTCCTGCATTGCCCTATAAATTAATTTCATTGTAGTAATTCTTGCTCCTAAAGGGACTTTGCTTCCATTTGGCAGTTGAACTACTTCTGTTCTTAAAACCTGACTTTGATTTGGATTTTTTTCTTTCCACAAAAGATAAGCATCTCTATACTCTTTCTCGGTTATTCTTATTCCCATGATCCTTCACCCCCCTATTTTTTGATTTTCTGTATTCCTTCTGTCATTTGATTAATTTCTTTTCTTAATTTTTCCATCACGGAAAACTCCTCTTCTGTCAAGTGTTGTTCTTCCTTTACCTCTTGTTTTTCTTCGCCTGTATAATAATCCCAATCAATGATATATTGTCTTAAAAGTTCTCTTCTTTTATATAGTTCACTCTTTTCTTCCAACAAGATTCCTTCTTCAAAACGAAATGGCACAAAGTAACTTTCTTCAATTTCTTCTTCTGTAAAGTTATACTGTTTTATCTTCTCTTTCTTTTTTTCTTCGTTTCCTTCTAGCCCAACATCTATGATTTGATACTCTCTTACTGTTTGCAAGTAATTAATAAAACATTTCTTAAGTACTTCAATTTCCTCATTCATCAAATGATTCATCTTTCCCATTTTGACAATGAAGTCTACGATTTTTTCTGCATTTTCTTCTTCCGATGCCTGAAAATTAATTCTTACTAAAATTCTTTTATAAATATCTCCTAAATAGTCATATTCTCCTTCTTTACATGTATTTAAAAAGATAGAATGACACATTGCTTCTTCTATAGGAATGATTTTTTCTCGCATACTTTTAAGTATTTGTTTTGGGTTTAGGTTTAGTGCGAGTAAGACACTTTCTATGTTAGAACCATATACTTCAAAAATCCAAGAAGGTACTTCTTTTTTGCTTTTCTTTTCTTCCAAGATTCTTTTGATCAATTGTTCTAATGTTTCATCTTTCAAAAGTGAATGGAGTTTGATTGCCTTTGATACGATATAATAGTTATAACCTGCCTGACGACAAAATGTCCTTAACGTTTGTTCTTTTACATGATTTGAAAAAGCAACATCCATTTTTTTGGTTCTGGTCACTTCTATACTTTGGATAAATTCTGGAAAATCAATTTGAAATTCCGTTAATATTTGTCGGATTGTTTGAGTATTTTTCTTTTTTCTTCTAGATTTATTCGTCTTTTCCAAACTCAGACCTTGTTCCAACCACCAGGCAATGTCTTCTTCCGTGATATCCTTATAATATTCATTTTCTTTTCCTTCCTGGATGGCTTCATAAGCAGATTTTATCATATTGATTCTATTTCCCAAAAATACTTTAATTCCATTTGGAAGAACTACAAATTCTCTAGATGAGATAAACTTCGCTTTCGGATTTCTTTGTTTCCATAATAGATATGCTTCTCGGTACTCTTCTTCTGTACAATTACTTCTTTTAGTTCTTTCTAAACTGACTCTTTGTTCCGTCCACCAAAGAATTTCTTCTTCTGTTAGATCTTTATAAGTTCCAAAATGGTTTCCCCGCTTCATCGCTCTATAAATAGATTTCATTACATCTATTCTTCTTCCGAGAGATACTTTCTTTCCATTTGGAAGTTCTACTACTAAATTAAAGGGAACATCCTGAACATCTTGATTATCCTTTTTCCATAAAAGGTATGCTTCTTGATATTTATTGTGCTTTATTTCTGGCTGATTTTTAAGGGGAATGTTTTCTTGATGATTCTTATTTATTTGCTCTTGCTTTTCGTCATTTGAAGCGTTTTCAGTTTTTGATTGGTTAAAGAAATCTAGTCCATGACCTTTCCACCAAGCGATTTGTTCTTCGGTTAAATCTTTATATTTTCCACAATGTCTTCCCTCTTGCATGGCCTTATAAATCGATTTCATTTTTTGAATTCGAGTTCCAATGGGGACATTTTTTCCACTAGGAAGCGTTACTACTTCCAAATAGTACACATGATTTTCTTCCGGATTTCTTTCTTTCCACAACAGATAGGCTTCTCGATACTCTGATTCTTTATAACGCTGTCTTTGCCTTTTTCCCAAGTCTATTCCATAACTTGTCCACCAAGCAATCTGTTCTTCCGTTAAATCTTTAGAATTTTTATAATGTTTTCCCTCTTGCATCGCACTATAAACCATTTTCATGATACTGATTCTACCACCAAGAGAGATTACTTTTCCATTTGAAATTTTTACACTTGTAGCGTTTGGAACCTGTGTTTTATCTGGATTTTCGTTTTTCCACAACAAATAGGCCTCTCGGTATTCTTCTTCTTTGGTAGAAATTACTACTTTTTTACTTAGATCAATCCCATTTTCTTTCCACCAAGCAATTTCTTCTTTTTTTAAATCTGGGTAATTTCCATAACGTTTTCCTTCTTGCATCGCACGATAAATCATCCTCATCGTTTTGATTTTTCTTCCTAGAGGAATCTCATTTCCATTTGGGAGGGTGACCACTGTAGAATTTGTAATATAGTCTGCTTCTGAATGTTTTTTTTTCCACAACAGGTAAGCCTCATGATATATTTCTTCACTATAATGTGTTCTTATTCTAATACCTAAATCTAGTCCATGTTCTGTCCACCAGAGAACTTTCTCTTCAGTTAAACCTTTACTACCTTCATTTTGCATCGCTTGATACATCGTTTTCATTCGATTCACACGATTTCCAAGAGGTACCTTTTTTCCGTTTGGAAGTTCTACTACTAAAGAATGAGGAACGTTTTTTAATTCACTGTTTTCTTTTTTCCACAACAAATAAGCCTCTTGGTATTCTTCTTCTGTATAGGACATTCTGTGTCTTTTGCCTAAGTCTACTCCTTGTTCCGTCCACCAAGCGATATCTTCTTCGGTTAGATCTCTACACTTTCGATACTTTTTGCCCTCTTGCATGGATTCATAAATTGCTTTCATTAAACTAATCTTTTTTCCCAAATTGACTTTCTTTCCACTTGAAAGAGTCACAATGGTAGATTGTGGAACATGCGTTTTATCTTGATTTTCATCTTTCCATAATAAATATGCTTCTCGGTACTCTTCCTCTTTCGTTCTCATAGTGTTTACCCCCTACTACTTGTTACTTGCTTTTTACTTTTTCAATTGCTTGATTAATTTCTCTTCTTGTTTCTTCTAGCACTAAAAATTCTTCTTCTGTAAAATGTTGTTCTTCTTTTACTTCTTGTTTTTCTTCTTCTGTATAATAATCCCAATCAATAATATATTGTCTTAATAATTCTCTTCTTTTATATAAATCACTTTTTTCTCCCAACAGAATTCCTTCTTCAAAATGAAATGGTACAAAGTAACTTTCTTCAATTTCTTCTTCAGTTAAATTATATTTTTCAATTTTCTCAAATTTTTCCTCTTCTTTTGCTGTTAGGCCAACATCTATAATTTGATACTCTCTAATTGTTTGTATATACTTTTTAAAACTCTCGATTAATACATCTATTTCATCTTTCAGTAATTGATTTCTTTTTCCTGTTTTATAAATGAAATCTACGATTCGATTGGCGTTTATTTCCTCGGATGCTTGAAAATCGATTCTTTCTAGGATTTTTTTATAAATATCATCTAAGTAGTCACATTCATTACTTTTACAAGTACTTTGAAATACTTCTTGACAAATTGCTTCTTCTAATAAAGTAATATTGTCTGAAACATTTTTTAATATTTTCTTAGAATTTAGTTTTAAATGAAGTAATACTTGTTCAATCATAGGCCCATAGACTGCAAAAACCCATGGGGATATCTCTGATGAATTTTGTTCACTCCAAAGAATTTCATTGATTAACTGTTCTAAGGACTGATCTTTTAAAAGCGTATGAAGTGTGATAGCTTTGGATACTATTTTATAGCGATATCCTGTTTGTCGGCAAAACTGATTTAATGATTGTTCTTCCATATTTTTAGAAAATTGTACATCCTTTTTGTTATTTCTAACTGGTTCCAAGATTCTAGTAAATTCTAAAAAATCAATTTGAAATTCTGTTAATATGTTTTTGATTGTCATTGTTTTTTGTTTACCTTCTTTTGGTACTTTTAATTTTTCAAAGCTCAATCCATGTTCTGCCCACCAAACAATTTGTTCTTCCGTTAAATTTTTATTTTTTCCATAATGTTTTCCTTCTTGCATTGCATGATAGATGGATTTCATTGTATTAATTCTATTTCCAAGAGGTACACTTGTTCCATTTGGAAGTTCGATGATTAAGTCGATAGGAACATTCTTTTGATTTTTCTTTTTCCATAGGAGATAGGCTTCTCGATAGTCTTCTTCTACACAAACCATTCTTTTTCTATTGTTTTTTTTGAGGTCAACTCCTTGTTCTGTCCACCAAAGAATTTCCTCTTCTGTTAGACTTTTGCATTTTTCATTATTTTCTTTGCTTTGCATGTCTGCATATATTTTTCTCATTGTATTAATTCTATTTCCAAGGGATACTTTCGTTCCATCTGGAAGTTCTACAATTAAACCAGAAGGAATGTTTCGTGTTTCAGGATGCTCCTTTTTCCAAAATAAATATGCTTTCTGATATTTATTTAGTATTTTGCTAAGAGGAACTCCACGTTTGATCCACCAATTGATTTGCTCTTCAGTTAAGTCTTTATAAGTTCCGTAATGTTCTCCCTGTGCCATCGCTTTAGAAATTAATCTCATTACGCTAATTCTTCTTCCTAAAGATACTTTCTTTCCACTTGGAAGAACTACAACTTCAGATGCTTTTACTTTTTGTTCCTTAGGATGTTTCTTTTTCCACAACAAATAGGCTTTTCGATACTCTTCTTCTGATACTCTATGGCTTTCACCTGGATTGAAACCATGTTCCATCCACCAAGCAAGTTCTTCTTCCGTTAAATCCTTATTTTTATTATAACGTTTTCCTTCTTGCATGGCATGATAGATGGATTTCATTGTACTAATTCGATTTCCAAGGGGTATCGTCTTTCCATTTTTTAGAACTACGGTTGTGGAAAATGGAACAGACTTTTCTTTTGGGTTCTCACTTTTCCACAAAAGATAGGCTTCCCGGTATTCTTCTTCTGTATAAAAAATTTGTTTAACCTCACTTAAATCCACGCCCTCTTTGGTCCACCAAGCAATTTGTTCTTCGGTTAAATCATGATTTTTTCCACATTTTTTTCCTTTTTCCATTGCCTGATAAATGGACCTCATTCTACGAGCTCTCATCCCAATCGATACTTTTTTTCCACTTGGAAGAGTCACAACTGCAGATTGTGAAATATTCGTTTCTTTTGGGTTTTCACATTTCCATAAAAGATAAGCTTCCCGATATTCTTCTTCTGTACATGTTTCTCTTTGATAGCCACCTAAATCTAGTCCATGTTCTGTCCACCAAGCAATTTGTTCTTCGGTTAAATTCTTATTCTTGTTAAAATGTTTCCCTTCTTGCATAGCTCTATAGATTTGGTTCATTTTATTAATTCTAATTCCAAGCGGGATATTTGTTCCATTCGGAAGAACGACTACCGTAGCTTGTGGAACTCTTTTTGCTTTAGGGTTCTCGCATTTCCATAGTAAATAGGCTTCTCGATATTCTTCTTCCGTATGCCATGCCCTTTTGTTTGTTTTAAGATTCAGTCCCTGTTCTGTCCACCAAGCAATTTGTTCTTCCGTTAAATCCTTATTGCTTCCATAATGGGTTCCTTCTTGCATGTATCTATAAATCTGCTTCATGAGAGAAATTCTTTTTCCCAAATTTATTTTTTTCTGATTTGGAAGGACAACGACTGTAGATTGAGGAATATCTTTTGTTTCAGGATTTTCGCGTTTCCATAAAAGATAAGCTTCCCGGTATTCTTCTTCTGTAAAGGCTACTCGTGTACTTAAATCTATTCCCTGTTCTGTCCACCAAGCAATTTGTTCTTCGGTTAAATCCTTATTTGTTCCATAATGTGTTCCTTCTAACATGGCCTTATAAATTTGTTTCATTATGCCGATTCGTTTCCCAAGAGGAATTTTTTCTCCACTTGGAAGTGTAATAATGATGGATTGATTGATATCCTTTCCATCTTGATTTTCTTCTTTCCATAATAAATAAGCGTTTCGATATTCTTCTTCTGTATAGGCACCTCGTTTTATTTTACCCAAATCTACTCCATGTTCCGTCCACCAAGAAATTTGTTCTTCCGTTAACTCCTTATTTTTATTGTAACTTTCTCCTTGTTGCATGGTTCTATAAATTTGTCTCATCAAAGACACTCTTTTTCCCAAATTTATTTTTTTCTGATTTGGAAGAACAATCACTGTAGATCGGGGAATGTCTTTTGTGTTAGGATTTTTCTTTTTCCATAGTAAATAGGCTTCTCGATACTCTTCTTCTGTATAAGTGACCCATTCTGCCTTGCTTAAATCTAGTCCTTGTTCCTTCCACCAGAAGATTTCATCTTTTGTTAGGTCTTTATAATGACCATAATGCTTCCCTTGACTCATTGCATTATAGATGCATTTCATGATATGAATTTTATTTCCAAGAGGAACCTCTTTGCCATTTGGAAGGACTACAACTGTAGATCTAGGAATATCTTGTACCTCTCCATTTTCCCTTTTCCACAAAAGATATGCTTCTTGGCATTCTTTCATACTAACTCTCATTTTTTTACCCCCTGATCGTTGTTTATTTATTTTTCCCTTAAAATTTCAAGTTCATTAATTACAATTTGAAATGTATTATATCTTCGTTCTACTCTTCCAAATACTTTGATAATCATTCCGCTTTGAAGAGCAAGGCTTCGATATCGATTGTGAATTTTAGGAAACAGTGTAAAATCCATCGATTGATATTCGTCACTTCCCACTAAGAACATCATATCCATCCCATTTTTAGTTCGAATCGTACGTACTCGGTCAATCATCACAATCACGTTTACTTTTTGGTTATGGAACCTTTGAATTTGGTTTAGCGGAATAATATTTTCATACTTTGCTTTATAGCTGGTAACTGGATGATTGCTTAAGTATAAGCCAAACAATTCTTTTTCTTTTTGAACTAAATAATCTTTTGGATATTCCTCCATCAATTCAATTTCTGGTTTTAATACATATTCAGGATCTAAATCTTTAATTAAATCCGCATAGGTTTCAATACTATCTAGATTATGAATTAACGTTTGATGATTGTACCCAAAAGAATCGAAGCATCCTGCATCAATTAAAGATTCAAGTACTTTACGATTCATACTAGACTCTTTGGTTCTTGAAAGGAAATCAAAGATATCCGTATATGGAGTCGTTCGATTCTTTAAAATTGCATCTACACTCACTACTCCTACATTTCGAATGGCTGATAATGGATAACGAATTCCATCTTTTTCTACCGTATATTTTTTACTACTTCGATTGACACATGGCTTTAAAATATCAATTCCCATCGATTTGGCCTCGTTTAAATACTGTTTGGTTTTTACCCAACCACCAATGACAGAACTTAAAAGATTACTGTAAAAATATTTTGGATAATAGTATTTTAAATAAGCCATTTTATAAGCAATTAATGCATACGCAACTGAGTGAGAACGATTGAATCCAAAATTAGCAAAGTTTAATATCAAATCAAATATCTCTTTTGCCGTTTCCTTGCTATGTCCTCGTTCTACACTTTGTTTCATAAAGCGACTTTCTTCATTTTTTAATACATCCAACTTCTTTTTACTCATAGCGCGTCTTAAAATATCTGCTTGTCCTAAGGTATATCCCGCATATACAGATGCAATCTGCATAATCTGTTCTTGATAAATGATAATCCCTTTGGTACTTTTTAAAATCGGTTCTAGGGATGGGTCTAAGTAGGTGATTTCTTCTTCCCCATTTTTCCTTCTAATATAAGAATCGATATTCACCGCAGGTCCTGGTCGAAATAAGGCAATGGCTGCAAAGATATCTTCAAACGAATTTGGTTTTAAGTTTCTTAAGAAGTTTCTCATTCCGTCACTTTCAAATTGAAAGATTCCTGTTGTATCTGCATTTCTAAATAAGCCTAGTACATTCTGATCTTCTAGGGGAATCTGATTAAAATCTATTTTTTTATGTTCCCCTATCTCAATATCTTCTAAAATATTCATGATGGTTGTCAGTGTCTTTAATCCCAAGAAATCCATTTTTAGAAGTCCTAATTCCTCTAAGTATTCCATAGAAAATCCAGTTAAATAAATTCCTTCATTTTTAGTAAGAGGAATCACTTCATCTAAATCCTTTTTACACATGACGATTCCTGCGGCATGAGAAGAAGTATGCCTTGGGAATCCTTCGATTTGGTAAGCAATCTTTAACATGAGTTTTAGTTTTTCATCCGAATCAATGAGATTTTTGAATTCTTCGTCTTTTTCATAGAAATCCCTAAGTTTCATTTTTGTAAAACTTGGAATTTTTTTACTGACTTGATCCACTTGATAAGAAGGAATATTTAAAATTCTAGAAACGTCACGAATTGCTTGTTTCGCTGCGAGTGTTCCAAAAGTAACAATTCCTGCGACTTTTTTGTCTCCATATTTTTCTTTTACGTATTGAATGACCTGATCTCTATACACATCCGGAAAATCCGTATCAATATCTGGCATACTGATTCTCTCTGGATTTAAAAATCTTTCGAACAGTAAATCATAACGAATTGGGTCTAAATCTGTAATTCCAATCGAATAACAAACTAAAGAACCTGCTCCACTTCCTCTTCCTGGTCCTACTAAGATATGGTTCTTTTTCGCATATTTAATAAAATCGTAGACCACTAAAAAGTAATTCGAAAATCCCATTTTTTCAATGATTTCTAATTCATAAGTTAAACGTTCTTGATAATTTTTAGGGACTCTATGATTCATTCTTCTAGAAAGACCTGTCTGTGCGAGAGAAACTAAATATTCATGAGAAGTACAACCATCTTTGGTTTCGTAGATTGGTAATAATAGTTCTTTTTCTTCCCATTCCAACTGACATTTCTTGGCAATTTCTAATGTTTGGAACAGTCCTTCATTACTAGAGTAATCATAAATATTATCTATATCTAATTCTAAGTTTTCTGTAGAATAAGCAGTATCACTCGCAATGGTTTTCCCATCCCGAATCATATATAAATATTTTAAATAAGGCTCTTGGCTTTTCGTTAAATATTGACATTTTCTAAGAAAGACCACTTGTTTTGTTTCTAGTCTTGCTTCCTTTTCCTCTTGTTTATTCTTATAACCAAGATAGGTTTCTGCGTGAATAGGTTGTATTTGTTTAAATGTTTCTAAATATTCAAGTGGAACAATTGTGAGTACCCCTTCTAAGTTTTCTTTTAAATCATCCATTGTTATTTGTCGCTCATCTTGAATCGTCGAAAGTTTAATGAGGGACTGATACCCTCGATAATTTTTGGCATAGAATAAGACAATATCATTTTCTAATGAGATTTCTAGCCCAATCACCGGATGAATCCCTTTTTCCTTACATTTTTTATAAAACTCCATCATTCCAAAAAGATTGGAATCTGTAATGGCGAGAGAGGTAATTTTCTTTTGAAGACAGTATTCGAGTAAGCTATCTATGTCGATTAAACTAGACAGTAAAGTGTAATTTGTCTTGATATAAAGTGGTGCGTACATAGACCCCCCTCTCCTTTCACAGTTATATTCTACCACAAAAAGCTGGATTTCACTAGAAATTTATGATAGAATATGCCTATTTTGAAAGGAGAAATCGTTTTATGGACTATAATCAAATTGAAGATATTCAAACAGAAGATACTCCATTTTCTGTTCCTGATAAGAAAAGCCTCTATATTTCTTTCTGCGATGGGAAACGAATATTTCGAAAAAGTTTCTCCTTTCGGGAACTCTTAGGAGAAGAAATTGCTACATTTATGGGAAGAGATACTATTCATTATTTTTTACTTTTCAAGGAAAATGTCTTTTATCTGGCGTCTTTTCCCTTTATTGAACAAAAAGAGTGCTATCCAGATGATTTCAAGGAGTTATATCTTCCTAATAGACAGGATTTTGAAAATGACAATGAATATGGTCAAAATTATATTCCCTTTTTCTTAAAGCAATCCAAAGATCAGAAGATGAGAGAGAAGTTTTTAAAAGAACTCTATCAATCATTTGCGATTGATACTTATATGAGACAAACAGACCGTTGTAGTTGTAATACTATGTTATATCAAGAAAAAGACAATTTATTTTGGACACCCATGTATGACTATGGTTGTTCCTTTGGAAATTTTGATTCGGAAGAAGAAGTTTTGAAAAATTTCTTTTACCAAAATCCATTTTTCTCAATGAAGTTACAGGATTATTCAGAATTTCTAACTCTCTATCCAGAGTTTTCCATTTATTTAAAACAGATTCAAAGATTAGATTTAATGAAGAGCATCCAAAATATCAAAGACAAGTACTGTTTTTCCTATTCTAATCGCTTTCTTGACTATTGGAAAAGTCAAGAAGAAATGAGCCAAAAGGTAATTCAAAAAATCATGATTTAATCTTCTTTTATCAAAGGGAAGATAATTTCTAAAATCATTTGACAATCTATGTAAATTATGGTAAAGTTATGAGTGCAAGTTATTATGTATCAAAAGGAGGAAAAGAAGATGCCAGTAAATATTACAAACAAAAAGCCTTTATTCGGAAATAAACGTTCTCATGCATTAAATGCTACTAGAAAGAAACAAGGAGTTAATTTACAAGTAGTTACTTTAGAAGATGGAACGAAAGTAAGATTAAGTGCTAGAGAGATTAGAACTTCTAGAAAAAACGAAAAAGTAGAAGAAGTTGTAGAAGAAACAAATGAAGTAAGTGAGTAACATCACTTATTTTTATTTTCAAAAGAAAAAACTGAAGCCATAAGATTTCAGTTTTACATCCTACCTCCAAATTCAGAATGAAGTGTTTCTACTTCCTTTTGATATTGAATTGTTTCATCCATAAAATTTTGTATTTCATGGAATTCACCAAGTATTTGTAGAATCGCTTTAGAACTCCAGTTCAAATCCTTTGTTACACTATCTTTTCTTTCTTCAATTACAAAAGAGTTATTCATAATTTGTTGGTACGAGTTATTTAAAATGTGAAGTATCGATATCTTTATTTGACGTTTCACGTCCTTATCAAACGCAGGGTTTTCTAGTAAAGCTAAAATATCACGTACTGTACTTGTAATAGCACCCTCCATTTTTCCTCCTGCTTCTTTCAAAGGAGAGTCTTGAGTCAAACGCTTAAGAATAGACTCATTTAGTAAATCATGTAACAAGTTACTTGTTAAACTATTTGCCCAATGATTGACTGTACTATGATCCAATAAAGATCTAATATCCACAATAAGATGAATGATTTCGTCTTCTTTTTCTTCTTTAATAGGAGGGGAAACAAAAGTCATATCCTCTAACTTATCCAATAAACTATCTACTTTGTTTATATATATTTCGTCCGAATCACCTAGTTTTACTGGCAATAGTATAAGACGAAGCCATTCTATCGTAGTAGTCAAATTTTCTTTTCTTAATCCTGTCATAGTTGCAGTTGCTTCATGGATATCATCCAATACTTTCTTTCTCTCTTGTATATTTGGCATTAACTCTTTCAAATCCTCTAGAATTGGTACTAATTCCTCTCGTATTTTCCTTTCACTGTCCCCTTCTATTTTTAACGCTTTGACTTCTTCTAAATATTTATCTTTTATCTGTTTAATCCTTTCTCTATAGGCTTTTTGATTTACTATATCTAAGGAATAAAGAATTTCCGTTAAGGATTTCATATCACTTCCTAAAGGGGTATCATTGTTTTCATATAAGGACTGATAGAATATATATGCTTCTTTTACTCTTTGATACAAAACATCCATCTTGCTTTCTAATTCTAGTTCATGATCGATGGAGTTTTGATTGAAGGAAAGCGTGATTGCATCCAATGATGGAACGCTTAAATGCGTCTCTATTTCTGTCAATATTTTTAAAATTTCATCTTTGATATTTTCTTGGTTCATTAACGAAGCATAGTATTTTATTGCTTGTATTTTATCTTCTATGGATTCTACCTGTTCTTGCTTTTCTATCATACTATCATTATTCACTAATTCTTTATATTCTTCTATTTTTCCTTTTAAATATATGCTTTTATCTAGACTAATAAAATTCATATTGATTCTTTGGAGATTTGAAATTAAACCTAATCTTAGTGACTGAGGAGTTTGATAAACTTTTAAGCTATTTTCTGATGCACCAAGTCTTGGTCGTAGTGCCTCTAAATCACTCTGATATTTTTTAATTAAATCGTCTACTTGAAGAATTACACTTTTCCTGATGCTATCTTCTAAAATATGGCTTTTCTCTTTAATTTCTTGTACTAAAGTTTCAATTTCACTATCCTGATTTGTATCTATATTTTGTAATGTTTCTTCTTCTTTTGGAGATTCGATGATATCATCTTTCAAATCCTCCTCCATTGTTTTTTTCATTTCAATTTCTATGTTCATTCTCATTTTACTTACTAGCTTTTTTAATTTTTCTAGATAGAAAGAATTGCGATAACCAATGAGAGTGACTTTTTGAACCTTGAGAAAGTGAAGTTGATTTTTAATATCATCTAAAAATAACTGCATCTGATTCCAGCTAAATCCATTACTAACAATGATAGAGAAATGAATGGGATTTTTTGGAGCAGTCTCTTGATAAACATGGATTCTTCCAATACGATCAAAATCACAAACAATTTCTAATGCTTCATCTGGAGAATAATAGGTAGGAGAAAGTGCAGTGATATCTACAGACCATAAACTTTTAGGATAAACAAATTTAGAAAACCGGTTATAACCAAAGCAATTTCCCATTAATAATTTGACTTTTGGACCTAAATTCACTTTTTCTAAACCACAATTGTAAAAAGCATAAGAATCAATTTTTTCAATTGTACTTGGTAATTTTAATGTTCCGATCCAAGTGGAATGAAAAGAACTCCAGCCAATCTTCTCTACGCCTTCTTGGATGATTAACTCATCAATTGCTTTATCCCTCAAAAATTTATCTGGAATTTCTTTTAAAGAGCCTGGAATCACTACTTTATCAAAATGATTGATATACTCAATAGAATTTTGAAAGTCCTCCATTTCAACAGACTCTACCCCTTCTGGAATGACCATTGCGTATCCGTCTCCTAAATACTGGTATAACCGGTTGTCTTTGATAATGAATTCAGAATTTTTTGTATCCATAACCTCACCTTTTTTCATACGACTTGTTATCTTAATTACAACATAAATTGCATTAAAAATCAAAAAATAAAGGCAATTTCTTAAGTCCTGTCTTTATTTTACATATCTTAATTATTTCTAGCTTTCTTAAAATTGAAACAAATAAAATTTCAGCTTTAAGCACCTTTTCCAAATCCTGAAGTAAGATTCCCTACTTCTTGATTATAGTCTATACTTTCCTCTATAAAATTTTGTATTCCCTGCATTTCACTTAATACTTGTAAAGTTGCTTTTGAACTCCAATCTAAGTTTTCTCCTACACTATTTTCATTTTCTTCTATTTGGAAGGTATGATTTATAATTTGATCATAAGAATTATCTAAGATTTGAAGTAGGGATTTTTTCACTGTCTTTTTTGTTTTTTTATCTAAAGTATCATCCGCCAATAAAGACATAATATCTTTTGTGGTACTTGTAATCGCTCCTAATATGTTTTCACTTTCTCCTGCAATAATTCTTTTTGCTTCACTGATATCGTCTAATATCCCTTTTTTTTCTTTCATATCTGGAACTAATTCACTTAAATCTTCTAAAATAGGCACTAACTCTTTTCGTACCTCCAGTTCACTGTCACTATCAATTTTTAACGATTTTACTTCCTCCATATATTTATTTTGAATGCCATCTAATCTTTCTTGATAATCCTTTTTACTTTCTGTATCTAGAAAATTGATAATTGTATTTAAATCTTTCATATCATTTCCTAAAGAGGTAGTACTTTCCCCACGTAGAGATTGATAGAATATGTAGGCGTCTCTTAGTTTTTGATATAATTGATCTACTCTTCTCGTAAGTTCTTGTTCTGGTGTAGTGATACTTTCGCTAAATACCAATGAATTTTGGGAAGAAGATAATAAACTATTTTCTATTTCTGTGAATATGTTTAAAATCTCACTATGGATATGACTTAGACCCATGGCAGAAGCATAGTATTTCATCTCTTGGATTTTATCTTCCATAGTTTCTACTTGTTCTTTCTTTTCAAAAGTACTATCATCCTCTACCATTTCCTTATATTTTTCTATTTTTTGTTTCAGGTAGATATTTTGATCTAGATCAATAAAATTCATATTGATCTTTTGTAGTCTTGAAATCAGTTCTAGTCTTAAGGCTTTAGGTGTTTGAGCATTTTTTAAAGTAACCATCGCTTTCTCTTCTATATCTAATTTGGGTCTTAATCCTTCTAAGTCCTTCTGATATTGTTCGATTAAATGCTCTACTTGAGAAAGGATATCCTGTCTTAGATTTTCTTCTAAAATATCACTTTTTTCTTTAATTTCATTTACCAAATCATCGATTTCTTGATCTCCACTATGAAAGAAAGGTTCTTCTTTTTCCAAGGACTGATCTCGACTTTTCGCAATTCTTTCTTTCAAATCTTCATCCATTTCTTCTACCATTTCTATTTCAATTTCTACTCCTAGAAATTTAGATACTTGTTTTAACATCATAAAGTAGAAAGTATTATTATAACCAATCAATGTAATTTTTCTAATATTGGCATTATGTTGTTTATTTTTGATGTTTTCTAAAAAAGTATATGCTTTCCCAAAATTAAAGTCATCATCAACAATTACCGATAGATTACAGTTCAATTCTTCTTCGCATTTGATTTTGTCGATCTGATTGAAATAGCAAACGACATCGGTATCCGTACGAGAGCCTAGCAATGGCCCAGGATTTAGTGCATCTAGGTTCATTATAGATAAACTTTCCGGGAAAATAAATAGAGAGAGAGGGTTTCCACCAAAAGAATGATCTCCTAATTCCTGAATTCCTTCATGTAATACTACTTCTTTCAGATTACAATAACAAAAAGCACCCTCATCAATACACTTTACTGTACTTGGCACTACTAGTTTTTCTAGATATGACGTGTGGAAAGCTCCTGCTCCAATGTGTTCTACACCCCGCTCTAATACTAGTTCATCTATAGTTTTATTAGAAAAAAGGAGATCTGGTATGGATTTCAATGTTTTAGGAATTACCACCTTTTTAAAACTACTACGATCTTTCACG
Organism: Caryophanales bacterium UBA7057; assembly: GCA_002493865.1. GTDB lineage: Bacteria > Bacillota_I > Bacilli_A > RF39 > UBA660 > Alloscybalousia. The sequence continues at coordinate 23,161 of DLAC01000017.1, forward strand.
GATCTTCGAAACGTATCATAATTTACAGATTTTACACCGTTTGGTATTACCAATTCCTGTCCTGTTCCTAAATATCCATTTAGTTGATTGTCAACGATCACCAAATTATTATGATTTGAAAAGTCCATAACCTCACCTTTTTCATACGTCTTATTATATTAATTACAACACAAATTACACTAAAAATCAAAAAATAAAGGCAATTTTTTTAAGTCTTGTCTTTATTTTACATAGCAAAACGAATTGAGTAATCGCTTTCTTTTTTAATCAATTCTTAATTATTTTTGGCTTTCTTTTGAAAAACTCATTTCCTGATCGATTGGTCGATTCTTAGAGTATCCATATAAATATTGGTAGAGTTCCCGTGATGTGTTACTGTCTGTTAGCAAACTTACACCTAAATCCACCTTACATTCCCTCTCTAAAACATCTTCCAATCTTTCTACTACAATATTATGAGATACAGCCTCAGAACTATTTCTTAAAAAATATGGATTGATCACTTCTCGCATATTGTCATAAGAATAAGCCCAATCTGTTAGTGGATGATCCAGTGCAGTTTTTCTTTCTTCAAACTCTTTGGAATCTCTTCCTTGTTTTTCAAATGTAGCTTTCATGGTTTCTTCATCAAAGTAAGGAACTACTTTTAGTAATAATACTTGATTGGGGTAATCATGTCTTAATTTTAGGTAAGTGTCTTCACTTGATAAATCAATACAAGGAATTTTTCCTTCTTCATGTGCCTGATCAATTTCTGATTTTTTAAATCCATAATGTTGCTGATTATGAGGATTCACATACTGATATTCCATTTTTGAAATTTCTTCTAGTGACATATTTCCTCTAACATCCATCGCGTTTGCTTCATCTACTCTCGACTTTCTAGTTGTATATTTAGGCAGAACTTTTATCATTGAATATTTTGGAAAAATTTCACGAGTAATAAAGGATTTTCCACTTCCTGTTTCTCCAACTACTACGATTACTAAATTCTTATGATCCATACTTTGATTCCCCCTATTTACTGAATCGCGTCTCTTAAAACATCTATGGCCTCTTGAAAGTTCTTTTGATTGGTTATATAACTTCCTACGACCATCATGTCAATACTTTTTAATTTCTTGGCGACGTCCTCATTAATCCCACCATCTACACAGATTTTAATATTTGGATTTACCTTTCTTGCCATCTCAGAAATGGTTTTGATTTTTGGAATCGTTTCTTCCATAAAGGCTTGTCCACCCGCACCTGGCATCACGGACATGATTAAGATTAAATCTATCTTGTCTAGATAGGGACGTAATCTAGAAGGCTCTGTATCTGGACTAATAGAAAGTCCTGCACGGATTCCGAAACTACGAATGAGTTCTAGATTCTTTTCAATATTTTTCTCTGTTTCAATATGAAACGTAATATTTGCGGCATTTAGATCTGCAAATTTTTTGATATACTTTTTCGGTTTCTTTACCATGAGATGTACATCTAAACGTTTTCTTGTATATTTAAAAATCTTCTTTAGTTTTCGAAACGGAATACATCTTCCCTTATAAAGTTTTCCATCAATAAAATCTACATGAATAAAATCCGCATCGGTTGCGGATAATTTTTGGATGGCTCCTTCTATATTTTTACATGACAAGAATGATGTAGCTATTTTCATAAAGTTCAACTCCTACCATTTTTTGAATTTATAAATTTAATATAATTTTCATATCTTGAGGATAAAATATTTCCATTCTCTACATTTTTCTTTACTTCGCATTCTCCCTCAAACTGATGCATGCAGTCACGAAATGGACATGGGTGGTTTGCAAATTCAATAAAGGAATCCCGAATATCTTCTTTTTTCATTTCTGTAAAGTCAAGAGAAGAAAATCCTGGTGTATCTAAAACTTTTCCCCCATACATCTCCATTAATTCCACATGTCTCGTTGTATGTTTTCCTCTACCTAAGGCTTCTGAGATTTCACCTGTTTCTAGATGAAGAGTACTGTCTAGATGGTTCATCAAACTTGATTTTCCTGCACCCGTCTGTCCTGTAAATACAGTCGTTTTTCCTTTTAATAATTTCTGAATTTTCTCTAATTCTGTATTTTTTACAACTGTATACCCTATTTTTTGATAATAGTCGCAAACGTCTTCCATCTCTTTTGCCTCTTCAGGAGAAAGTAAATCCCATTTGGAAAAACAAAGAATGGGCTCTATATTGTGAAACTCCAAAGTGACAATTAATTTATCTAGTAAGTTGGATGAAAAATCTGGGTGTTTGACGCTCGTCACAATTAAGCCCTGATCTACATTACTTACCACTGGTCGAATGAGTGCATTCTTTCTTGGAAGAATTTCTAATATATAGCATTCTTTTTCATCAAATTTGACATAATCACCCACAACAGGAGTGACTTTATCCATTCTAAATTTTCCCCTCGAATGACAAGGAAAAGTTCCCTGTTCATTCGAAACGGTATATAAATTACTGACAATTTTTACGATTTGACCTTGCATAAACCCCCACTACCTTCTATTCACTTGTATCATCTGATGTAGTTGAATCATCACTTGAAGAAGGTGTAGAACTTGGTGTGGGCATTGGTGTTGGAGTCGGTGTTGATTCAATTACTGGTGTCTCAGCAACCGTAATTTTAAACTTACTACCTTTAATAATTGGTGTTTTTGGACTTCTAGATTGTGTTAATACTTTTCCTTCTGGTGCTTCTGTCGTAGGTTCTTTTTCTATACTTAGAAGGAGTCCATACTTATCACAGAAGGCTTGCACATCATCTACTGTCCATTCTTCTCCTACCATATCAGGAATTCCTTCATCTGCCTTTGGAATATAAAGAGTAATAGTATCTCCCTTTTTTAAGGTAGTTTCTGGTTCTACACTTTGACCTAGTACTTGTTGAGAAGTGAATTCATCAGAATCGTTATCTCTTTCTTCGATTTCTACTTTTAATCCATAAATTTTCTCAAGTTCTGTTTGTACCTCAATATAATTTTTTCCAGTATAATCTTCTACTACATAAACTTTTTCACCCGTTGACTCATAAATCGTAATTGTGGTACCCTTCTTTACCGTTCTTCCTGCTGCTGGAGAAGTTCTAGTAACCAGTCCTTCTTTAATCGTACTACTTTCTTCCTTCATTGTTTCTATTGCAACTTCAAATCCTGCTTTTTTCAATTCTTTTTCTGCTTCAACTACCGTCTTTTCTGCAACCTTAGGGACTTCCACATCTGGTGTTTTTGTGAAATATGGAACAATTAAGAAGATACTAACAACAGCAATGACAACCACTGTAAATATAGCTGTTAAAATCCAAATAATTTTATTTGTACGTTTTACAAGTTTGTCCTCTTCTTCCACTTCTTCGTCTTCTTCTGACTCTTTATTTTCTTCTTCTTTGACTGGATTTTCTTTTTTCTCTTCGTTTGTTTCTTCTGGCTCTTTTTCTTCTTTTTCTACGATTTCTGGAACTGCACTTTCTTTTTCTGCTTCCTCTTCTTCCTTTTCTGTTTCCTTAATTTTCTCATCTGTTTTCTTCTTTACAGCAGAAATCGTCTTTGTATTGTCATCAAAGTCATGTTCTGGATACTTAAATTCAATTTTCTTTTCATCCATTCTTTCATCGTTTAGTACCGTTAATAAATCTGCATGCATCTCTTTTACATCTGCATAGCGATTCTTTGGATTTTTGGCTGTTGCTTTTAATACAACATTTTCTACGCTTTGAGGAATCGCAGGATTTTTCTTACGAATTCTTGGGATATCATCACGCATTTGTTTTAAAGCAATTTCAACAGCATTATCCCCTTTAAATGGTAAACTACCTGTCAATAATTCGTAAAACATAATTCCCATAGAATAGATGTCACTTCGAATCGTTGAACCTTTACCACTCGCTTGCTCTGGTGGTAAATAGTGAACAGAACCCATCACAGAATTCGTCTGTGTTAATTGAGTGCTGTTTAATGCCATGGCAATTCCAAAGTCTGTGATTTTGATTAATCCATCTTCCTTAATCAAAATATTTTGTGGCTTTAAATCCCTATGGATAATATAACTATCATGTGCCTGAGAAATTCCATCCGTTAATTGAAGCATAATATCTATGGCTTCACTTAATGTTAGGCTTCCTCTTTTCTTTATCAATTGTTTTAATGTTTTTCCCTCAATATACTCCATGACGATATAATAGATTCCATTATCTTCTCCTACATCGTACATTTCAACAATATTTGGATGGGAAAGACTAGATGCTGACAACGCCTCTCTTTGAAAACGACGTACAAACTTTTCGTCGTTTGATAAATCCCCTCTTAATACCTTAATGGCTACCCGGCGATCTAAAATGGTATCATAGGCTAAGTAAACATTGGCCATACCACCTTCACCAATACTTTTAATAATCTCATAACGATCATTAATTTTTTGCCCCTTTTCTATCATTCTTCTTCACCCTCTTTATCTCTAATTAAATATGCAATCGATATATTATCGAGACCTCCACGATTATTGGCTTTGGCAATCAGACGATTGACTTTATCTTCAATCAGTTCATCACTCAACAATACTTTCTGTATTTGATCCTCTTCTAACATATTCGTTAGTCCGTCACTACATAAAAATAAATCTGTTACTCCCATATCAACCTCAAAGATATCGATATCAATCGGATTACTCGCGCCTAATGCTTTCATTAATACATTCTTTTTCGGATGATTTTTGGCTTCCTCCTTGGTAAGTTCTCCCGCCGTTACTAGTAAATTGACGAGTGTATGATCATAGGTTACTTTATGTAGTTTTTTATTTTTCATAACAAAACCGCTAGAGTCTCCAATATTTCCAAATAAGATATAATCTTTCGTATGAATGGCAACTACTAAAGTAGAACCCATTCCTTTACTTTCAGGATGATCTCCTTCATAGCTATAAATCATTCGATTGATTTCTGTTGCCGAAGTACGTAACCAATCGATGGCTTCTTCTTTGCTGAAACCGATAAATGATTCTTGAAAATGCTTTCCAAGATAACTAATCGCAATCGAAGATGCAACCTCTCCTGCCGAATGTCCACCCATTCCATCCGCAACCGCTAAAAGGTAATCATTGTCTTTATTTCTAACGATAATTACACTATCTTCATTATGATCTCTTACTTTCCCCGTGTCGGTCATACAAAATGATTTCATCGTATTCCTCCTTTTTACTTCTTAGTTGCCCACATGCTGCACTTATTTTGGAACCAAATTCCCGTCGGATGGTGGCATTTATCTTATTCTTCTTTAGTATATCATAAAATTCTAAAATTGTTTCCTTTTTACTTCTTTTAAAGTCAATATTATTAGTTTCATTATAAGGAATTAGGTTAATATAACAATTCATTCCTCGTACCAAGCCCGCTAAAAGTTCTGCATGTTCTCTTTTGTCATTGATTCCACTTAATAAAATATACTCAAAAGTCACTCTACGATTCGTTTTCTCTATATATTTTTTTAAGGCATCCATTAATACTTCGAGTGGATATGCTTTATTAATTGGCATAATTTGATTTCTAAGTTCATTGGTTGGTGCATGTAAACTGATGGCTAGATTTACTTGATATGGAAGATGCGAAAACTCTAGGATTTTAGGAACAACACCACAGGTAGAAACAGTAATGTGCCTGCTACCCAAAGCAATTCCATGATCATTATTAATAATTTCAATGAATTTTACTAAATTGTCATAATTGTCAAATGGTTCTCCAATTCCCATGACTACCACATGACTGATTCGCGTTTTACAGTATTTTTCAATTTCTAATAGTTGTTCTACCATCTCATGGGTTTCTAAGTTTCTCACTTTCTTGAGTCTTCCACTTTCACAGAATTTACATCCCATATTACACCCAACTTGGGTAGAAATACACACACTGTTTCCATAATCGTGATTCATTAAAACTGCTTCTACTTTCTCAGAATCTTTTAAGGAAAATAGATATTTTTGAACATCGGTATCTTCTTCTACCTTTACAATTTGAATGGTTGACATCATAAAGTTCTGTTCTAAATCTTCTAATACTTCTTTTTTTAGGTTAGTCATTTCTTGAAAAGAGGTCACTCTTTTTCGATATAGCCATTCAAACACTTGGGTGGCACGGAATTTTTTCTCTTTCCGATTCACAAAATAATCTTCGAAATCTTTTAAAGTCAAATTATATATATTTTGCATATTTACACTTCCACGATTTTATTATAACACGTTCTATCCTGTATATAATAGAAAAAGAAGACTACCTCATTCGATCATCTTCTTTTTATGTCAAGTAATGTGTAAAATTTAGGATAAAACGAACCCTAAAATAGAAAGTCCTACCATTGCCAGCATGATAACAGTAACTAAAATATACATTCCTGAATATCCATTTGGTATAATTTCAATTTCTTCCTCTTCTTCTGTTACTGTAGGTTTTATTTCCTCTAAGTCTGTTTCCAATTCTTCTGGGAGAGAAAACATAGACTGATTCATTTCTGTAGCTGCCGTTATTGGGATTGGCTCTGGTTTTACTTCCTCTAAAACAATTGCTTGGTCAGTTGACTTTGGTCTTACAAAAAATTGTGGTTCTACAAAATTTTCAGGAGTTTCTAATTCCTCTTGTTCAATTTTCATTTCATTTTCCATATACTTTTTCCTCTTTCTATTTTATATGCGGTGAAGCATTCTAAGACTATTTCCTTTTTGGAATAGTTCAAAAATTTCAATTAACTGATTTTCTTTTTCCATCAATTCCTTGTCTTCGGTTCTACCAAAGGATAAAACTCTATAATCTTCCCTTGGCTTTACATCATTTAAGCTGATATAGTAAGGAATATTGTCTCTTAAGAATGTAAATCCATTGATTACATCATCGTTAAATGAGCTTGGTAGATACTCATTGATATTCGAAATCACAGTATCTTCCTCTAATAGATGATTCATTTCTAATACTTCAAACACAAAAATGGCTTGTTCTATTTTCCCTCCAAAGGATGGGGTATCTAAATCATAAAACTCGTAGTCCATATCATCTAACCGATATTGATGTTTTTCGACTAATCTTAAAAATTTCTCATTCTTCTCTTCATCTAAGCTCATGAGTTTCTCCTTCTTTTAGCCCTGAAGGAATAGAAAAACAATTCCTAACATCGCAATACAAAAGCTACTGATATAACAGACGAGTGTAAATATTTGTAATCCAGAATAGTAGATTGGTTCCGCTTCTTCCTCTTCTATATCTTTTTCAACGAATGAAAACGTAGAAGTCATCTCGAGAACAGTTCCATCCATCTCTAGTTCTTCTCCTAAATAAACATCCTCTTCTAATATCTCATTTTGAACGATTGTTTCAGTATTTTCTATCTCCTCGTTTGTACTATATTGGGAGAGTTCTATTGTTTTTTCTATCATAGATTCAGCTCCTATTCTAGTATAGACATTATCTCACTATTTTTAAAAACTGTCAATTATTCTGAAATTGTAAAGTCTTCTGTCGTACCCACATGATTAAATTCCATATGAACTTGATAGGAAGCGGTTCCACTTAATAGGGTGGAAAGAGCAGAATAATCTATATCTATTGATTCTATCGTATTATCATTTCTAGTGATAATCACTGTATTATAGGTATTATTAGAGTCAACGAGTCCCAAGTCCTTATGATAGGCAGTTAACAGTGTCGAAGTTGGCACATAGTAAGTATATTGATTTAAATTAATATTTGGGGTTAGTTCTTCTAAGGCTGCAATCAAGGGATCTAAATTGGCATAAATTAAATTTCTACTAGGGATTTCTACTAAATGATACTTTCCATTTTCCTTTTGTAAGTAATTTTCACTCAGTCTTGCATAATCTGTACTTCCTGTTTGGTTGATAATTGTAAAGATTTCCTTTTGATCTAGGCGTTTTCCCGTAATCGTTTCCGTTTCTTCACCAAAAGTAAAATTGTATAAATAACTATAGTTAATCTCGTAATTTCCAGATTCTTGTTCTTGATCTAGTTCTAAGTCACTAGAACCTGCAGTTGACGTTGGTGTTACAGTGGATGTTGGAGACGAAGTAACATTTGACATTGCTTGGCTCGAAGTATTCCCATTTACCCGCAAGATCATGATCAAAATGCTTATGAAAAATCCAAAAATAATTAACATCGCAACTGCATTCCAGCGTTCATCCTTTTCACGGCCAAAGCATTTACCTAAAATTTCTTTCCACAAACTATTCTTCATTCAATACTTTTCCTATCAGTTTTTCTCCATCGTAACCGTGAAGAAAATCTTTCACTTTCATTCTCTTTTTTCCTTCAAATTGAAGCTCTGTAATAATGATTTCTCCATCTTTGGTACTGACTCCAATTCCATCTTCATAAATTTTTCCAATTTCTCCATCTTTTCTAGTTGTAAAGAAACTACTACTGATTCTAGAGGCATAGATTTTGACAATTTTACCATCAAGAATCGCATAAGATCCTGGAAAAGGACTTAATCCTCGGATTTGGTTATAAATATCTAATGTTGGTTTCGTGAAATCAATTTTTTCTTCTTCTCTTGTAATATTCCATGCATAAGTGACTTCTTCTTCATTCTGAGGAATTGGTTTTATTTTACCTTTGATTAAGTCTGGAATCGTTTCTAGTAACAGTTCTTTTCCCATCAGACTTAATCGGTCATGAAGGGTTCCTACGTTATCTTCTTTTTCAATAATCGTTTCCCTTTGTGCGATAATATCTCCTGCATCCATCTTTTCTACCATATACATAATGGTAATTCCTGTTCTTAGATAATTATTGATAATTGCCTTATGAATGGGAGCCCCTCCCCTTAATTTTGGAAGAAGAGAAGCATGGACATTGATACAACGATACTTTGGAAAATCTAATAAAACTTTGGGAATAATTTGTCCATAGGCACAAGTAACGATTAAATCTGGTTTTAAGTTTAGAATTTCTTCATATTCCTTTTTTATATTCTGAGGTTGAAATACAGGAATTTGATTTTTAATAGCTGTTTCTTTGACTGGAGAAAAACGGATTTCTTTTTTTCTACCTACTTCTTTATCTGGTTGTGTTACTACCCCGACTACCTGATAGGATTCGATTAACCCTTCTAACACTGGAACACTAAACTCTGGAGTTCCCATAAATACAATTCTTATCTCTTGCTTTTTCATTTTTTCATCTCCTCAATGATTTCTTGATATATATTTTTTAGTTCTTGTTTTTGCTCTTCATTCATTCCTTTATAAGGATTTTTATAGCTTTTAACGGTACTGATATGGTGGCCAATTATACGTCCATTTTTGATAAAATAAACATCTGGAACGGCAAGTACTTTTTCACCTGTTTCTTCGTCTACACGAAGGTAGTCCTTCAAGTATTCTTTTAATTCCTCTTTGACATCATCAATCGCATGATGAATATCTACATAATAGATTGGTTTTATCTGATTTTCTTTCGCCGTTTCTATTAAAATTCCTATGACATTTCGGCACCAAGGGCAACTGTTATAACCAAAGTAGACAATTCCAGTTTTGTTTTTCAATGTTTCTAAAATTTCTTTTCCCTCAATGTATTTAATATTGTTACTTAGTGGAATAGAGACAGGAATTTTTCTTCCATTTTCATAAGGAATATGATTTAAAGACTCATAGTCAAATTTAAAATGAAGATTGTCATTACTGATTACAATGATTGCAAAAATCATTAAAAGAAGGCAAATTGTACCAATAATGATTATAATTCTTTTGATATTCTTCTTCATTTTATCTGTCATGATTCCACCTACTTTTATTTTATTTTCTTTTTTATCTATTATATCACACAATTTCTGTAAGTGTTCTTTCTTTTCTATTTGTAATGAATAACAAAAAAAACTGATTTTCTATATTTTCAATCAGTCTTTTTCTTATTATTTTTTATGCCCATAGATATCAGGTTCTGTTAAATCCTTTTCAATATATTGTATCATTTGGTCTAATTGGTTATCATTCATTGAATAAAATTTTCTTCTTTTAGAAACTATCTATTTATGCTTTCTTTTCTTCCTTAAATAATAATAATTTTTTAAAGGCATTTAATAGGAACTTTCTGGTTTCTTTATCCATGTTCTTATTTTCTTTGATTAGGGCAATAATTTTATTAATTTTGGTAATACGAAGTTCACTTAGTCCCTTGACTCCTGCCCCTTCTACTATGGAAAATAAAGATAAGACAATCTTTTTACGTTCTTCATCATCGTAACTATCAATCCACTGGAAAATGCGCTTTTCTAACCGTTTGCTTCTTTTAGAAATCTTTCCTTCTTGAAAGGAAGTAGCGTCTACTAACCAAGAAAGACCATCGTGTTGAAATAAACTATAGGAACTGCTTTTTACTACTTGATAATTGGTGGGATGTCTAAAAAACATTCCAACTAAACTTTCTTCTGGAACAATCATTGTTAGCTTTTTTTCCATTTTTTGATAACCAATTGATTCATATTCTTTTTTTCTAAATCCAGGTCCATCATTGTTATAGATACGTATAATTTTACTTCGAGTAAGGACACCTACTAATAAGTAACTAGCCATCGCAAGATTTCCACCTTTAGAGTGTCCACCAATACGTACCCGTGGACCAAAGATAGAAATATTTTTCTTGAGGTACTCCCCGGCTTTTTTCTGAGCTAATACTGGGAATTGATATGCCATTTGGCAGTCTTCTTTCCATCCAGAAATAGAGTCATCCGTTCCCTCAAAAGAAATAAATAGAGTTTCATCACTCAAAATCATACAGACTGCACCAAATTGAGTATCCTGCTCCACCTCTTTTACATAATTATAAAGAAGAATGTCTTTATATCGTTTGGTAGTTGCCATTACTTGAAAAAGTAATACTAGTTTACGAATAAATGTGGGTGCCATTTTCTTTATTTCTTTGGGAGTATATTTTTTAAAAAACAAATTAGATGCTTTATACAAAGGAACTTTCTTTATATTTCCCTTGGGAACAATCCCTTGAAATTCTATATAACTAACTAAAGATAAGATTAATCCATCTACATCATTAAATGGTAATTCTTTAAAATCAAATTCACCATATTTTTGAACATATTGTTTTAATGTCATAAACTTCACTTCACTTTTATTATATTATAGGCCATTATTCTGAAAATTCAACGAATGTTAAAAATTTTCCCCAAAAAGTTTTTGAGAAAAATTTTATTCTTTATTCATTATAAAATGATAATTATGATTCCTGCACCTAGAATTAAAAGGAATAAATTGAAACATAATTGAGCAATTGAATCATCCTTTTTTTCTTCTTCTTTATCTACTGGATAATTTACTGTACTTTCTGGAATAGAGCTCACAAATTGAGCAGTTGTTTCTTCACTCGTAGTATTTGTGATTGAACTGTTGTTACTTGTATAATTCGTACTTCCACTAGATGATGTATTATTATTATTATTATTGTTGCTATAGTAATTGTTGTTGTTATTATCATAGTAGTAATCATATCCTGGTTCATATGGAGAATCTGGATATGTAGGTGCTAAGGTTGGTGTCGGTGTTGGCACTGGAGATTTACTTGGTGTTGGTACCGGTGTTGGAATTCTTGTAGGTTCTGGTGAATTAGTTGGTAATGGAGAATTACTTGGCGTTGGCGTATCTGTTGGCACTGGAGATTCGCTTGGTGTAGGCTCTGGTGATTCTGTTGGAATTGGAGAATCAGTTGGTAATGGTGACCCCGTTGGAATTGGAGATTCGGTTGGTAAAGGCGACTCTGTTGGAGCTGGTGTCTTCGTAGGTGTTGGTGTTGGCGTTGGTTTTAAAGTTATATCCTCAAAGAAATTGAAAGCTCTTGCTGTAAACCAATTACCATTGGTACGATTTGCGACAATTTTTATGTATTGGACCTGTTTTGGTTCTTCAATATCAAAACTTTTTGTATTATTTTTAGCATCTTCAACTGTATTTGCTTGATTTGTATAACTTAAATTCGTCTGACTGGTCAATACTTCAAAGTTTTCTCCA
>DLAC01000014.1:0-3187 GCA_002493865.1 Caryophanales bacterium UBA7057
ATGATCAATAATAACAGATACCCATATAACTACAAAGTAACTAATTTTCTTAAATATACCTTTAGCACTGATACTACGATTTGTTTTCTTTTTTAAATAGGCTTTGAATAGTCCTGTAAAAAAGTCTAAAATTACTAAAGAGATTAGATATTTTAAATGAATATCTATAGTTTTAAATAAAAACATAAATTCACCTCCTAACACATTGTATGAGGGAGATGATTTTTTTGACCAAGCAAAAACTAGTTTGAATTTCAAACTAGTTTGATCATTCTTTGATAGTTTCTTCTTCTACTTTCGTTTTTCTTCTCGCATAAACAATTAAGAAAACCATGAGAAGAAATCCAAGAGTTACTAAGACATCAGTAACACCAAATGTTTTTTTATAGTTGACTGCCTGAATGACTACATCATTTTTATTTTTATTCTCATATTCTTCTTGAATGGCTTCATAAATTTCTTCATTTAAAGACTCTGAATATCCTGCCCAGGAATGCTTTCCTATAACAATATAAGGAACTCCACCGGTTTTTTCTCCTAATTTTTTCGCAACCCGATTATATAATTGCCGATTATTTTCATGATTCCAAATTTCATAAGAAATGAGATTGAAATATTTCCCATACTCTTCAGTCATGGCTTCTAAATAAGTTAAAAATTCATAACAATGAGAACATCCAGAACCACGAAATAAGTAAATATTGGCTTTCTCTTCACTTTCTTTATAATCAGGATGATTAAATGCAATTTGTTCCTCCTCGCATGCTTCTTGTAATCCTGTAGAAATATAATCTTCAGGAGCTGCCAAACAAGCAGTTGGAATCATCAAAACAGCTAATACTAGAAATACGATTATTTTTTTATTCACTTCTTTTTCTCTCCTTCTTTTAAAAATTCTTTGATGAAAGCATTTTCCTTACTATATGGTTTTAAAACTTTACTTCCATATCCTTTGAAACCAATTTTATAATAACAAATTCCACGAATGATTTCCATAGTTTCTGATACAAAACCTTGTTTTTTTAAATTCTTAATTCTAAAAAGTGCCCTTTGATAATTTTTTCTTTTATAATCTGAAATTACTAATAGAGCCGCATCCTCTAGATTCTTTGTATCCTGATATAATTCTACTGCCAATTGATGTGCTTTATCTAAATCTTCTTTTTTACCTGATAACTGATAATTATAAATCCACTCTCGTTTTAAAAGACGATTCATCTTTCCTAATTTCTCGGCTTTCTTGAGACACTTTTTTGCTTCCTCTCGATTTCCCATACGATTTAAAATAGATCCTTCTGTTAGAAGATTACTTTCATTCACACCCTCAATTTCTTGAATTTCCTTTTGATTAGTGAGGGCTTTTCTTAAATGAGAATCTTCTTTGTTTTGTGCTGCTTCACATTCTAAGAATACTTTTTTATAAAGATAAAGTAATCTAGGAATTTTATGTTTATTTTTTTCTAAGATCAGTTCTAATTCTGAGATTTTCTTTTCCTTTTCTAAAAAGTCTAAGTAGATTTCTAAAAACCATGCATCTTTCTCTTTTGAGAAATCAATCATTTGAATCCATGTTCTCGCATCTTCCATGTTTCCTAATTCTAAAGAACATTTCACAAGATGACCATAGGTATAAGATTCTTTTTCTGAAACTTTTAGAAAATATTCTTTGGCAATTGGATAGTTTCCTAACATTTCATGACAAACTCCAACTTCATAAGAAAAGCGATTCCAATCAATTTCTGAATTACTAAAATCTATCTGACTATATTTTTCTAATGCTTGTTCATACTCTCCGAGTTGTAAAAGACAAGTTCCAAATTCTAATAATACCCATCCATCCTTTGGAATCCATTTGGAAGCACTCTCTAAGGCTTTTTTTTCTTCTTCTAGTTTCCCTAACTGTTTATAGTTCCACGCTAAATCACAGTAGATTAAAGGATGTTCTTCCACTTTTTCTGCCTTTTTTAAATAAGAAACTGCCTGTTTGTAATTTTCCTGATCACTTTCTACTTTCGCGATTTCATAATAAATTCTGCTTTGATATTCTGGATGTTTTCTTTTATATTCCTTTAAAGTCTTCATTGCTTCTTCAAATTTACCCTTTTCTCGGTAAAAGGCCGCAAAAGAAGTAATGCCAATAATATTTTTACCATCTTCTGTAATTGCTTTTTGATAATAGAAAACCGCTTTCCTTTCTTTTCCAAGTCGGTCATAACAATAGGCATATTTCACATAGACATGGGCGTTTTTCTCTTTTACTTTTGGTAGGATTTCTAAAACTTTTTCATATTGATCATAAAGAATATAAATATTCGCAAGATATAAACAATCCCAATCGGTATATTCATTTAACTCTATTAACTTTTTTAAATACATTTCGGCTTCTTGATAGTTTCTTAAATTATAACTACTAGAAGAAAGTTCACGAATTACAAATGGATCATCTGGATACCTTTTATAAATCTTTTTCTCAATTTCATAGGCTTTTTTAAAATCACCCAAATTATTTAAAATATTGGCATATCGGATTTGATAAAAAGGATCTTTCGTTTTTTTACAAATGTGCTCGATATATGGTTTTGCCTTTTCATCTTCCCCTAACATATTATAAGTAACATAGAATTGAAAGAAAAGAGCAATATCTTTTTTAGAAAGATAATGTTCAATCTCTACAAGATGGGCCAGTGCTTGCTTTGGTTTTCCTAAGGCATTGAGACAAGTTGCTAAATGAAAATGATAAAATTTAGGACTAATTTTCTCCCCTACATATTGAACCTTATAGTATTCTTTCGTAGCATCTTCATACTGATGTTTCATTTCTAGGCATAATCCAAGATAAGAATGATAATCGTCATAATCTAGTTCTGTTTGATGGCTTTTTAGGATATTTTCTGCTTCTTCCACCTTGTTCTGTGATAATAGTTTTTGTACTTCTGATATTAGATTCATCTTTTTCACCACTACTTTTTCGAAACCTATTATACCATAAACATAGTATAAAATACAGTCCTAACAACAATAGAAAAGAGACAATAGCCTCTTTTCAAATTTTATTCTTTGATTTCAAATTGGTTTAGTTCCTTCATGGATAATCCCGTAATTTTAGAAACCTTAGATGGTTTTATTCCTTCCATTAACATAGACTTTGCTAATTCTATTCTATCTTGTTCAATTCCTTGTTCAATTC
>DLAC01000014.1:3495-4493 GCA_002493865.1 Caryophanales bacterium UBA7057
CAATTCCTTGTTCAATTCCTTGTTTAAGCCCCTTTTCTAGCCCTTCTTTCATGCCTCTTTCCATTCCGCGATTGAATCCTTCTTCTTCTGCACTATTTCTGATATATCTTTCTTGAATCATTTGTGCTTCATATGCATCTACAATCTCCTTGGCACGGCTATAACTGATGATATCCTTTCCTACCTCTTCCAACATTTCATCACCCTTTCCTATCTCTAGAATTTCTTCTTCATTGTCAATGACTAATAACAATAAAGCCTTCTCATACTGATCTAACTTTTCTTTATTATAATACTTCTTTTTCACATTTTCTAGATTTATTTCAACTTTTACAAGGTGATCGTCTCCTACATTTAATTCATAATCCCAGTACTTTAGCTTTACAATTAATTCTTCCGTTAACCGATGTCCTTTATTAAATGCCACTTGACAAAGAATTTCATCTAAAGTTTTCTTATCTTCCCTCGAATATTCATTATAAGTTAACCATGAGAAATGGGCTTCATTTCTTATGATTAGAGACTTATCAATTTTTCCATTCGCTTCTAAATTAATATAGTAATTTTGAACTTTCAATAATAAATCCATTCTTCCTGTTTTCATTGACATATGAAAAGTTGGTAATTCTACATTTTGAAATTCACCTTCTTTTTCTATTTGTTCTTTTGTTACAGGTATAAATCGTTCCAGAATAAATCCCAAGTAATCTTTATGATGCGTCATAATCCTTTTAAATACTGGATCCATAATTCCAGGTAATACTTTTCCATTTTCTAATAATTCTTGATATAATTTTTTGCTTTGAACCATGCCAAAACCTTCCTTTCTTAAGTATAAAAAACTAACATTCGATCAAATGTAGTCCCACTATAACAAAAGAAAAATAACTTGTAAAATAGACAAAAATGAATTTTCATACAAAAAAGTAGGATGAATTTTAAAAATTCTGAAAATGAAAATTTAAAATTTAGTCCTAACTTTTATTATAATTTTAAAG
>DLAC01000004.1:0-2155 GCA_002493865.1 Caryophanales bacterium UBA7057
TATTATTTAGCTCTAGTAGCTCATCTTTTTTCTCATAAAATTTTTCTAATTTTTCGTCAATTTTAACTAAATCTTCAAGTTTGCTTATTATATTTTCATTATCTATTTCTATTCTTTTTTCTGATGCTTTAAATTCCGCATTTTCTCTTTCTTTTTCATCTATAAATTCCACAATTCGTTCATATTTTGTGGATAGTATGTCTTCTATTGTTTCTCTATCAATCTTACCTATAAAATCTGATATTATTTCTCTCTCTGCTAACTTTTGATTATTTAATATTTCTTGTTCCTTATTTCTAATCTCCGCTTCTTTTTGATTATATTCCTTTTTTAGTCTATCTATTTCTTCTTCTAGTAATACTTTCTGTCCATATAATCTCTTTCCGTTTTGCCTTATTTTATTCTTTTTCTTATTATTTGTTATTCCCAGTATTGTTATGAGTATAATTGGAATTAAATTTAATGAAAGTGCTATATATTTTTTTGTTAATACTGAAATTATACTTATTATGATTATTGCTAGTGTGGATAGGATATATCCTATTTTATTTGGTTTTAGACTTTCTCTTCTTTCCTTGCATATATTTTCTATCTTTTCTTCAAGTCTTTTTTGATTTTGTAAGTTTTCTTCTAACACATTTTTTAATATCTTATTTTTTTCTTCTTCTAATTGAGCTTTTTCTAAGTTTGTTTTTTGCCTTCTAAGCAAGTCAATGGCTGCATTATTGTCTTCTAAATCTATTTTTAAATTTTGTTTTTGTTCCTCTACTTGGTATTTCTTACTTTGGTATTGCTCTATTGTTTTTTTCTCATTTTCTAGCTTTTCTATTTCTTCTTCAACTTGATTTATTGGCCTTCCAATGCTTCTTTGGCTTCCTATTTCTTCTAGTTGGTTCTTGTTTAATTTATCAATCGCTTTTTTGTATGATGTGTTTTCATTCCCGGTTGATAGTAAGTTGCTTAATCTCTGTATTACTGTATTTTTCATATTGTTTGATAGCTTTACATTCTCTTGTTCTGATACACTTGTTGAAAAGAAGTTCTCTTCTGAAATTCCTGTTTGTTCGACGAAAAATAAGCTTTCTTTATTTTTGTCAATTTGGTATCTCTTGGTGATATCATCTTTATTTTCATTATAAATTATAGGTAATTTCTTTTTAAATTCCCTGTATACTTCGTACTCTTCCCCGTTGTCTAATTTATATGATATTCTTCCAGAATAATCATCTGTGTTCCATGGTTTATATCTTTCAAAATCAGGTATTTCTTTTCCATTTTTGTTTTTAGACACACCATAAAACATTGATGTTATAAACTTTAGTAATGTTGATTTTCCAGCTTCGTTATTTCCAACTATAACATTTATTCCGTCAGAAAATTCAATTTTTTTATTTTCTAATTTTCCAAACCCATTTATCTTTAGATTTTTTATTTTCATTATAATACCTCTAACCCTATTTCTATGGCTTTTTCTATAAAGTCTTCATCTAGTCCTTCTCTTTCTTTCTTCTCTAACATTCTCCTTACAAATATTCCTTTTATATTGTTTTCTTTTGCAAGTTTTTCAAGGTCTATTCCTGGTTTTGTGTTATTCTTTATTTTTACTATATTCTCAACACTATTTAGTTTTCTAATTCGATCTAAGTTGATTGTAAAGTACCTTTTCCCAACCAATATTATTTTGTATAAGTTATTCTCGTTTAGTTCTAGTTTCTCAAGTTCTTCTATTATTTCTTCATTTGAATTAAATTCTGTTATATCTACTTCTTTTTCGATAAAATTTCTGTTATCTATTGAAATAAATTCTAGATTAATTTGTTCTTTCGATATATCTCCTACAATTGCTCCATGTTCTCCTAATTCATCAAATCCTAGGCTGATTAGTGAACCTGGATATACAATTCTTTGACCTTTTTCTTCTTTATAGTATGGTTTATGTATGTGTCCTAATGCAATATAATCAAATCCTATTTTCTTTAATTTATTTTCTCTTAATGGATTATATTCTCTGTATTCTTCTGTTCCTCCATCTATTGAACCATGTGTAATTAGAATGTTTATATCTTCTGGATTTTGAATCGTTATATTTTCTATACCTGATTCTCTACAATAGTAATCTGTAAAACCATATCCATATATATTTATATTTTTGTAT
>DLAC01000004.1:2367-12516 GCA_002493865.1 Caryophanales bacterium UBA7057
TATATATTTATATTTTTGTATTGTACTTTCTCTATCTTATCTTTGAATATATATACATTTTCATTCCAGTTAAAGCTTGCATAAAACGAATTTACTATGTATGGGTCATGATTTCCTGGAGATATAAATACTTTGGTTTCTGGAATTTCTTTAAATAGATTATTTATATATTCAATGCTTGATTTTCTTATGTATTTTTGCTCATATAAATCACCAGATATTAATAATAGCTCAATATTATTTTCTTTTATATAATCAATTATTTTTCGTAATGCTTTTCTTTGTTCTAATCTTCTTTTTTCGGGTAGCCCGTCTATTTGGTTTAGGCTATCAAATTTTGTATCTAAGTGTAGGTCTGCAAAGTGTAAGAATTTCATTTCTTTCTCCATCCATGAAAATAATAAGCTACGTCTTATTTTCATTCGTTTTTTCTTTTTCAACTAAAAATATTGACTAGATTATATCAAACTGACATAATCTAGTCAATATTTTTAGAACATCTGTTTTTAATTTTCATCATTTAAGCTTCCGAATAATTCATCAAATTTGGCTTCTAACTCTTTTTGAATATCTACATCTGTTTTTTCTGGTTCTTGAACTTCTGGCTCCATTGGTAAGCCTATTGGCATATCGTCAAACAAGTCATCTAAAGATTGTGCTTGTGGTTTTTCTTGTTGTTTTGCTTCTGGCTTTGGTGATTCTTCTTTTTTGGTTTCTAGTTCATCATCTTTAAACAAATCGTCTAATTGTTCTATTTTAGTGTTTTGTTTTGGTTCATTTTCTTCGTCAACATATGGATTGTATGGATTATATTTTCTCCATTTTCCTCTATCAATATCTTCTCTTGTATTATGGTCAACTGCATATGGTTGTATCATTTTTTCTGTTGGATAT
This sequence comes from Caryophanales bacterium UBA7057, assembly GCA_002493865.1. GTDB lineage: Bacteria > Bacillota_I > Bacilli_A > RF39 > UBA660 > Alloscybalousia. The sequence continues at coordinate 3,262 of DLAC01000004.1, forward strand.
TTATAGTAATAATATTTTGAAGCTTTTATTGGTTTTAATCCTTTTTCGTATATTATACATTCATCTACATCTAGTCTACGAAGCTCATCTGGTGTTAACAATGCTCTCGCCATGTTTTGCTCAGATACGCTTTTTCCTTGTTTCCAGTCATCTTTATCTTTATTTATTGATTCGCTTTGTCTAAATATTGTTTTTTCTCCAAGTGCTTTTGAAAAATATTCTACTGTTTTTTGTGAGTTACTTCCTAAGAACAAGTGAGTATCACAGTTACCCATAATTGTTTCATGTTGTTCTTTATATACCGCTTCTAATTGGTCTAAGTTCTGCAATATTACGCTGAATGATATTTTTCTACTTCTTGATGTTGATATCTTTTTATCAAAATCAGGTATTTTACCAATGTTAGCAAACTCATCTAGTATGAAGTATGTTGGGATTGGTAATGCTCCTCCATTTTCGTCTGCATAGTCGTATAATTGTTGTATCATTTGTGAAAAGAATATTGTTAATAGGAAGTCATAGGCTGCGTGTGTATCTGATGAGATAACATATACTGCTGTTTTTTCTTTTCCTATGTCTGTAAATTCTATTGTATTTGTTGATGTTAATTCTGCAATTTCTTTTGAATCAAATTTACCTAGTTTTGATTGTAAAGAAGATAGAATTGAACCATATGTTTTTTCTGGTGCAATTTCTATTGATTTGTAGTTCATTCTTGCTGGATGGTCAAAAGGTAGTTGATTCATTAGGTTTGTAAGTAAGTTATCACCACCGTTGTTGTTTGCTGCTCTAACTAATTCCGCACAGCTCGCTAAGTTTTGCTCTTCGGGTGGTCTTACTGCTTTTAGATAATATATTAATGCTTTTAATAGCATTTCTGCCATATCATCCCAATATGGATCAGATCCTGATGAAACTGCTTGTCCTTTTACAATTGTGTTTGCTATGACGTCAACATCTATCTCATTTCTTATATGTAATAATGGATTATATCCATCGCTTTTTTGTGGTCTCACTAGGTTTAAAACTTTTATTTTGTAGCCTTTTTCTTTTAGGTATCCTGCTGTTTTGTCATATAATTCACCTTTTGGGTCTGTGAATACATATGAACCTAACAGTTGGCATGCGTTTGGTATAACATATGATGCTGATTTACCAGAACCTGAACCGTCCAACTACTAGTACATTTACGTTTCCTCTTTTATCTACTGGTAAATAGTTTTTCTCTGCTAGAATTATACCTTCTTTATGGTTTAGTATTGAATATTGCTCTCCATTTACGCACCAATCACTTGAACCATTTTCTATTCCATCAAATTCATGTTTTGGCATTGCTTTCATTATCCCAACTGCTGCAACTGCTGCATATATAAGTGTGTATCTCCAAAACATGCCAAAGAAGTATCCTTCCGATTCTCCAGCTATACATAATCCAATTGATTCAATCGGTTTTACAATCTGTTGCCCTAATGACATAAAAAATGTTGCCCACTTATCTGCTTCTACTTCTGTCATTGCTGAATGTAGTGCTAGCGAGAAAGGCGCAACAAATACTATGGTTAAAATCAACCATAGTATTATACTTACTATTAATTTACCTTTTATCTTCTTTATGGCTTTGGAAATTTTTTCTCCAAAATTCATATTACTTCATCCTTTTCTTTAGTTACTATTTTATCTCTCTCCTGCATTTTCACTATTGCTATTATATTTTTCTTCTGCTCTTCTTGATAATGCTACTTTTTCTCTTGAAAGTCTTTGTGTCTCGTTTTCTGCTCTTTCGTTTGCTGCACTTGAGATTCCTTTTGATCTGTCTGTTACAATTACAACACTTTCTCCAAATTCAGCTGCATATTCAGGGTTAATAGCATCTCCTTGTTTTTCGGGTCTTATATTATCTTTGATTTCTCTTGCTGTTTCAATTTTAGCTGCCATTACATCTATTTTACATTCTCTACCGATTTCCTTTTGAGGAGTCACTATTACTGAACATTTTTCTGTTTTGCTCATAAGCTCTGCTGCACGTTCATTACTTAAGCAATAGTTTTTACTTTCATTGCGAGCTTTTATGTTTTCCATTAACTATTTTCCCCTTTCGCTAACTTCTACTTTTTTTATCTTTCAATTCAATCATTACATATGTCTTTTGTGCTTGAAGTGTGCATTTTCCTCTTACTTCATTTGTTTTTTCATCAAAATAAAGTTTTGGTTTTACTTCTTCGGTTGTCTCTGGGTCTATTATTGTAATCGGTCTTTTTAAATTTGGTGTATACTCAAAATCTCTATACTCTGTTTCATTTTCATTGTATAGCGTTTGAAATTTCATTGGTACTGGTGTGTTTGATACTTTTACAAGGTTTGTTTTGGTTTCTAAGAATCCATTGTTTACAACTATTTTATCTTTTCCGAAAGAAAATATAAGTAGTTGGTTTCCTTCTGGTGCAGGCTCCATTAAGAAAAAGGTTTTTTTCTTGTTGTTTCCTACATATTCTTCTGAATATTCTAACCTTTCCATTGTAAATTTTGGTGATTTGTCTAAAAATTCTTTTTCTGTTTTGTTTACTTTATATATTACAGTATTTATATTTTCTGGCTCTGTAATACTAAAGTGTTTCCCGAAAATTTCCTCCATTTTACACCCCTTCTATACAAAAAAATTGTATTTTATCTTTCGTATAATCAAACATGGTTTAATTATACTATAATTTTTGTTTTATGTCAACAATTCTTATCTTGTTTTGATTTTTCTAGGATTGAACTTACTTACTTCTTTTAATTTTTCAAATAATTCTATTTCTTCTTGGCTAACTACTTCCGGTACCATGATTTTTACAACTGCTATAAGCTTACCTCTACCACCTTTTCCGTCTTTATATCCCTTATTTTCTAATTCAATAGTTTGTCCACTTTGAATTCCCTTTGGAATAGTGATTTCGACTTCTTCATCTATTCCTGTAATTACTACTTTAGTACTTAATGCTGCTTCCCATGGGGATATTAGTAAATCTGTATAGATATCTATTCCTTCTAATCTTAGGTTCGCAATATTTTTTATATTAATTTTTATAAATAAATCTCCAGCTTTTCCTCCGTTTTTTCCAAGTTTCCCTTGACCTATTAATCTAATTTTCTCATTATCTCTGATTCCTGCTGGTATTTTTACATCTATTTTTCTTATTCCACCGTCTACTGTTTTGAATTTTATTTCTTTTACAGCTCCGAAGAATGCTTCTGTTAGTGTTGCTGTAATTTCTGTATTTATATCTTCTCCTTTTACTGGTGCTTTTTTGTCTAATACCTCTTCTTTCTCTTGCTTTTTCTCACCAAAGAACAAGCCCATAAAGTCTTTCATTTTTGCTTCTCTATATTGTTCGTTTTGTTTATTTTTTCTTCCAATATAGTATTGCCACATTCTATCATATTTTCTTCTTTGTTTATTGTTTGAGAGTGTGTTATATGCTTCGCCTATGTCTTTAAATATTTCCTCAGCTTGTCTATTATTACCGTTTACATCTGGATGATATTTTTTGGCCATGTCTCTATATGCAATTTTTATTTCATCTAGGCTTGCTTTGTTGTTATTTAAGCCCAAAATTTTATAGTAATCTTTGATTATCATTTAACATCCTCCAAACTTGGATAAATTTCGACTAGATTATATCATAGATTTCGACAATTGGAAACATTTTATAGTGAATTTTGTAGAATAAAAAGAAATATAATTATTTTAATTCCTTACTGGTCGCATTTTCTTCGAAAATACTCCCAAACTGCGCGTCATTTCAAATAATTATATTCCTTTTATTCTACACTATGTTACTTTAGTAAATACTCATTTCTTGTCATTACTGTATTTATATGTAGTGGCGTTCCTCTATCTATAACTTCTCTTATTGTATTGTTTATACATTCGAATATAGCTTTGTCGATGTCTTCCGTAGCTATTTCATATAAATATTTTGCTTCATCATAAGTTCTATCTATTCCTGTTGCATCTCCTATGAATAGTACTTTTGATAACATGTCCATTCCTGACATTCCTGTTGTGTGATTTTTTACTGCTTCTACCATGTCTTTTGAGAAGCCAAATTCCTTCTCACAGATTTTGGCTCCTATTTTGGCATGTAGCAATTTTGCATTTTTTAATTCGACTTCATCTAGCTCAATACCATTTTCCTTTGCATATTCTATCTGCTTTTCTGCTGGCATTTCTTTTGCGACATCGTGTGCTATTCCTATTAGCTTTGCTTTTTCTGTATCAACTCCATATATTTTTGCAAGTTCTACGCAGCGTTCAGATACGCATTCTGAATGATAGAATCTTTTTTCTGATAATATATTTTTTACATATTCTTTTATTTGTTCATATGTTTTCATTTTTAACCTCTATTTTTGTATTATTTTTCTATTGCTAATTCTATAAGTGTATCAATTAAACTTGAATAGCTGATTCCAGCTGCTTCAAATAATTTTGGATACATACTTATTTTGGTAAAGCCTGGTAGTGTATTTATTTCGTTTAATATTATATCGCCATTTTCTCTTATAAAGAAGTCTACTCTTGATAAACCTGTTCCGTTTACTGCTTTATATGCAAGTTTTGCATATTTTTTTATTTTATCTCTTTCTTCTGGTTTTATTTGGGCTGGTATTTCTGTTCTTGATTCTTGGTTATTATACTTTGCATCAAATGTATAGAAGCTTTCTGCTGATTTTACCTCTCCAACTTCTGATGTCATTATATCTCTATTTCCTAGAACAGCACATTCTACTTCTCTTCCTTTTATTTCTTCTTCTATTAGAATTTTGCTATCATATTTTTCTGCTTCTTTTATTGAGTTTATTAGTCCTTTACGATTTGCAGCTCTAGTTACACCAAAAGAAGAGCCTTCCCTTGATGGTTTTATGAACATAGGAAAATGTAAGTAATTTTCTGCTTTTTCGCATAAGCCTTCTATTGTATATTCTGTGTCCTCTAGGTCACAATTATAATGGTGCGGCTCCTTTTGTACCGTTATTGATTTTGCAACTGGAATTCCTGCTAAAATTAATATCTTTTTTGTGAATTCCTTATCCATGCATGCACTTGATGTAAATACACCACAGCCTACATATGCTTTGCCTATCATCTCTAGTGCACCTTGTATGCAACCGTCTTCTCCATATTTTCCATGTAATACTGGAAATACTACTTGGCAATCTTTAACTGCTTCTATAATACTGCTAATTGGTACTAAATCAGATTGGTTTATTTCTCTGATTTTATCATATGCGCCTGTGTATTCGTATACATTTCCATTTCTTTTTATATATATTACTTTTATGTCATATTTTTCTTTGTCGATTTTTTCTAATATAGAATTTCCTGACATTAAAGAAACATCATGTTCTGATGACATTCCTCCAACTACTATTCCAACTTTTATCTTGTTTAAAAACCCTTCTAAAATTTCTCCAAATTTCATACTATTTGAAGCTTTTAATAAGATTTTATCTCCTTTTTGTGCTAATTTTTTAAGCTGTCTTACTGCTTGTAAATTTGTTCTGCATTTGAATATATCTTCTTTTAGCATTCCTTGATTTATCGCACTATTTGCAATGTGTTCAGCTTCTTTTCCAACTGTGATTAAAAAATCTATTTTATTTTTGGCAACTTCTTCTCCGACTTTCTCGTGTAGCTCTCTTGAAAAGTCGCCGACTTCTTTTATATCTCCAAGTACAGCTATTTTATTTCCGCCTTCTAAACTTGATAAATATTGTAAACTTGGTCTTATTGATTCTAGACTTGCATTATAGTAATCTTTTATTATTGTGATGTCATTTATTTTCGCAACATCCATTCTGTTTTTTCCTGGATTTGTTTCTGAAATCGCTATTTGTATTTTCTCAGGCTCTATTCCAAATTGCATCCCTACACTAATTGCAGATAGTGCATTTAGTACAAATGGCTCACCTGGTGTTTTTGTTGTGAAATCGTATTCTTTTGAATTTATTTCTACTGTAAATCTGTTACCATTTTCATCCATTCTAATATTTTTTGCTTGGTAATCACTTTTTTCATTTATACCGAAAGTTACTTTTTCCCAAGTTTTGTCTTTTGCATTCCATTTATGTAATAAATCATTATCGTTATTGATAATTACTTTACCGTTTTCCATTCCTTCTAGAATTTCTAGTTTTGCTTTTAATATATTTTCTCTTGAGCCAAGATTTCCAATATGTGATGTTCCAATGTTTGATATTACACATAATGTTGGTTTGGCTATTTGTGTTAATTCGCTTATTTCTCCAAAATGATTCATTCCCATTTCTATTACTAATGCATTATGGTCTTTTAGTCCCATAATTGTTATTGGTAAGCCTAATCTGTTGTTTTGATTTCCTTTTGTTTTTTGCACGTTGAATTTTTGTTCCATTACTTTTGCTATTACTTCTTTTGTGCTTGTTTTCCCTACACTTCCTGTAATTGCTACTACTGGAATGTCATACATAGCTCTTTTAATTTTTGCCATTTCTACAAGTGCATCTTCTACATTTTCTACTTTTACTATTGTTACTTTTTCATTTAACTCATGTAGTTCCTTTTCTGTAAAAATGTTTTCTTGCACAAAGCATACTTTTGCTCCTTTTTCTATTGCTTCTCTACAATAAGCTGTTCCGTCTACATTTTCTCCTTTTAATGCTAAGTATGTTTGGCCTTTTTCTAGTATTCTTGTGTCTATGCTGATTTCTCCTATTTCTACATCAGTTTTACCACAAAGGACTTCCCCTTTTGTTTTTTCTAGTACATCCTGTACATAAAGTTTTTTCATAAAATCACCTTTTATTCGCTATAGATTTGTTATATATTAATATTCACAAATACGGTAATATATTATCACTTATTAATAATTTTTACAAATATCAAGAAATGAAGAAAATAAAACTTTTTATTCCTTGACTTTACGCATTTTCTTCGAAAATATTCCCAAGCTTCGCGTTATAAAAAAGTTTTATTTTCTTCATTTCTTTTATTTTTACTCATTTTTAATTGATGATAATATTTCTTCTTTACTTAAGTTCTTTATATATCTATATTCATTTTTCTCGAGTTTTGGATCAAAATTGCAAATTGTTTTATATTGACAATATTCGCATGGTGTTTTTTTGTTCATGTAGTATGGCTTTATATCAATATTTCCACTGAAGATTTCTTTTGATATTTCTGATATTATATGCTTTGTATATTTTTGTAATCTTTCAAATTTCTCTTTATCTAGTGCTTTTGATTTTGACGTGCTAATGTTTCCGTCTTTGTCAAGATATACTGGTATTGTTTCTGAGTATGTTGATGGTGTGACTTTTGTGTCCATCATTTTGACAATATCTATATCTGCTACTATCATGCCTTTCATTTTGAAGTTTTTATTTATTTCTTTTTTTAGTTCCTCGTCTGTAAGTTTTTTATCTGCTTTTATTATTGTGTCTATAAGGTTGAAATATAGTACTCCCGCTGGATCAAAGTTTTTTTGTTGACTTATTTCATCTAAATATGTTAGTAGCTGAATTTGAATTCCTGCAACTACTTGGTTTAAGTTAACATCTTTTACTGATGATTTGTAATCTATTATTCTAACAAGTGTATTGTTTTCGGTTTTGGCAATATCAATTCTGTCGATTTTTCCTGTTACTGTTACTTGATTTCCATCTTCTAAGTCTATTTTCATAGGTTTTAGTTCTGATTTTTCATTGAATTCTAGTTCGTGTCCGTATAGCTCAAATTTGCTATTTTTAAGTTGCTCAATAATGTAATGTATCGATTCGGTTACTACTTTTTTTAATCTTTTTGTTAATACTACAAATTTAGGTGAACTTGTGAATATATAGTTTTTGCTCATTCCAAGTTTTTGATTTATTATTTCTTCAATAATTTTATTAAGTTCTTCTTTGCTTATTGTTTTTACATCTAATTCACTCGCTTCTATTTTTGTAAATACTTCGTCTATTACTTCATGCATGAAGTTTCCTGTGTCTAGTGCGCGAATTTTAAATTCTTCTTCCTCATTTAGTTTTAGTCCGTATTTTAAATGGAATGAAAATGGACATTTTCTGTATTGTTCTAATCGTGATATGCTTGTGCGCAAATTTTTTCCATATATTTCTCTTATGTTTTCTGGCGTGATTTGTTCTGATATATTAGTGTATTGTGCTCCTTTTAGTATTTTTATGATTTTGTCATTTTCGTTTTGCTTATACCATAATAGTGCATTTTCCCATTCTTCATCTAATTCTTCTCCGTCTAGGTATTGCTTATACTTTTCTATTACATCATTTAAAGTAGCTTGCTTAGTTGTGATTTTATATTTTTTCTCTATAACATCACTATCTTCAGTTAAGTTTTCGAAGACCTTTTTAATTTGTGTGATAAGTATTGATGCTCTGTTTGCTTTTCCATCTTTATCTGTTACTGGATATGATAAATATAGCTTTTCTTCTGGCATGCATAATACTTTATATATGTTAAATTGGTTTTCATATAGTAATTCTAATGAGTTTTTAGCTATTTCAATATTATTTTCTTTTAATTTATCTCTGTCCTTATCATTTAAAAAACCTTCATCTTTTAATATGCTAGGAATTATACCGTCATTTATTCCTAATAAAAATAATACTTTAATTTCTCTTGTTTTAGTTCTATCAGTATCTCCAAATAGAACTTGATCAAATGATGCTGGTATTCTTCCGAATTCTGATTGTGATATTCCTATTTGTAAAATTTTATTATATCTATCAAATGACATTTTGTCGTTTTCGAATATCATAAAAATTTCATCTAATACATCGAAAAAGATTTTTATTCCTGCTCTATATCCATCTGCCGCTTCTTTTTCTCCTTGTTCTTCTAGTTTTTCCGCTTTTTTCAATATGCTTTCTTGAATATTATTTTTTTCTATAAACTCATATAAATTTTTAGTTATTTCTTTTGCTGTTTTTTCTCCTGATAGTTTCTTTTTTAATTCCATTATTGGTTCTATTATCTGTTTTTTTACTTTGTTTATTTCATCTTGTATATCATTTTTTTCTTCAAATTCGAAGTCAGATTTATACCATTTATTGCCTCTAATTCCCCATTTTTTTACGTAGTTTTCTAGCAAAAATATCTTTTCATTTGGAATATCTATAAGTCCTGATTTTATATATGAAAACATTGATTCGTAAGAAAAATTATTTGCATATATATTTAATAAAGATATAACATATTTCATTAATATATTT
>DLAC01000023.1:0-22472 GCA_002493865.1 Caryophanales bacterium UBA7057
TACATACATTTTAATGATGTCTTTTAAAGTATATAACTTATTTTGATATTTGAAAGTGCTATTAAGAATATTTACAATATCTAATTTATATTCTGTATTTAATTCACGTTTTTGGTTGTGATATATAAAATTATCTATAATTACTCGAAATGGTTCCATTAAATCACAGGTAAGATTAAATTCATTAAATTCGTTCTTGTGATGAATTCCTAGTTGAGTTAAATATCCATTTGCAACTACCTCCTTATTAATTGTAGATAATAAAATCGCATACCCGTAATTTAAAGCAGCATTAATTGGATCCTCATTATTCCTGATAAAATCTTTTCCAAATAATGTATTAAAGTAGATTTTAGCTGCATGCCCTTCTCTATTAGTTTTATCTCCAATTAAAATTTCATCAATGTAACTAAGTAATAAATCATACTTTTCAAGAGAAATTTTGTTAATTAATAATGCCTGATTCATGATTTTATTCTTTATAATCTCCCTCCATAATTCATCTTTTTGTTTTTGACTCCAATGCATTTGTATTGTAATTTTTTTACTTGAATTGTGTCTAGAATAATAGGAAGATAATTCCCCAAACGGATTATGTTTTTCATCACAAAACATAATATTAATTTTATTATCTGATAATTCCTTTAATAAGTAAGCAGAAATAGATACTGAAATAGAATCCACTATAATTGTATCTATTTCTGATAAATGAATATATTTTTCATCCCCCTCTTGTTTGATTACTAAAAAGCGGTTTTTATAACTAAGTTTGGACTGCTTAGTAACTACAACTGTTCTAAAACTCATTTTTCTTTTCCCATATACCTGTAATTGAATTATATATTAAAGTACCATGTTGTATATTAGAAAGGTGTATTCTTCCTTCTCGATCTCCAAAGCCAAAAGATTTTAGATTAGCATTCATACTATTAGCAGATAGCATTTTAAACAATTCCTTAATTAGTATTTTTTTGCTTTCCATATCTAGACAATCAATATCTAATGTCTTCAGCTTTTTAAAGGTATTAGAAAAAAGGGGTACATAATTTTGCAAGGAAAATAAATAATTTATAATCTCTATCATTTGTTGATTAACATTTTCTTCACTTAAAATAGGTAAATTATTAATTACGGGAATTGGTTTATTATTTAATATAAAATTCAGGGTATATTTCCATCGCATCATTTCCCGTTTGTGTATTTTTATTTGATAAGCATTCCAAAGTTCAATACTTCCTGTTATATATACAGGATGACCATTATAATTTATTTTAGTGTAAAAAGGTATTCTATCTTGAATTATTTTGCAATCATCTATGTTTACTTTTAGTGTATCCTCAATATATCTTATTTTGTCAATTTTATTTTCAAACATGATTGGAATTCCAAACATGTAATTTTTTCCCTGTGTCTCTACTAATATTAAATAAGAATAATTTATATTTGTATAGAATCCATATTTTTCTACTGGTAATTTTTTTGATAACCTAATACCAGATTTAATTTTTCTATCATTATGAGGATATATGGTTTCTTTATATAATTGTCCTGTTTTAATCTCCGATTTTCTACTAATTAAAATATCATTTCGATATAAAGTATCTTCTACTTTTTTATTAAATCCCTCGGCATCAAATAGTATCTCCCCTGTTTTTTCATCAAAATTCATAGAGATAACTTCTCTCATAGTATCATTCATGGAGCTATCTAAACTATTAATTACATATCCATATTTTAGTTTTATAAAATCTTTTTTATCAATTAAATTCTTATTCAGCTCTTTTAACATTTCAAAATTAATTTTACTTTTTAAATACTTCTCTTTATATTCTCCCAATACTGCTGCTAAATAAGCATCATGAGCATGATGATAATCATTTATATCTCTAAATTTAAATAGTTCAAATTTTTCACGATAATTATGTGATAAATTGGCATGTAAATAAACGACTTTGGTATCTTTATAATAGCTATTTAAAATATTAGCTACATGTTTTGTAATTTGCCTAGTTTCTACTAATTGTCGATTAATAAATCCTTCGATTTCCTCTTCTTTATATTCAACACGGATTAAATTATGAAATTTTTTGGCCGAGATTAGCCCGATTTTCTTTAAATGCTCCCACCATATTTTATTAGATTCACTTCTAAATTCTCTAGGAAGTATATAACTGGCAGCCTTTATTTGATTTTCTTCTCTATAAACCAGAGCCTTATTATCAATCGAGTCATCCTTGATTAAAGTTCGTGGGATGATATGATCAATTTCATAGGTATCCAAATCTTCTATATTCAGTGGTTTTCCCGAATATAAGCTTTTTCCTTCCTGAATAAAATAAAGAAATAACTTTTGACTATCAATTTTTTCAAACTTTCCTAGTTGTTTCATTAATTCATTATAATCGCTAATATCTTTTTTTGACTTTTCATATAACTTTATCAAATATCTTTTACGATCATCTTTTCTCGCTTTTCGTTCTTCCCCTCGAGCCATTTCTATCATAATTGCCTCGGGTTCCATTTTCATATACTTTATGATTTCATCAACAACTCTTAAAGCTTGATAGATTCCTCTTTTCGTTGATGGAGAAGTTGCTAATCTTTCAACTAAACTATAATCTATTTTTTTTGTTGCATCTACTTTATTGCTTTCCCTAATCATCTTTTGAAAATTGTAAGTATCATCATTAATGATTTGCATAAAATTATTTTCAGTTTCTTCCATCAAATCCATAATTGACTTAGTAATTCCACTTTCCTTATCAACGTAGTATTTAGTTATTAATAACTTCTTACATAATTTACCCCATCCACTATAATTTTTAGAAATAATCTTTTTAATTTGTAAATCATCAAGCAATGGATAAGATCTTTTTACTTTTGCTTCTAAAATATCTTTATCCTCAAATATTGTAATCCATTCAATAATTTGATCTGCATCTTCCAAATTATAATCTGTATTGCTAAAGATTCCGTCCTTACCAAAAAAGTCTATATAAGATTGCATCGTATTTGCAAATTTTCCATCTGCTGAATATCCGGTAATATTAAAGTCTCCCTGATACATATCAAATGCTTTATTAGAATATAAATATTCCCTAAATTTTTTATCTGTGATACTACCACTTGTATGCATAAATAGATCTTTTATAATTTGGCGTTGCATATCACATGATAATTTTTCACCATTAATTCTAATTTGTTTTAACTCATTCATTACCTTATATTTTGAGTATAGGATAGAATTTGTAGGCATTGCAGGCTCCTCTAACAAGTATGTGCAATGAGAAACCATTCTTTTTATAAACTTTTCAGCAGTTGCTTCCTTATCAATCATATCATCAAAATTATAGGGAGTGATTTTTTCATTATATTTTTTTCTTACCATCCAAGCAAATTTACTGTGGCTTTTATCTGTTAGCGGACCAACATAATATGGAATTTTAAACTCTAATAGTTTAACAATTTTATACGTTCCATCTTTTGTCTTATCCAGTAAAAACGGATAATACTTTCCTTGATTTTCAATAATTCGAATAAGTTCTTCCTTATTTAATTGATATGGATATTTTCCATTATCTCTATCTGTAATTCTAGGTAGAAAATTCCCATTGCTCATGCGATGTTGTATTTCAGTTTCATAGTATGTAAGTAGTTCTTGGTTTATATTTTTTTCAAAAATACTAGGTAAATGTTTCTCAATTTCTTTTATGAACTCTTCATTTGTTTTTTGATTCCTAATATAGTCTACATATAAGCAAGTCTCTTTTTTATTTTTTAGTATTTTATTATAAATTTTTCGGTCAGTACTTAAAATTGCTTTTAAAAATTTCAAGTCTTTTTTATGTAATTCATACTTTTCAATCATTATGGCAGAAATGTTTGTATTTTTACTTTCCTTAAATAACATTTTTAGAAAAATCATATCATATAATTGTTTCATGCTATCAAGAACTTCGACAGCATCTCCAAGAATAGATTCAAGTTCATCATATTTATCTTCATAATCTGTTCCATTAAAGCTAATCTCCAATTTATCAACATCTTCTAACCCTATCATTTTTACAATATTAAATTTATTTCCATTGATTAGTTTCAAAAATTCACTGATAAAATCTTTAGGAAGAATTGCTTCTAAAATATTCTGAATCTTGACTTTTCTATCATTTTTAGAAGGATCTAGTAGTGCGTTAGAAAAATCATCAATATCTATATATTCTTTGTAATCTGTTGGGCATCTTAAAAATGGACAAAGACTAATGACTGAATTTAAAACATTTTCTATCTGTTCTTGCAAATTTAAGCTTTGTACACTGAAATTTTCATCACTATAAAGAAAATTACCTCGATATTTTATAATATGATGAATTGCTAAATAAACTAGACGAATGTCCAGTTTAGATGGATTATTGATTAACTCATTTCTCAGATGATAAATTGTCTTGTATTGTTGATTATATTTTTTTCTCTGTTCCTTTTCTTCTTTTGTGAGTTGTATAGTTTTATTTTCTTTATCCTGCTCATGGTAAAAGGACTCATTTAATTTTGTAAAGAAGTTAGGATCAATTTTACTAATTTCATTTTGAAATACATCTTGTAGAAGTCGAATTCTCTCCCTTCTTCTATCATATCGTCTCCTAGTGCTTCTTTTATTTCTTCTGTCTGTAGCAGTACTTGCTTCATCAAACAATCGAACTCCCCATAATGCTTTATTTCCTTTTCTAATAATTTTTTGATTATCGCATTCTACTACGGACCACCCAACAGAAGTTGTCCCTATATCAAGACCAATATTATACTTTTTATCATTTTTCAATTGACACACCTCCTATTATATGTTAATATTGAATTGTCTTAATACCATTTAAGATGACATAGAGAGTTAAAATAAAGGTTTTACCCTAAATACTCTTTGAGTGACTGCTTAGGCAGTCTTTTTTTTGTCACTTATATAGGTTTTATAAAGTGAGTGTATCATATAGTTAACTAAATAGCAACATAACTTTATCGGATTTTAGCATAGAAAAAGGACTTTGAAAGTCCTATTTTTATATTTATACTTTTCTAGATTGAATCTCAGCAATCTTATCTAATACTTCTTTGGCATTCTCATTATTGATTTCAGTGTATCCTAATTCCTTTAAAGCTTGTACCTTAGCAGTATTTAATTCCTGAGTTCTAGATAATCTTTCTTCTTTCTTGTGCTCAATTTCTTGAACAAATCTCTTATGTGTATCTGCAATCTTGCTTCTAGAAGCACCACCATTCGTATATAATGTCATTGCAGAGAATAAAATACTTTCAAATATAAATTGTTGGTTTTCATTAAATACATACTCAGTATGTTCAATAAATCCCATTGATTTTGACATATACGCTAAAATATACTTTAATTCCTTATTAGTTTCCATTGATTGAAGGAAATGATATAAATAACGATAACTATTATATGTATCCTTTGTTTTATCATCTGCCAATTTTTCTTTTAATAGATTAATAATATCCGTTAATAGTTCCTGTTCCTTTTTATTAAAACCTTTTAAGTCTGCTAGGATTTCTTTTCCAGATGATTCCTTTACTCCATCATTTAGACGATTTTCGACTTGAATAATGTATTCACCATCTACTTTAATGTTTGGAATATCCTTTGCATCTTGAATACCTAAAAGACATAATATTTTCATTGCTTTTTCTTTTGGCCACTCGCTTAAATCTCCCTGAGCCAAATAGTTATATAGCATTTGTCTCGAAACTCCAAGATACTTTGCTAATCTTACTTTAGAGATTCCCAATTCTCCTAACAAGTCATTCAAATTCTTCATAATGTCAAACCTCCTAATTTAATTCTATCACGTTTATATAAAAAATCAAGTAGTAAAGTTTACAAATTATTTACAATATATACCAAATCTTTTTTCCATCTTTACATACAGTTTTAATAATTCCCCCGCCAAAACACTTTTCTCCGTCATAAAAGACGCAAGCTTGTCCTGGAGTTACCGATTTAACATCCTTATATTTTACGCATATTTCTCCGTTTTCTAGGTATTCTAAATCGACTGGATAATCTTCAGCTCGATAACGAAATTTCGCAGTACAATGGCTTGGGCGTTCTTCCGTATTAAAATTGATTGTATCTACAATGCAACTATCGGATAATAAATAATCCGTTTTATCACCAATTGCAACATATAAGATATTTTCATCCATATTTTTACCTACAACGAACATTCTTTCATCGGTTCCACCAATATCGAGTCCCCTTCTCTGCCCAATAGTATAATACATAAGTCCTATATGGGTTCCCATGACTTCATTGGTTTCAATATTTACAATATTTCCAGGTTGATTTGGTAAATAATTCTTTAAAAAGTTTCTAAAATTTCTTTCTCCTATAAAGCAGATTCCAGTAGAATCCTTTTTCTTTGCAGTAATTAATCCATATTTTTCGGCAATTTGTCTTACCTCTGGTTTTGTTAACTCTCCAATAGGGAATAATACATTTTGTAACTGTTCTTGAGATAATTGGGATAAGAAATAAGTTTGATCTTTATTTGTATCAATCGCTCTTAGCAATTGTCCATCTTTAATTCTTGCATAGTGACCAGTTGCAATATAATCAGCTCCCAATCTTTTTGCTTCTTTAATAAAATAATCAAACTTAATATATTTATTACACATAATATCAGGATTTGGTGTTCTACCTTTTTTTAATTCATCTAAAAAATATTCAAAAACATTGTCCCAATACTCTTTGACAAAATCAATACGATGAAGAGGAATATCTATCTTCTTACATACCTCTAAGGCATCATTGTAATCTTGTTCTTGTGGACAGATGTTATTATCTAAATTCGGATTCCCCAAAAAATCACCATTTAATGAACTATCCCAATTTCTCATAAAAAGACCAATAACCTCATATCCTTGCTCTTTTAAAAGAATCGCAGCAACACTACTATCGACTCCACCACTCATTCCAATTACAACCTTCTTCATTACGAATCACCGACTATATTATAACACGTTTTTCCTATACTAAAAAGAATTTTAATAACCAAGGGCAGAGATAAGTCTCAAATAAAGAAGATAAGATCAACATAAGGGAACAAATAAAAAGAATCTTTGTATATTTTTTAAAATGTTCCTTTAAATTAATATTTTTCTTAAAAAATAAAACTTTAATTAATTTGATAGAAAAACCTATCGCATAAAAGCTTAATAAAAGCCATATAACAAGATTTAATACCTGATGTGGGAAAATATACATAAGTCCTAAAAAAAGCCCTTTAAAGTGGTAATTTGTGATAATAGAGATAAATGAAAAACTAAGTACAAATGCTTTAAAGAATAAATGAATTAGAATAAATGGAATTCCAATGATTGAGATTCCAAGAACCCATATCAATAATAAGGAAAGTCCATTCGAAGAAATACTATTTGTAAGTGTATTTGAGAAGTTTAAAGATCCATCCTTAATCGTTGTAAAGAAATGATTCATTTGATTGATAATTTCTACTTTCATTTCTTTTCCTATAAAGAATTGATAAAAAAATCCAGTTCCTATTCCAATTAAGATTACAATTCCTAGTACTAAATAAAGTATCTTTTGATTCCATAGCTTGTCTGTTTTTAATTTCATCATTTCCTCATCACCTAGTTCAATCTATGATGTAAGTTAAAAATTTATGAAATGTTTTTACTTTTTATAAATTTTCTATTATAATGATAAAAGAGGTGGATATAATGAATAAAAAAATGGTAAGATTCTTTGCAATTTTGTTTTGTTTAATTATGATAGGCTCTTTTGTTGCAAGTATCGTAATATACTTAGTACCTTAATTATATAAGTTATTTGTAAAAATTAAGAAAACTGATTAGTTGAAACCTAACTAATCAGTTTTTAGCTTTATTATAGAATTAGATGGTATAAATCTTATTTTTATCATTTTTTATGGTAACAGTTTCTAAATGATATGAGAATCCATTGATCCAAATAGTAGTAGAAATAGAAGCAGCATGGGGATTCTTGTTCAGTTCATTGATAACAGTATTGATCAGTTCTCTTCGCTCCTCATAAGTATCATTTACCGATACAAGAGTTAAGCTTCTTAGGTTTTCCATTTTTCCTAAAAATGTAGAATCGTCAAAACTATTTAATGGAATAATCAATTCTTCAATATTGGGAAATCTTGAGAAATCTAAGTTTTTGACTTTTCTTATAGTGCTCAGCTGAAAAGTCTTTACATTAGGTAATGATGTTAGATATGAAAAATCTATTGCTTCTTCATTACTAGATGGATCCAAAAGTATAAATTTTTCTAAAGAATCAAAACTAATTTCTTCAAAAATACGATAGTCAAAATCATCTAATACTTGAATCTCTAGATTTTTTAAATGATCTATTCTTGCTATTTTCTCAATTTCTGATTTGTCCAGATGACAGTATAATGTCAGAGTTTGTAAAGTATCTATATTCTTTAAGGCATCAAAGACACAATCTTCCAAATCGCAATTATAAAAACCTATATTTCTAATTTGTGAATCTCCTTCGATGATCGTTAAATCTTTAACCGTACAATCTACAAAATTAACAGTATGAACATTAGGCGTAGTATCTAAAATATTATAAGAATTTTCATCAATCGTCCTATATTGTAAAGTAACTACTTCTAAGCTCGATTTTGTTTTTAATTGATAAAATTTTTCTGAAATTATCTGATCATCTTGTTCTTCCACAGTAGCATCAATAGATACAATTGTTGAATTTGGAGTATACATATGCATATTTCCTTTTACAAGGGTAGCAGCAAGGATAATACCTCCACAAAAAATTGTTAAATTTCCTACTTTCTTATTCACTGCCATTACGATTTTCCCCCTTTCTTAAATGCATATATAATATCATAATTTTGTCTTTGAATCAATAAAAACCGTAGAGTTTGAAATCATAGAATTTAAAAATACATTTTTATTTTACTTCATATTCTTGAAAGAAAGAAGTATCTATTTTTAACTTAGTTAAATCCTTTTCTTTTTTGAAATCAGTCCCCACTAATAAGTGATGAAGTGCACGAATAACTGCTCCATGAGAGACAATGAGAATGTTTCCATCTGGGCATTTTTCTTTTAATTCTTTTAAAAAATCTTCGGATCTTAAAATAATGTCTCTTACTTTTTCTACTCCCCTATCACCACTATTTAATTCATAATCCCAATATTTCTTAGCATCGTACTCTGTACGGCTTTTTCCTTCAAATTCTCCTAAATCTCGTTCTATTAATCTAGAATCTTCTTCAATATATACACGATCTCCTACAAGAATAATCGCCGTTTCCCAGGTTCTTTTTAAAGGGGAAGTAATACAAAGATCAATCGGTTTATCTTTTAGACGTTCTCTTAACTTCTTCGTATTCCGAACCCCTGCTTCTGTTAAAGAATACTGATCACTTTTTCCTTGCATTCTTCCTTCATAATTTGCTTCTGTTTGTCCATGACGAACTAAATATATTTTCAAGGCTTATCATCTCCTATACTGATAGATAGATATATTTTTACTTCCATAGTTTCTTGTTTTTAATCTTTGAAGGAAAGGATATTCATCCTGAAGTTTATCTTCCTCATACTCACAAACAACGATTCCTCCCATATTGATCAGATTCTTTTCTACGAGTTCTTTTAAAATATCTTCCATATTTTGATAACGATAAGGAGGATCTAAAAAAATAAGATCAAATTTTCTATTTTCTTTTTGAAATTTTTCTAATGCTTTTTGATAATCCATCGTATAAATTTCAGCATTTGGAATTTGGAAGGATTCTACTGTCTTTTGAATACTTTCAGTGCATTTAGGATTATGATCCACAAAAATACAAGCCATACTTCCATTACTTAAGGCTTCCAACCCTAAGTTCCCTGTTCCTGCGAATAAATCGAGGACAATTCTATCCCTTAACTCAGATTGGATCATTCCAAATAAACTTTCTTTCACTCTGTCCTGTGTAGGTCTCGTTCCCTCAATATTATATCCATGAATGGTTCTTCCTTTATATAAACCACTAATTATTTTCATTTCTCACATACCTTCTTTCCTGTGAGTTGGTTTAAGATTTGATTAATTTCTAAAGTTAAATAATAAAGCATATTTTCTAGTTCTTGATATCTCTGATAGTCCTCATGCTCATATAGTTTTTTCTTTAATTCCATGTATTTTTTAGAATAAATATCTTCCTTCTTTAATTCTTCAATATCTTTTATAATACTAGAATCTTTTAGTAACTTCGTTTTAAGCTCTCTTGCTTCTTGATAAACAGCATCTTTTTGAATAAGTGCTTCTAACTCATTTAATTTTTGATTGATTGTTTCATTCATATTTTCATCCTCATTACCATTCTACTATGAAATCCTAACTTTTTCAAATAAAAAGAAGAAGTCCAAGGATTTCCTCTTAACTCATCATATCCATAAATGTTCGAATCATTTCAACTTTTTTACTAATGGCATCAATCTTATCACTTGGATTTAAATGATAGTAATTTTTTACTTCTTGTTCTAAGTTTTTAATGGCTTCTGGGTATCGATTTAAAATTTTATACCAAGATGTATTTTCTCTTAAGTAATGGTATAGATAGGGATTCTTTCGAATTTCAATTTGTGTTTCTATATTCATCAGTCTTCTAAATGCCTATAAAGAGGTCTTGCTTGATACTGTGTTTCCTTTTTCGTTGTCGTTAACTCTTGAAGTAATCCTACTGCCTTTTGTAATCCATCGACCCCTTTTTTAACGGTATCTAAATCCATAGATTTAATCATATTAAAAATTTCTTTCAACGAAGTATCCCCAATTGTAGATTGTGTACTACCAGAACCAACGGTAAATCCCCGATTCTCTCCTCCGATACTAGAATCATTAAAATATGAATTCCAGATCGAGTGATTTTCCCCATATAAGTCATACATTTCATATAGTTTTTGCCAAGTAGTATTTCCTTCATTCACTTTAGAAACCAAACTCGGATGACTTCGAACAAATCTTTTAAACGTTTCCTTTGACATCAAATCACCTACTTTATTTTATGAATAAGAGGTGTAAAAAATCATACTTTTTATAATTCTTTTCTTTTCTATAATAAAATTTGAATCATATACTTGCCAAATAAAGTTTTATTACAATATTTTCTTTAATGCTTCTAATTTATTTATAACCATAGTTGGTTGATACTGTTCCATCAGTTTCTCATTATTTTTATTAAACCAGCAACTATCAAACCCACAATTCATTGCAAAACCGACATCAGATTTCAGTGAATCACCAACGATTAAATATTCTTCATTGTTATAATTTTTTAATAAATTCTGAATTGCTACAAAGAATTCCTTTTTAGGTTTCATATACCCAAACATATCAGCAGATAAAACTTCATTTACAAAATTTAAACACTTAATCTTAGAAAGCTTTTCTTTTGTTGCAATTTTAGGACCATTCGTGGCAACGATAATATAATATTTTTCTTTTAAATATTTTAATATATCATAAGCACCTTCTATTGCAACAACAACTTCAGTTAAAGAATTCATAAAAAGGTTATTTAATTCTATTGCTTTTTCTAAACTTATTTGATAATCAAAATAGATTAATACTCTTTGTGCTCTTAACCAATTTAAAAATTCTTCGTTTTTTTTACCTGTTTCATTTTTTAAATAAGGAGGTATCTGTATTAAACCGTCTTGTCAATCTTTCCAAAACTTTTTATCTACTTCATACCATTTCTTAAATCCGTCTTCAGAATATTCTTGTCCCAGTGACTGAATCATTTGGGTATATGCATATCGTACATTTTCTAAATTATCTATCAATGTATCATCCAAATCAAATATAAGAATTTTATATTTATTCATAAAAGATTACCTCCACTGATATCTATTTTATCATATTTCAGTACTTATTTGAAATAATACAATTTTTTTAAATTAAGAATCATAATACAGTCATAGGAAGGCAAAAGAAAAAGGAGAATTCTCCTTAATCATTTAAAAAATCATCAATTGTCATTAACCGGTCATCTATCTCTTTTAAAGAAACTCTTCTTGGTGCTTCCTCTTCTAACTGTTCAATTTCTTCTTCCTGTGATTCTTCTTTTTTAGGTGCTTTTAACGGTCCAGACTCTAATTCTTCTTTTTTCATTAAATTACTTACTAAGAAACAATCATGAACCTCTTCTTTAGAAATACTAGAGCCAGTGGAATAACGATCCATAATTGGAAATTCTGTGTTTTTAAGAAGGCGAATCGAAGATGATTTTAATCCTACATGATCTCTTGCCATCACTGGATAAGTTTTAATGATTTTATATGGATTACTTTTTACTTCTCTTAGGATTAATAATCCACGGCGCGCACGACTACTCTTCTCAAATTCTGTAATTTTTACACGTTTACCAGTTCCCTTATCCGTTACAACTAATAAGTATTCATGGATCTGATGATCAAAGTTACTTCCATTCGTTACAGTATCTGTCTTTAGGCTAATGGCTTTGACTCCACTCGCTTTTAAACCGACAATTGGAACATCATTTTTAGAAAACCATAAACCATAACTATCCGTAGTAGATAAGAAAATATCGTTATATAGAGTTTCGAATACACTGACCACCTGATCTCCTTCTTTTAATTTCATACAAGAGACAGGTTTTGAATATCTAGATACTTGGAATTCTTTTAATGGGGTTCTCTTAATCATTCCCTTTTTAGTAATCATCGTAATATCACTATCTTTATCAAAGTTTACAACTGGAATGGCCGTAATAATTTCTTCTTTTTCTTCTAGTTTAATAATATTACTAATATGTTTTCCTAAATCTTTCCATTTTCCGTCTGGAATTGTATGGACTGGTACATATAAATAATTACCTAAAGACGTAAATAATAAAACGGTATCTAGTGTATTTAATTCATAAATTCCAATAAAGTAGTCTGTTTCCTTTAAAGAAACATCCTCACTATTAGAAGCCTGATAACTACGAAGACTTGTTCTCTTTACATATCCATCCTTTGTAATAGAAACAATCACATCTTCCTTTGGAATCATAACGGTCGTATCAATCTTGATTTCTGTAATTTCATCTTTAATTTCTGTCTTTCTTGGAGTTGCATACTCATTTCTTACTTTTCTTAATTCCTCTTTCATGACACTCTTTAATTTTTCTTCATCCGCTAAAATTGCTTCTAACCCTTTGACAATGGTCTGAAGATTTGCAAGTTCTTCTTCTAATTGAACGACATCTGTATTCGTTAAACGATAAAGTTGCAACGTAATGATTGCTTCTGCTTGTTCAATCGTAAATTCAAACTCTTTTACCAAGTTATCTCTTGCATCTGTTTTATTTTTACTAGCGCGGATGACGCGAATTACCTCATCTAAGATAGAAAGACACTTAATGAGACCTTCTACGATGTGGAGTCTTGCCTTCGCATGCGCTAAGTCAAAGTGAGTTCTTTTTAAAATGACCTCTCTTTGGTGACTGATATAGGAATCTAAAATATCCATAATTCCTAGTAATTTAGGTCTTCTATGATCAATTGCAATCATATTGAAACTGTAGCTAATTTGTAAATCCGTATTCTTGAGTAGATAATTCAATATAAGTTCACGATCGGCATCCTTTTTTAAGTCAATGGCTATACGAAGTCCATCACGGTCAGACTCATCACGTACTTCTAAAATCCCCTCAATCTTCTTATCAATTCGAATTTCATCAATCTTACGAACCAACATTGCCTTGTTAACTTCAAAAGGAATTTCTGTCACAATAAGAGCAAGTTTTCCTTTTTCTTCTTCAAACTCTGTTCTCGACTTGATAACAATTTTCCCTTTTCCTGTTTCATAAGCCTTTTCGATTTCTTTAATACCTTCTACAATTCCACCAGTTGGAAAGTCTGGCCCTTTCACAATGGACATAATCGTTTCTAATCTACAATTAGGACTATCAATTCGTTTAATTGTAGCATCAATAATTTCTCCTAAGTTATGAGGAGGAATATTTGTTGCATATCCTGCAGAAATTCCCGAAGTACCGTTCACAAGTAAATTCGGAAATCTAGCAGGTAATACCGTTGGCTCTAACTCAGTATCATCGAAATTAGGAGCCCAAGAGACAGTATCCTTATCTAAATCACGAAGCAATTCATTACTAATCTTGGAAAGGCGGGCTTCCGTATAACGCATAGCAGCAGGGCTGTCTCCATCCATACTACCGTTATTTCCATGCATATCAATATACGGAGTATTCTGTTTCCACCACTGACTCATTCGAATCATTGCATCATAAATAGAAGAATCTCCATGTGGGTGATAATTACCCATAACATTTCCAACCGTTTTCGCACTTTTTCGGTATGGCTTATCATAAGTATTACGATCACGGTACATTCCATATAAAATCCTTCTTTGCACAGGTTTTAATCCATCTCGAACATCTGGAATCGCACGATCCTGAATAATATATTTTGAATACCTTCCAAATCTTTGACCCATGATTTCTTCTAGGGTATAATCAAAAATTTTCTCTACGATTTCAGGCGTTTTTTCCTTTTTCATTGTTTCACATCCTAACTTGTGATTTTTTTAATATAATAATCATCGATTTGATGAATGATTTTTTCATAATTTTTATCTCTTTGCTCGACTAAATATTTCCAATATTTTTCTCGTGCATCGATTTCTAAGAGAGATAACAAACGCTCCATATAGAAAAGTTCCACGGCTCTATTATATTCTCGATTAGCAATAATCTCATCAGCCATTTTCTCAAAATATACAACATTTCTAATTTCACGTAAATGATCATATCGATCCACCGTATAATCTAAAATAGCATCCACACAATCTATTTTTCTAAATCTAGGAGGCTTGTGATACTTTTGTGGCGCTTTCATCACATAATTTTCTAAAATATCTAGTCTTTCTTGATGAATTGCTAGCCTTATATTTTTTCTAGAGGCTGTTCTAGAAGCCGCTATATTATATAGTAAAGGGCTATTTCTTCGTACGAACTTTACTACAATATTCTTTCTAGCCATACCCTTTCGCCCTCTTTCTATTTTGTAATGGTGTAATCATCTTCGAGTGAAAACTCTACATTCTCTTCAATCCATGCCTTTCTTGGTTCTACACTATCTCCCATCAAAACACTTACTCTTTTTTCCGCGAGCTGTGCGTCTTCAATCGTTACACGAATTAAACTTCTAGTTCCTGGATTCATCGTTGTTTCCGCCAATTGATCAGCATTCATTTCACCAAGTCCTTTATAACGTTGTACATCACATTTTTTACCTGCAGTAATCTGTTTCATCTCTTCAACCGTATAGGCATAAATGTGCTCTTTCCCATTTTTAATTAAAAACAGTGGAGGAAGTGCAATATACAGCCTTCCGTCTTCAATTAAAGGTCTCATGTAGCGGTAGAAGAAGGTTAAAAGTAAACACTGAATATGGGCTCCATCATCATCAGCATCGGTCATGATAATGACTTTGGCATACTCTGCTTCTTCGATTGCAAAGTTAGGTCCAACACCAGCACCAATCGTATAAATCATCGTGTTGATTTCTTCATTCTTTAAGATATCCTCCATCCTAGCCTTTTCTGTATTAATTACTTTTCCACGAAGTGGTAAAATTGCTTGAAATTTTCGATCTCTTCCTTGTTTTGCAGAACCACCTGCAGAGTCCCCCTCTACTAAAAACAACTCATTTCTATCTTTGTTTTTAGATTGTGCGGGGGTCAGTTTTCCAGAAAGTGCTCTTTCTTTTGGATTCTTTGTTTTTCCCTTTCTTGCTTCTTCTCTTGCTTTTCTAGCCGCTTCTCTTGCAATCTTACTCTTTAAAGATTTTTCAATAATTTCAGTTGCAATCTTCTTATTTTCCTCTAAATAAAATTGTAACTTTTCAGTAACTAACGCTTCTACAGCAGTTCTTGCTTGTGGTGTTCCTAATTTACCTTTGGTTTGACCTTCAAATTGTAAAAGTGCTTCTGGAATTTTTAAACTGATAATTGCAGTGAGTCCTTCCCGAACGTCGCTTCCTTCAAAGGCTTTTTCTTTTCCTTTAATATAACCATTATTTTTCGCATAATCATTGAATGCCCTCGTTAATGCGGTTTTAAAACCTACCTCATGACTTCCACCATCGATTGTTTTTACATTGTTAACGAACGATACAATATTTTCGTTATAGGTATCTGTATACTGCATGGCAATTTCGATTTCCATTTTATCTTTGATACCATCAAAAGAGATAACATCATGAAGTTTTGTCTTTCCTTCATTTAGATATTTGACAAACTCTATAATTCCATTTTGATAACAATATTTTTCGATTCTTCCATCGTTTTCATTTTCTACTTCAATCGTAAGTCCCTTAATTAGAAAAGCAGACTCTTGCATTCTCTCACAAATCGTTGTAAACGAGAAATTTGTAGTAGAAAAAATTTCATCATCTGGTAAAAATCGTACTGTCGTACCTGTTCTACCACTCGTTCCAATTTCTTTTAAAGGAACGGCCACTTTCCCACCTTTTTCAAATCGAATATAATATTCTTTTTTATTTTGACGAATGGTTACTTCCATCCATTTGGAAAGTGCATTTACAACACTTCCACCCACACCATGAAGTCCTCCAGATACTTTGTATCCTGCTTCTTCAAATTTTCCTCCTGCATGAAGAACCGTATAAATAACTTCAGGAGCAGGTTTTCCAGATGCATGCATTCCAGTTGGAACTCCACGACCACGATCTTCAATACTAATACTTCCATCCGTATGAAGTATAATTTTAATTAAATCTCCATACCCATTAATCGCTTCGTCAATTGCATTATCGACAATTTCCCATACCAAATGGTGAAGTCCTCTTTTGTCAGTGGAACCGATATACATTCCAGGGCGTTTGCGAACGGCTTCCAAACCCTCTAATATTTTAATTGAACTCGCATCGTATTTTGCTGACATATGCTTCACTCTCCTTTAGTAATTATACCAAAAAGAATGGCTAAAAAAAAGAAATATGACGTTTTTTGACACTCAAGTTTACTTTATATTTGAATATTTCAAAGAAGATATAAAAGAAAAACTAGTCTTCTTAATGAAAGACTAGTTACATTACACATTAAAATTATCAATTAGTGCTAAGAAGTAATCTTTGAGTCGGTCACGTACTTCTTCTGTTTGCCCCTCGAATCTAGCAGTGATATTAGGACCTGTATTACTACAACGAATCAGTGCCCAACCATCTTCTAGTTCGATGCGGATTCCATCAATATCAATCATTGGGTATCCTGCTTCTTTACAGTATTTCTTGATTTCTTCAATTACTTGTTTTTTCTTATTATCAGGAGATGCAATTTTAATTTCTTCTGTCGAATAATATTTTGGAATTCCTTCTAATAATTGACTGAGTGTTTTATCCGTTTTACTTAAAATTTCAATCACTCTTAATCCTACATAAAGTCCAGAATCAAATCCTAAAAATTTATCTCTTAAGAAGATATGTCCAGAATATTCTCCCCCTAAAATACAATCATTATCTTTTGTTGCTGCCTTTGTATAAGAGTTACCGGTTCTACTAATAATGGCTTCTCCACCAAGAGATTCTATTTCTTCAGGAAGTGCTTTTGTACACTTCACATCGTATAATACTCGTTTATTAGATGAGTTTGGCAAAATATCACGGGCAAGTAAAATCATTAATTGATCAGCTGGAATATGTTCTCCTTTTTCATTGATAATTCCCACACGATCCCCATCTCCATCAAATGCAATTCCAACATCCGCATGAAGTTCTACAACAGCATCTTTTAAAACCTGTAGATTTGCTTCTACGCAAGGATCTGGATGGTGATTTGGAAAAGTTGGGTCACTTTTTCCATAAAGAACTACTAACTTTTGTTTAATTGCATTATAGACTGTTGGTGCAAAAAAAGTAGTTGTCCCATTCCCACAATCAATAATTACTTTTAACTTTCTATCATCATGAATCTGAACGGCGGAAAGTAAGTATCTACAATACTCTTCCTTGACATCATAAAAGCCAATCACACCTTCTCCGTCTTCAAATTTCCCTAACATTACAAATTCATAGAAATCTTGAATTTCTTCACCCTTAGCATTTCCCTTTTCGTCAAAGGAAAATTTAAAACCATTATCATCCTTAGGATTATGACTTGCAGTTACCATAATTCCAGCAGGTACTCCTGATTTAATGCAAGCATAATAATACATAGGCGTAGTTACAAGTCCTAAGTCTAAAACACTAATTCCAGTAGATATAATTCCCTGGATTAAAGCGTTTTCAATTTCTTCAGAAGAATAACGATTGTCTCTACCTACAATACACTTTTTTTGATTTCTTTTTTTAATATAAGAACCATAAGCTCTTCCTATTGTATAACTTACATCTTGATTGATATCCGTTGGATAAACCCCACGAATATCATACTCCCTAAATATTTCCCGCTTAATTTCTCTAGTCACATTCATAAGAACACCTCTTTATTCTGATAACATTATAACAGAAAAAAGAAAAAGAAAAAAGAGTTTTTGAACCTTTTTCTAGTTTCATCCTCTTTTTCATAATGATTCAATTTTAGAATTATTCTACTACATATATTTTTGCATAGATTTCATCATTTGATTTACTTGTTTTTGATTTGGTTTTCTTCCCATCTGCATCATTAAGGTTTTAATCATTTCTTCATTAATTGGTGGATTTTTCTTTAAATATTTCATCATAAATTTTCTAGCAAGTAAGAATCCTAAAATAAGCCCAACAATCAGTCCACCTAATACTTGTACGATATCTAATAACATATTATCATCTCCTGTTAATAGTTTACTAAAAAAAGAAATTTTAGACAAGTGTTTTTACTTCAGATAGCCAAAAATAATCTTGATTCTTGAAGTCGCAAAGGAAAAAAGCATTGGATTCCTCTAACAAAATTTGAAAGAAGGTCGATGCATTATGTTTCGACTCTAATAAGATATAACTGTGTTTGATATTAAGTGTACTAATTTCATCATGATATAAATCATTAATAATATGGATATTTCCAATTTTTGAATAAATTCTTTGACTATGATATTTAATAAAAATTTCTCGGTTGAGTATTGTTTTATCAATCATTTCTACCAACTGATGAAACAATTCAATCCCATATTTATTTTCTTCTGGTTTTAAGTAGTATAGATACTTTAATACATGATATAAGCTTTCTGGATTTTGACTATAAAGATTTTGATAATCATCCCGTATTTTAAATATATAAAATTTTCTCATACTCTCTTCACCCATTTGAGTATAAAAAAAGTAACGAGAAAAGAATGTCGTTTTCTGTTACTTTAATAAATCTTCAATGTGAGTGGTAATAGACTCTAAATCAAAAGCAAATTCCTTCTCTAAATCCTCTCGTTTCGCACTTTTTCCAAATTGGTCCATTGTGATTAGATATTTTTTATTGTATACAAATTCATGCCAAGAATAAGAAGAGGATGCTTCGATTACAAAAGTTTTAACACCAAGAGGTAACAAAGACTCTTTATATTTTTCAGTTTGTTTTTGGTACCTTTCAATTGAAGGCATACTGACAACACGGATATCATAACCCTTTTCTTCTAAAGTTTCTGCAACCTTTATTGCGATTTGTAATTCTTCACCAGATGAAATGAGGATAGCTCCTAGATTTTTCCGCTCATTCTTGACGATATAGGCACCCTTTTGGACATCTTTAATGCTTGTAGTCTCTTGAACTACGGATTTATTTCTACCTAAGATGATGGCGGTAGGGCCTGTTTTCTTAGACATTACATACTTATAGGTTCCAATTACTTCATTAGCATCCGCTGGACGGAATACTTCTAAGTTGGGTATTGCTCTTAAGGAAATTAATTGTTCTACTGGTTGGTGCGTTGGTCCATCTTCTCCTAGTTTAAATGTATCATGTGTAAAAATATAAGTCACTGGTAAATCCATAAGAGCAGACATACGAATGGCTGGTTTTAAGTAATCAGAGAATGCTAGGAAGGTAGATCCAAACGGTCTTAATCCAACAAGAGAAAGTCCATTTAAAATGGCTCCCATCGCATGTTCACGAACCCCAAAGCGAATATTTCTTCCCAAACGGTTTTGACTTGAAAAATCTGGATAATCATTTAAATAAGTTTTGGTAGAAGAAGCAACATCCGCACTTCCACCAATCAAAAGATCATTTCGCTTTGCTAAACAATTTAAAATTTTCTCTCCCGTCAGACGAATTTCTTCCATATTATCTTCCGGTTTTTCATAATTTACTTTTAAATCTTTTAAGGTTGTATCATTTTCTTCTAATTTTGTTAAAATTCCCTTAAAAGGTTCTTCTATAGAATCTTTTTGTTTTTGATACAACTCATAAACAGAATCTACTCTACTATGAATCATTTCTTGGAAAGAGGAAGCAGCATCATTAGAAGCTACAAATGGAATTCCACGAACCCCAAGTTTCTCTTTAATTGCTAAAATATCATCTTCCTCTAAAGGAGTTCCATGAACTTTATTTGTGCCTTCTAGTTTTGAATACTTTCCAATCGTCGTATTTACGATAATTAGAGTTGGTTTATCAATAGAAGTTTTTGCCTTTTCCATAGCCGAATCAAAACTAGCTAAATCTTCTCCATCTGGTACAATTAAAACATTCCAGTTCATAGAAGCAAAACGATTAGGAATATTTTCCGTCATTACTTGATCGACTTCTCCATCTAAACAGATTTGATTAGAATCATAAATCACAATTAATTTATTTAATTTTAAATTTCCAGCAATCGAAATCGCTTCATAAGAAACACCTTCCATGAGGTCCCCATCTCCACAAAGGACATAGGTATAATGGTTTACCATCGGTTTCCCATTTTTTAGAAAAAATGCTCTTAAATATTCTTCTCCAATAGCCATACCAACAGCAGAGGCTAATCCTTGTCCTAAAGGTCCTGTAGACATATCAACCCCAGGAGTTGTTCGGTATTCTGGATGACCAGGTGTTTTTGAATTCAACTGTCGAAAGTTTTTTAAATCAGCAAGTCTTATATTGTATCCTGCCAAAAATAGTGTAGCATAAAGAAGGGCAGATCCATGTCCAGCAGATAAAACAAATCGATCTCTATCAAACCAATCTGGGTCCTTTGGATTTATTTTCAAATGCTTTCCATACAATGAATAAAGAATCGGTGCAGCTCCTAAAACAATTCCTGGATGACCACTTCCCGCTTCGTGAATCATATCAATTCCTAAACTACGAATAGAATTAATAATCTTCTCATCCATTGACAGTTCTTTTCCCTTAAATAACATAAAGTCACCTCTTTTTTAATTACTACTATTATATCATGCTTTTTGAAAGAAAGAAAAAGATTTATTCATCATCAAATAAATCTTCAACTTCTTTTAAAATTGCTGACTCCTTTTTTAAATCAGATGGAGTACTCTTTTTATCTTCCAGTTTTTTTGCTTCTTCTGTAAATTCTATGGTTTTCCCTAGTTCATCATCCTGATCAGGCGATACTTCAACCATTGGTGTTTCTATTTTTTCCTCTTCTACTACTGGCTTTTCTTCTATTTCTTTTTTAGTAACCTTCTGTTTCTTTTCTTTTTTCTTCTTTTTATCTTTTCCAGAAGTTATGATATAGAAATAAATTCCTAATCCACCAATTGCAAATAAAATGAAACATCCAATCGTTACAAAAGCGTATTCTAAAGTATGATTTTTTCTAGTACTCATAGGTTTTAAACTACTACTAGCCTGAGATACTGAATGACTCGTTGGATTTTTCTTTGTTTCTCGTTCTTCTTTGGTAGCCCGAATTACAGTAATTGTATAAACCTTACTATTTCCAGCATTGTCTTTGACTGTGACAGTTACCGTATTTCTACCAACTTTTAAATTGGTAGCACCCTTAATTTCCGTTTTCACATTATTTGATTGCTTTTCTACTTCAATCGTAACATCTTCTGCTTCATATGGAATATCTACTGTATAACCTGTACGATTACTAGAAAATGGTTCATTTAAAGTATATCCTTTTACTTTTAATGATTTTAAATTTAAGTTTTCTTTTTCTTTATCCTTGTCCTTGTCCTTATTTTGCTCTTCTTTAGATGTACTGGAAGTGTTATTATCCTTTGTCGTAATCGTAATATTACATTGTGCGCTCACACTAGAATCATCCTCTAATGTTGCAGTAATTGTTACATTTCCAGACTTTAACGCCTTTACAACCCCATTATTAACAGTAGCTACCGACGTATTAGAAGATGTCCATTTAATCTTAGGATTTTCTACACCAGTGACGGTTGCTTTGATATTAATTGCTGCTCCAGGAACTGCTTCGACATTTGTTTTATCCAATTTAATTGTCTTTTCTACCGGCTTTTCTGTTGGAGTTGGAGTTGGTGAT
>DLAC01000023.1:22789-23022 GCA_002493865.1 Caryophanales bacterium UBA7057
GTTGGTGATTCCGAAGGTGTTGGTGTTGGATTTTCCTCCTCCGCAAAAGTCATCATTGGCAATCCAATCAATGATAATACTAACAACAAAGTAATTGTAAATTTCCCCATTTTATTCTTAAAATTTTTCATTTTGTACTTCCTTCCCTATTATATAATACCAATCATTTCGATTATAGCATAAAAAAATAAAGTTGAGAAGTCCCTACTTTTTTGAGTTTCGGTTTTTTACGA
>DLAC01000057.1:0-6712 GCA_002493865.1 Caryophanales bacterium UBA7057
ACAATTATGAATCTCTTATTAAATAATTATAAATTAGTATTTAGTAGAGATGATTTAATTGGGCTAAAACCATATCATATTAGAAATTTAAAAAGTGCAACTATAAAATCTGAATTAAAGCATTATAATCAACCAGTCATCATATATCGAATTGGCGATAAACAAAATGACAAATTGGAAATTCCATCTGATTTAAAGCATATTGTATCTGAAAAGAATATTTTTAGGTATTGTACAAAACCAGAACTAGAAATACTCATGATTATCAATGAAAATTTAGTATCTGATTTTGCTAAGAGTAAAAATACTGGGGACGCAAAAGGTTTTGCAAAAGATAAGATAAAATATAATGGTAGAAGATATAATCAATCTAGTAAATTTATAGAAGAATATTATGAGGGGAATATTGATCATTTAGTAGCTAATTTGATTGAGTATAAAAGAATAAAAAAACATAAGAAAGATGAGTTATACCTTGCAGACTTATTAAATAGTCAAAGTACTAAAAATAAAAAGAAAAAACCTGTTAGATAAACATAATCAGTTTATCTTTTTCTTTTTTGAAACTTTTTAATAAAAATAGGGGATAGTATAGTGAAGGTGATAAAATGACAGTGAAAGAAAAGCAAAAGCAGTTCGAAATTATTTACAAGGATACGTACGAAGATATTATTAAATATATTGTTTGTCACTCTAGTAATATTGGAGATGTCAATGATATCTTACAAGAAACTTATTTGGAATTCTACCGAATCTTAGAAAGAAAAAATGTCAGGGAAGAAAAAATAGGTGCTTTCTTAAAGGGCATTGCCAAGAACAAACTAAAAAAGCATTATGGACGTTTCTATAAAATAAGGACATACTCTCTATTCTTTAAGAATGAACAAGAAATAGAGTGGATAGAAACTGTAAAAGATGATTTTGATACATTAGATTTTGTAATTAATAAGGAATTGTCCAAAAAGGTATGGGAATATATTAAAAAGAAAAAACCACTCATTACCAAAGTATTCTTTCTTTACTACGGTTTAGATTTAACAATTAAAGAAATTGCGAATGAGTTAAATCTGAGTGAGTCCAAGGTAAAAAATATTTTGTATCGAACGTTAAAAGAATTGCGAGATACCTTCGGAAAGGAAAATGAGTAAATATGAAAAGAAATTCAAAAATTAAAGAGGAAATATGGAGTGATTTTGATTCTAGTAAAAATTTCCAAAAGATTATGAATCGGACAAAAGAGGAAAAGAATTCTTCTACTAGAAATGATTGGAAGATAATGTTAGTTACCAGTTTTGTATTTTTAATTCTAATCGGTGGATTTTTTTGTATAAAAGGACCAATTGCTCAAATGAAAAAGGAAAAACATATAGTAGAAAATGGAAACTTTCAAATTTTTGCCTTGTCAAATTCAGAAGAGAAAGAAGTAAAAAAGGAATTAAAAGAAAATATTCATGTTCCATTAAAAAATTATAATGAAGCGATGTCTTCTGTTCCAGGATTTCCTATTCTTTTTAAACTAGAAGGAAACGATAGTCAAATGGAAATTATTGTTAAAAATGGGAATATTTATACATGGGTGCCATCGAGTGGTATTGTTACGTTGTTAGGAGAAAAAACAATCATAAACGAAAGTCAGACTTTATATTTTCAAGTACAAAAAGATACAATAATTGATATCATTTATAGACAAGGAGAAAAGAAAATACAAAAAAGAATAACTATATATCAAGATGAAGACTTTAACTATTATGCAATTCTAACTAATTAGAAAGAAAAGAATCAGGCTAGAATGGTCTGGTTTTTATATGAAGTAGAATTTCTTTTCGACAAATTGTGACAAAAAAGACTGTTTTTCCTTGTCTTTTTGCTAATTTTGTGTTATTATAGTACCCAACTTTAGGGGGAGTGGCTATGAATGGAGTTAGTATCGGCTTGGATCATCAAGAAAAAGAGACAGCTTTGGTTATGAGAAAAAGTGGCTTTCTATATTGTGTTATAAAGAGAACCTTTGATATACTTGTGTCGCTAATCTCTTTAATTCTGTTAAGTCCTGTCTTTTTATTGATTGCAATATTAATTAGAATTGACTCCAAAGGACCATCTATTTTTAAGCAAATAAGAACGGGAAGACATGGGAAAACGTTTTATTTATATAAATTTAGAAGTATGTCTATAGACAATGATGTGTATGATTTTAGCAAGAAAGATCAACATACAAGAGTGGGAAAATTATTAAGAAAAACTTCCTTGGATGAACTTCCACAATTACTAAATATTTTAAAAGGGGATATGAGTCTTATTGGACCCCGACCATGGATTCCTGATTATTATGAAAATATGACAATAGTACAAAGGCATCGATGTGATGTTAGACCTGGTCTTACTGGACTTGCACAGTGTAATGGAAGAAACTCTCTCACCATATTTGACAAAATAGAAAATGATTTAACATATGTAAATAATTGTTCATTAATGATGGATATAAAAATAATCTTTTTAACAATCAAAATAGTATTTTTTACCAAGCATGCTGATGCAGGAAAAAGTACGATTCATAATGAACTAAATGATTTGAGAAATCAGAGGTAAGGTGTAGAAGATGAAAAAAAGGGTTGTTATATTAGCGAATGATACTACTTATACCTATAATTTAAGGGGCGCTATTCTTGAGGAACTAGTTCATCAAAATTATGAAGTATATGTTGTTTCACAGGTTTTAGAATTTAAAGAAGAACTGAAAAAAATGGGATGCTATGTAATCAATATAGATATAAACAGACATGGTATAAATCCAATCTCCGATTTTAAATTGTTAAAAAAATATAGGAAAATATTAAAAGAAATTAAGCCTAGTGTTGTTTTATCTTATAATATTAAACCTAATGTATACGGAGGAATGATTTGTCGAAAATTAAAAATTAAATTTTTTCCCAATATAACAGGAATTGGGGGGTCTTTGTATCATACTGGGTTTATGAGAAAAATAGCGATTACATTAAATAGAATTGGATTAAAAGATGCAAATACTGTTTTCTTTCAAAATCAGGAGAATTGGGATTTTTTTAAATCACATAAGATATTATCTAATAAAACAAAAATATGTTTACTTCCAGGTTCTGGAGTTGATTTAAAAAGGAATCCTGTTTTAAAATATCCAGAAGATGACAATATTCGATTTTTATTTATTGCTAGAATTATGAAAGATAAAGGGATTGATATTTACCTAGAAATTGCTAAGGCAATGAAGGAAAAATACCCAAATACGGAATTTCATATTTGTGGCTATTGTGAAGAAGAAAAATATAGAACAATGTTACAATTATACCAGCAACAAGGGTTAATTATTTATCATGGTGAGCAAAAAAATCTACTTTCTTTTTTTGAAGTGGCTGATTGTATTGTTCTTCCATCATTTCATGAAGGGATGGCTAATGTATTATTAGAGGCAGCTTCTCTTGGAAGAATGATTATTTGTTCTGATTGTAGCGGATGTAAAGAAATCGTTGATAATGGAAAGACAGGTTATGCAGTTTCAACGGGAGATACTTCAAAGTTCATTGAAATGTCAGAAAAAGTAATCGGTATGTCAAAAAGCGAAAGAAAAGAAATGGGGCTAAATGGAAGAAGAAAAATTGAAAAAGAGTTTGATAGAAAGCTTGTGGTAAATAGCTACTTAAAGGCAATAGATGATGCTTTAACATTATGAATTTAATATAAAAGGGGGATTTCTATGAAAATTTCAATTTTTACGGAAGTAAGAGTTTATTTATATAAGAAAAAGTACTACGCAGATGCATCTTTTAAAAGGGTAGTTGAAAGATATCAAGATAAATTTCAAATACTTTATCTATTCACTAGAGTAATAGAAACGAATAGTGTACCACAAGGACATGTAGAAATCTCAAGTAAAGTCAATTATATTAATATTGGATCTTTAAAATACTTTTTAAGAAAAGGATTAAATAAAGAGGGATTAGAACTATTTAAAAATAGTGACTTAATCATAATGAGATTGCCTTCTATTATTTCAGTTAGGGTGTATAAATATATAAAAAAATATCATAAAAAATATATGTCTGAAGTAGTAGGGAATGCCTTTAATTCCTATTGGAATCATGGCGTTTATGGAAAATTAATTGCGTTCCCATTAAATTTATATATAAAAAAAATAGTGAAGAGAAGTAACTATGCCATATATGTTACTGAAAAGTATTTACAAAAAGTATATCCTTGTAACGGGTATACATCTTATGCTTCAAATGTAAATATAAAGGAAACTACAAATATAAAGAAATATAGAAAATTAGGAAGTACAATTAATATTTTTACTGCTGGTGCTGTTGGGGGAAAATATAAAGGACAACAGTATATTATTAAAGCAATTTCAAAACTTAAGAAAGAAAATATTACAATTAACTATTATTTAGCGGGAAAAGGCAAACCTACCTATCTATCCAAAGTTGCCAAAAGATTTGGTGTATCAGAAAATGTCCACTTTCTAGGAATGTTAAATCGTGAAGAAGTTTTTGATACAATGAGGAACATGGATTTGTATGTACTTCCTAGTCCACAGGAGGGATTACCAAGATCCGTAATAGAAGCGATGAGTATAGGATTAGTATGTTTAGGAACTGACGTAGCAGGCATTCCTGAATTACTAGATGATAAATGTCTATTCAAAAGGAAAAGCGTCCATTCTTTTATTAAATGTTTTAAAGGTGTTTTAAAAGAAGACTTAACAAAAATTTCTAAACGTAATATTAATGAATCTAAAAAATATGACAGTAAATTATTAGATCAAAGAAGAAATTCTTTTTATGGGTATATGATAGAAGATATATTGAATAAATAAGAAAAGAAAGGTGAGGATTTCTATGACTATATCTACCAATCGATTTATAGTGTACTTTTACTTAGTGATTGCAACGGTATTATTGTTTTTATTTAACAACCTATATTGCTTTTGTACAATTAATTTTTTATTGATTGCCCTACTATGTGCACGTCTAAAACTAGATATTAAAAACCCTCTCTTACTATTTTTAGCTATTTTTATTTTATATCAGATATCTTATCCGATTTTAAATGCAATGGATATTAAAGTTTTTGAGTATTGTACTTTAAATGATAATTATTATATTTATAGCTGGATTGCAACAGTTTCTTTCTTTCTTTTTTATGGTTCTATTGAAAATGTTACTTATAAAAAAGAGAATATCACAATAAATGTAAATAAACCACTATTAAAAGTGATCTATATTGTATTATGTGCTATTAGTATAGCGGCTTCCTTTTCCATTATTCAAAATGGATATCAGAGTAAATATGAATTAGCCCATGTTTCTAGTATTTTAATAAAATTAGGAAACATCACTTACACGGCCTTAATTGCGTTTCCACTTTACTTTGTTTTAAGTAAAAACATGAGTAAAAGAGGTAAATTATTTATTTTGATTTTTAACTTCATGCTTGTACTCTTAGGTATGTTTACCTATGGAGAAAGAAATTATGTATTTAATTATGTTATTGTTTTAATCATTTACTATTTTACAATGAATCAAGTAAAGTTAAAAAAAATTATATTTATTGCAGTTTTTTCTGTTCTTTTACTTGCCTCATCCTCTTCTATGAAAATGTTATTTTCAAGTAGTAGTTATAAGTCAAATTCTCAAGATTCCAATATCATAGTTGGCTTTTTAAATTCAGATTTCGCATCGGCCGGATTTAATTTTAATTTTCTATTAAATCAAAAAGCAGATTCTATTTTTAAAGGAAAGACGTATATATATGATTTTCTAAGCCCTTTAGAGGATTTCCTTCCTATTTCTCAGTATAGTTCAACAAAATGGTATACCAATACATATTGGAACGCTAGAAAAACTGGTGTCGGATTTACGATGTTAGGGGAAGGATATATTAATTTTGGATTATTTGGAATCATTTTACAGATGTTTCTTTTAGCGAGATTAATCAAATTTTTCTATTCTAGAAGTAATAAAAACTACTATTATTACATTATCTATATTGGCTTTATTTCCTTAGTTATGTATTCATGTAGACAGGCCTTGGGAAATATTATTAGCCCGTTATTTAAGTATAATATTCTAATCGCTTTAGGTGTTTACATTGTAAATCATATGATAAAAAAGAAAAGTGGGGATGTTATATGAAAAGAATATTAAAAAATGACTATATCCTATCTACTATTAGTAAATTTTTTAGCATTATTTTCGGATTTTTATCTCTCGTTTTACTAAATAGATATTTAGGCGCTACGTTAAAGGGTGAATATTCTACATTAATTAACTATGTAACAATCATTTCTTCTATTTTTCAATTAGGAATTTCTGTAGTTTATTCTAAGTTTAAAAGGAAAAACATAAAAAACTGTTTTGAAATTTTTGTATCGCTATCTTTTATTCAGTTTATGATATATGTTTTAATTAGTTTAATTTTAATTTTCATATTTGGAAGAAATATTCAATTATTTTGGATTTTGTTGATTTCTTGTATTGCCATTTTAACGACACAATTAAGATATATTAATTTAGTGGAGGATATAAAATATAATACACTTGTTGTAATTGTTATGTCGACTTTTAATTTTGTTTTAACACTAGTTGCGTTTCTATTTTTGGAAAAGCATTTATATATTGGTTTATGTATCTATATACTTAAAGATTTAACAATTATTTTAATGTACTTAGGAAAT
>DLAC01000057.1:6923-24242 GCA_002493865.1 Caryophanales bacterium UBA7057
TAATGTACTTAGGAAAATTAAAAGGGAAACAGTTATGGAGACGTGAATATTTTAAAATATATATAGAAATCTTAAAAGAAGGATTTCTACCAATGATTTCTAGTCTTCTAATTATGTTAAATTATAAGGTTGATATCGTTATGTTAAATCAATTTGAGGTGGATTATGCGTTAATAGGATTATATTCTCTTGGTTTATCTATTTCTGAATATATATGGATTATTCCTGATATATTTAAAGATGTCGTTCAAAAAAGAACCGCTAAAAATAACTCAATAGAGACAATTAACTTTTCTTTAAGGTGCTCTTTAACTTTTGTTTGTCTTTGCTATATTGTTTTATTAATTCTTGGTAAAAACCTATTTGGTATTATCTTTGGTAGAGAGTATATAGAAGCATATAAAGTGACGATTATATTATTTTTTGGAATATACAGTATGTGTTTTTATAAAATTATTGGACAGTTATTCATTAGTGATAATAAATCTAAACAATATTTTGTTATTCTATTAGTAGGTGCAATACTCAATGTTATATGTAATTATTTGTTAATCCCAACTATGAATATTGATGGGGCAGCCATTGCGTCTATCCTATCTTACTCTGTGATAGGAATTGTGTTTTTAATTCTATATCTAATTCAATATCAAGTGAATATAAAAAACGTTATTTTTATTCAAAAAGTAGATATTAAGACGGGACTGAATTTTATAAAAATGAGGGAGGAAAAAAGAAAATGAAGAAAAATAAATCTATATTGAATATTATTTCCATAGTTTTAGTACTTATTTGTTTTGGAATGCTTCTAGTGTTTAGTTATTATATATATAAGTTAAACATAATTCCAAATAAATACCTATTAACTGGATACGGACTTCTATTGCTTATATTAACAGCTTTGCTATATATTATTTTTTGTAAAAAGAATCCAGTATTTCAGGGAATATCTTTAACCGTGATTATTCTTATGTCGTTCGGTCTTGGATATTTGATTTACTATCTAAATAGTACTTATCATTTTTTAAATCAAACCCAGCGAAAGTATGATACGTTAAGTTATTCTGTGTTTGTTTTAAAAGAAACCCAAATCGGGGAACTTAATGATCTGAATGAAAAAAATATTTCATATATGGAAGATACTTATAGCGTGGATATTAATCAAAAGCTATCTTCTAAAATTAGTTATAATGAACATTTGACGACAGAACTAGGAGTTTTACCAGATCAGTTATTAAATCGGGAAACAGATGCAATTGTTTTAGAAGCTAGTTCTATTCCATTAATTGAAGAAGAAATCGAAGAATTTTCTAATTCTACAAAGGTAATTTATACTTTTGAAATTAGCATCAAAGCACATGTTGAAGAGACGAAACCAAATATGGATATTGATGGGTCTATGGATATAGAATTATCAAATCAATCTTTTATTTTATATATTAGTGGAATTGATCAATTTGGAAATGTAAATTCTGTACGTGGTAGAAGTGATGTGAACCAAATTGTGGTTGTCAATCCCAGTACACATCATATTTTACTTGTGAATACACCAAGGGACTATTATGTACAACTTGCTGGTACAACAGGTCTTAAGGATAAATTAACACATGCTGGAATCTATGGAATTGAGAAAAGCATTGCTACTTTAGAGAATTTTTATGATATTGATATTAATTACTATTTAAGGGTTAACTTTAATACTCTAATTCAAATTGTAGATGTAATTGGTGGAATTGATGTGGAATCCGATAGTAGCTTTACCTGTCATACCAAAGGAAGAGTAAAGGTACAAAAAGGATGGAATCATTTTAATGGTGAACAAGCGCTTGCTTATTCTAGAGAAAGAAAAGCATATTTGACAGGAGATCATCATCGAGGAGCAAATCAACAACAGGTAATAACAGCTATTATTAATAAGGTGACCAAGTCCCATGTGTTAATTAGTAAATATAATAGTATTTTAAATACATTGAATGGTTCTTTTCAAACAGATATGCCTATGGACAAGATTACTTCCCTTATTAAAAATCAGTTAGATAAAATGCCTAGTTGGACTGTAGAAAGTATGGCAGTTACAGGGTATAATAGTCGAAACTACACTTATAGTATGGGAACTAATTATTGGTTATATGTTATGGAGCCAGATTATGATAGTGTTAATGTAGCGAAAAAAAGGATGCAAGAGGTTTTTAATGAAAGCTAGGAAACAGATCTTTCTTTTAGCCCTTATTATTTGGATGATTATAATTTTTGGATTTTCAAATCAAAATGTTGTGAGTAGTCTTTCTTTGAGTGATAAAGTAGCTTCTAAAATTATTGATATAGTAGTGAAAGTTAAGGAAAAAGAAATTACTCCTCAGGAAAAGGCAAAAATGGTAAAGAATACGAGATTAATTGTTCGGAAAACAGCGCATTTTACAGAATACTTTATTTTAGGAATCTTAGTATTTAAAATTTTTGAAATGTATGGTGTTAAAAGAGTTTTAGTATATTCAATTATTTTTTGTTTTCTTTATGCTTGTAGTGATGAACTTCATCAATTATTCTCAAATGGTAGAACTGCGAAGGTTTTAGATGTATTGATAGATACAAGTGGAAGTGTATTATCAATTATATGCCTTCAGTTTATAAAGAAAAGAAAACTTAAAATTAACAGTGAAAAGGAACTTAATCATTTTGATTAAGTTCTTTTTTTAGAAAATTTTTAAAAGAGTGCAGGTATAAAGATTTTCTTTGTATAATTTAAGTGAAATCTTAAAGACGAAACAGATTTTTGAAAGGGGGAATGTTTTTTGTTGGATACAAATTTTAATCAACTTATTGAAATGATTGAAAGAAGAAAGAGTAATGCATATAGAAGAATCAATGAAGAAATGATTCTAC
Source organism: Caryophanales bacterium UBA7057 (assembly GCA_002493865.1). Taxonomy (GTDB): domain Bacteria; phylum Bacillota_I; class Bacilli_A; order RF39; family UBA660; genus Alloscybalousia. The sequence continues at coordinate 9,804 of DLAC01000057.1, forward strand.
TTTATTTAGAGGTAGGTAAATTTTTATATGAATTAATAGAAAATAGTAATTATGGAGATAAAATTATTGATAAGGCTGCAAATTTTATGAAAAGTAATTATCCGACTGTACAGGGCTTTAATAAGAGAAACCTTCATAGAATGGTTCAATTTTATAAGACATATAAAGGTAATCAAAAAGTGTCAACACTGTTGACACAATTAAGTTGGTCTAGTAATTTGTTGATTTTAAGTAATACAAAGACAGATGCAGAAAGGGAATTTTATTTAAATTTAGCAATCAAAGAGAATTATTCGGTAAGGGAATTAAACAGGCAATTACAATCATCCTATTATCAGAGGTATATGTTATCTAGTGGCAATGTTCCTAAAAGTATGACAAAAATCATAAATGAAGAAGATGACTTTCCTAGTACAAAAATATTAGATACATATAGCTTGGAGTTTTTGAATTTACCAAATAAATATTCTGAAAAAGATTTAAAAGCATCAATAATCAAGAATTTAAAGGACTTTATTTTAGAAATTGGAAAAGCTTTTACTTTTATTGGTGATGAATATAGGGTTCAAGTTGGAAATCATGATTATTTCATTGATCTATTATTTTATAATAGAGAATTGTCTTGTCTTGTTGCTTTTGAACTAAAAATTGGAGAGTTTATGCCAGAATATTTGGGGAAAATGAGCCTATATTTGGAAGCATTAGATCGGGATGTTAAAAGGGAAAGCGAGAATCCTAGTGTTGGGGTGATTTTGTGTAGTTCAAAGGATCATAATGTTGTTGAATATTCACTTAGTAAAAATATGTCACAAACTTTAATCTCTGAATATAAACTAAAATTAATTGATAAACAAATACTAGAAAATAAGCTTCGAGAAATGAAACAAATGTTAGGGGATGTTTAAAAATTTCATAGCAATCCTATCATATCAAATCATATTATTAAAAAATAGTTGCATTTTTACGCATTTTGTAGTATAATATGTGCCATTATGAAGGGGTGGAAGTATGGAAGAATTTAATATTTCAGAATTTATTAAATACTACTTTAGTAAAATCATCATTGTTATCCTATTCGTATTAATAGGAACCGTTGCGTCTATCTACTATACGGAAAATGTACAAGTACCAATGTATAAGTCACAAACGAGCTTAGTTTTAACTAGATCCAGTAATTCGAGTTCAACGTCGTCTTTACAAAACGATATCTCTTTAAATAAGAATCTAGTGTCAACATACCGTGAGATTATTAAAAGTAGAAGAATCTTATCTAAGGTCATTGAGAATTTATCCTTAGATATGACAGAGAAGGAACTAGGTAGTAGAATTAATGTAACGAGTGCGAATGATACAGAATTAATAATCATTTCTGTAATTGATGAGAGTGGAAGAATTTCAAGAAATATCGCAAATGAAATTGCCAAAGTATTTAAGGAAGAAATTACAAGTATCTATAATATCGAAAATATTAGCATTGTAGATGAAGCGGTGTTAGCTAAAGAGCCATATAATGTGAATGTTCCAAAACAATATGTGATAGGAATTGGTGCAGGATTCTTACTTGCAAGTATGATTATTACTATTTGTTTTTACTTCGATGATTCAATTAAGAAGCCAGAAGATATCGAAGAAAAAATTGGACTGAGTGTATTAGCTACTGTACCAAAATATAGAGGAAAAAAGAAAAGATAGTGGAGGGGTTAAAATGTATAGGGAATTAGTATTAAATAATGATCCAAAATCAATTATTAGTGAAACAATTCGTACACTTAGAACTAACTTACAGTTTGCATCTGTAGATAAAAAATTGCGTACAATTTTAATTACCAGTAGTGTACCAGGAGAAGGTAAAAGCTTTATTGCAGCGAACTTAGCAGTCGCTTTTGCACAAAGTGGAACTAGGGTTTTATTAGTAGACTGTGATATTCGAAAAGGACGTCAGCATTATATCTTCGATTCTCATAATCATAAAGGGTTATCGAATTTATTACTTGAAAATGTAAGAGAAAAATATCCAGAATATATTATGGAAACAAAGATTAAGAATCTTTCTGTGATGTTTCGTGGAATAACACCTCCGAATCCATCTGAATTATTAGGTTCTGAAAAGAATAAAGAATTAATTGAAATTTTAAAGAATAATTATGACCTTGTAATCTTTGACTCTGCCCCAGTGAATGGTGGATTAACGGATTCTTTGATTATGAGTACTTTAGTAGATGGAGTTGTAATTGTAAGTTCCCATAAAGAAACACCAGCATCCTTATTAAAAACAACAAAGAAAAGCCTAGAAAATGTAAATGCCAATATTTTAGGAACTGTACTAAACCGGGCAAGTGCAAGTTCAAAGAAATATTATGGACATTACTATGGATAAAATGATTGATATTCATACACATATTTTACCAGGAGTGGATGATGGGGCAAGTACAATCGAAGAAAGTCTACAAATAATTAATTATTTAAAAGGCATGGGAATTACAGATATTGTATTAACTTCTCATTATATTAAGAATACAGACTATAATTCGAGCGAAAGAGAACGAGAAGAAATCTTAAAACAGTTGGAACCTGAAGTAGAAAAAACTGGGATTCATCTATACTTAGGAAATGAAGTATACCTTTCTGATGACATCATTGAATTATTAGAAACAGGCGAAATCGTAACTTTAAACCATACAAAATATATGTTAATCGAACTGCCTTTCACAGGATATTTAAACAATTTATCTGACATTTTATGTAAGTTAACAGATGATGGAATTCGTCCGATTATAGCTCATCCAGAAAGATATCACTTTCTTCAAAAAGATAAAAAAAGAGTACGGGAACTCTTAGAGTTTAACTGTCTACTACAATGCAATATTGATAGTATTACAGGAAAATATGGAAAAAAAGCAAAAAAACTAATGAAATGGCTTTTAAAAAATGATTTAGTAGCGTTTGTAGCAACGGATACTCATTATATAGAAAAGAAGAAGTATTTAAGAAGATCTTTCAAAAAATTAAAGAGAATGATTGGAAAAGAAAGGTTCCTTGAATTAACAAAAACGAATCCAGAAAAAATGTTACATGGACAAACAGTAGAAGGAAATTTGAATTATTTAATAAGAGAAGAACAAAATCGAAATTAGTTCTTCTTTTTTGTCTTTTTTTGTCAAAAATTCTAAATTCCTTTCAAAATATCTATTCGAAATAATTCAGAACCTATATAATGTAAATGGAAGTGATAGAATGCAAGAAAACGGATTTCATTTAGTAATTGATAATGTCAGTGAACAGGTTCGAATTGGACATAGGACAAAGACCATTTTATCCAATTTATCTTTAAGTATAGAACGTGGGGAATTTATTGCAATTGTCGGTTGTTCTGGAGCGGGAAAAACAACTTTAATGAATATCTTAAGTGGATACAGTAAGCCTAGTAGGGGAAATGTTTATATTGAGGGATTAAATCTTTTAGAAGAAGAAGACTATTTTAAGGGTAGAATTGCCTATGTACCACAAGAAGAAATCTTAGATCAAACTTTAACTTTATATAAGTCACTTGAATATTCCTTAAAATTAAGAATGAAGGGAATCAGTAAGAAGGAAAGTAAAAAGACAATTCAGCATATTTTAAAAATATTGGAGTTATCCCATGTGAAAAATACCATGATTAAAAATTTAAGTGGTGGGGAAAAGAAACGAGCTTCCATCGCAACCGAAATGCTGAGTGACCCAAATTTGTTTTTATTAGATGAACCTACGAGTGGATTAGATGCAAATATTGAAAAAAAGATTATGCGAAAATTAAGAGAGATTGCAGATACAGGAAAGACAATTATAATTACCGCGCATACGGTATCTAATTTAAATTTATGTGATAAAGTACTCTTTATGGGAACGAATGGTAGAATCTGTTATTATGGACCTTACAAGGATATTTTTAAATACTTTGGGGTAGAAGAATTCGTAGACATTTATGATTTATTAAAGGAAGATTCTTTTGTCTGGTATAAAAAGTATAAAGAAAATCAAAAAAAGATTGAATTACCAGAACCAATGGAAAAAGAGAAAAACGAAAGAGTTGGATTTTTTAGTCAAACCATTACATTAGTAAAAAGATACCTATCTTCTTTAATCAACAACAAATTTATGTTGATATTATTATTAGGACAGGCTCTACTAATGGCATTCTTAATTTGTGTAGCAGTTGAAAAAGAAGGATTTTTAAATCCAGTGACATCATCGATGATGTGTGTTGCTTTCACTCTAGCATCTATGTGGTTAGGTTTATTTAATACAATTCAAGAAATTGTGAAAGAACGAGATATGTTGAAAAAGGAATATATGAGTGGACTCAATTTTGCTTCCTATATTGTTTCTAAGATTATTGTAGTTGCCTTTTTATGTTTATACCAGGCAATTACTTGTGTCTCAATCGTTTATTTTCATCTAAGCCCAAGACCTGAAGATGCCTTGCTGTTTCATACACTATCTGAATTAATTATTAACTTCTTCTTAGTTGCCTTTTCTACGAGTATTATTGGCTTATTCATTTCCTCTTTGGTAAAAGAAACAAAAACAACACTGATTCTTTCACCACTTTACATGATGATTCAGATGCTATTTTCAGGAATGTTTGTTCCTTTTATAGAAATTACTAAAAATATTTCTTATTTTACATCTGGAAGATGGGGATTTGAAAGTTTTGGAACTATCAGTAACTTAACTAAATATGGAGTGATGGAACCTACCAAGAATTTCTTTAAGTTTAGTGAGGCACATATTCTAAGCATTTGGTTAATTACAGTTTTAGTTTCATTATTATTCTTGGTATTAAGTATTTATGCAATCCGGTTGAATATCTTATCTAAGAAAAATGATACATTGATTTTAGATGAAGAAAAGTTTAAAGTAAAAAAGAAAAAAATAAATACAATTTTTGGTCGAAGAAAGAAATTATTACAAAATGAGGAGTGATGAAATAATGAAAAGAACCATTGTCTTAGCATCGAATAACCAGCATAAACTGAAAGAATTTCAAAGAATTTTAACAGATTATACTATAATTACATTACATGATATTGAATTTGATAGAGAAATCGAAGAAACAGGAGAAACATTTGAAGAAAATGCTTTGATTAAAGCAAAAGCGATTCATGATTATTTAACTGAAAAGGGATTAGACTATATTGTAGTAGCAGAAGATAGCGGTTTGTGTGTCGATGCATTAAATGGCGAACCTGGAATTTATAGTGCAAGATATGCAGGAGGTCATGGAGATGATCAGAAAAATAGGGAAAAACTGCAAAAAGAATTAGAAGGTAAAAAGAGAGATGCCTACTTTGTTTGTACGATTATGGTGTATTATCCAAATGGAGAACACAAAACATTTGTTGGCAAAACATTCGGAAAAATTACAGAATGTGAATTGGGAAGAAAAGATTTTGGTTATGACTGCATTTTCTATTCCAATGATTTAAAGAAAACATTTGGAGAAGCAACGGAAGAAGAAAAGAACAGTGTTTCCCATCGTGGAAGAGCCATTCAAGAAATGATGAAAGATTTATAAGATGGGCGGTAGAATGAAATGGAAAAAGAATTCGTAAAAGCTAGGGATGGATATCCTTTAGAAGTTCATATATTTGAAGTAAAGAAAGCAACGGCTGTTGTACAAGTGATTCATGGAATGGAAGAACATCAAGAGCGATATGAACCGTTAATTGGGTTTTTAAATCAACATGGCTTTTCAGTTGTTAGTTCTGATATACGAGGGCATGGAAGCAGTGCCAAGGATCTTGGGTATTTTAAAGAGAAGAAAGGGTACTTGGAGTTAATTGAGGATCAAAAAGCAGTCACTCTATTGATTAAGAAACGTTTTAAAAACCTTCCCATCTACTTGTTTGCTCATTCTATGGGAACGATTATTACGAGGGTGTTATTACAAGAAAATTCAAAAGACTATGAAAAAGTGGTTTTATCTGGATATCCAAATTATCAGATAGGCGCTCGTTTCGGAATTATAACAGCGAGTGTGATTCAATTGTTTCGCGGACCTAAATATAAATCAAAGTTGTTAAGTTCTTTAAGTATAGGTTCTTTCAATAAGAAAATCAAAAATCCAAAGACCGATTGTGACTGGATTAGCGTGAGTGAAGAAAATATTAAATCCTATTTAGAAGATCCTTATTGTGGCATTGGATTTACTTGTTCTGCTTTTAATGATCTATTTCATCTTGTCGTTTTGATGCATCAAGTAAAAAGATATCAAAATGTGAACCAAAAGATGAAGTTATTGTTATTAAGGGGTATAGATGATCCATGTACTGGTGGAGAGAAAGGTTCCCATGATTCTTATCAGGTATTGGTAAATGCTGGATTTAAATCTATTAAACAGATTGACTATCCTAATATGCGCCATGAGATTTTAAATGAAAAGGAAAATCAAAAAGTATATCAAGATATCTTACATTTTTATCAAGAGTTAGACTAGAGTAATGATGTTTAACTCTTTATGTTATTTATCTAAAATTCCAGATGGTGTCTGCTAAATTAAGTTGGCCCCATTACAAGATTTTTATTGAAACCCACGAATAGTTTACAAACTTGACTTTGAAAATGTAACAAATTTAAATGAAAGAGAATTCTTTGTGCTACAATAAAGATAACAAATAATCAAGGAGGAATTATGGATTTAAAAGAATTATTTGGTTATCAAGGAAAAACAGTTGTCATTACTGGTTCCGCATCAGGAATGAGTAAATCGGCAACAGAATTATTATTGAGTCTTGGTGCGAAGGTGTATGCGATTGATATCAATCCAATCGATTTACCTGTTGAAAAGGCATTTCAAGCAGACTTAAGCAAAAAGAAAGAAATAGATAGGGTAATTCAAGAGTTACCAGAAAAAATTGATGCATTGTTCTTATGCCATGGAATTGCTTATTTTCCTGGAAAAGAGTTATTGGTTCAAAAAGTAAACTTCTATAGTCAAAAATATATGACAGAACAGTTACTAGAAAGAATTTCAGATCATGGATCTGTTACTTATATTTCATCCGTTGGAGGATTTGGTTGGCAACAAGTATATAGCCAAGCAGTAGAATTAATTAATTTACCTACTTGGGAAGATGCGATGAAATGGTATGAGGAGCATCCAGATTTAATCAAAAGTGCTTATGTATTTGCCAAGCAGTGTTTGGAGTCTTATGTAACTTATAAATGTATGTCTTTAGAATTTATCGGACGTAAAATCAGATTAAATGCAATTAATCCTGGGGATACAACAACAGGGTTAACGGAAGACTTTAATAAATCAACAAGTCCAAATGGAGATATTAAAGAAGGAGAAGAAATGATTTCTAATATCTTCTTAAAGAGTTGGAATGGATACGCAGCAGAGCCAAAAGACATGGGATACCCAATGGTCGTAGTTGGTAGTGATATTTGTTCCTATATGTCAGGACAACTCATCTATATTGATTATGGACTTACCTCTTCTTGGACAAGTGGTGCCCTGTTACAAGCAAATCAAAAGACAATTGAACAGTTATCAAAAGAAGCAAATAATTAAGTTTAAAAAGACTAGGATTCATCTTAGTCTTTTTGCATGCATAAAATATTAAAAAAACCATTGACGGATTTACCAATTTATGGTATAATATGCAGCAACTTAGGGGGAATAAGGGATGAAAAAGAAAATTTTATTTAGTACTATTTTAGCAAGTGTATTATTAACATCAGTGCCAGTAGAAGCACAAGGAACCGCCAATGTAAGTTTAATTTCAGAAAATAAGGTTCAAGTTGGAGATACTTTTAAAGTAAGTTTACAAGTATCAGATATTAACGATACCTATGATGGTGTAGTTAGTATGGGGGGTCATTTATCCTTTGATGAGGAAAAGCTAGAATTTGTTTCTGCTAAGCCAATGGAGGAACCATATCAATTTCAAATGAATGTAAATACGATGATGATTGCAGGACTTGACTTCACATTAAGAAATGGACTTTATGAGACTACAACTGTTTATGAATTCACATTTAGGGCTTTGGAAGAAGGAATGACTAATATTACTTTAGAAAAAGCAAAATTAACGGATAGTCAGGGATATATTACTAACACAGTAATCGATAAGAATATTGAGATAGTAGAGCCTATTGAAGTAAAAGAAGAATTATCAATTCAATCTCCAGTTGTTGTAACAGAAGAAGTCGCTTCTAATTCAAAGACAGAAATTGTATCAGAAACTAGAGAAGTAGAATCAAGCAAAAAACAAACTTCAGTATATGAGGAACATAAAGAAAAAGAAAAAGCAGGAGTAGAAGTAATTCATACAACTTCAAGTCAAACAGAAGTAAGTCCTGTGAAAGGAAACATTCATTCTGAAAAAATTCAGAAAGTGTTTCAGAATTTTATTTTAAAACTTAAAAATTGGTTTTAAAAGAAGGGTAGAAATAAATTTTCTATCTTTTTCTTTTGCAAAAGTATTGTTTTCTTTTTTCGGAATATGTTATAATGGGTTCATAAGGTAGGTAGGTAGTATGAAAAAACTAAATAAAAATGTATTAATTATCATTGCTAGTATTTTATTAGTAGTACTTGTTGTTTTAGTGGTTGTCGTTGTAAATCCATTTGGGAAGAAGTTGTCACAGGAAGAAGAATTCAAGAAGAAAATAGAAACTATGGGTGCTGAATTCTATGAGGATCTTTACTATAAGCAAGTTGAGACTTTAGGGGATGAAAAAGCTAATTTTTTAAAGAAATTTGAAACTATAGGAATTAAAGTTGATTTAGGGAACTTGTCTCGTTATAAGGGAGAAGATAGTGAGAAAATTCTAAAAGAATTTGTTAACAAGAAAACAGATGAGGCCTGCGATAAAACTAAAACACAAGCAATTATTTATCCACAAGCTCCGTACGATAAAAAGTCATATAAAGTGGAAGTAAATCTTGTTTGTGGATTTGAAGATGAAAAAGAACCAGAGAAAACAAAGACACCTGAAAAAACGAGCGATGTTAAAAAGGAAGATAAAGAAGAAAAATAGGAAAGTAAATTGTTACTTTTCTTTTTTTGTCTTAGAACCTCTATTAGGTTCTTTTTTTGTGACAGTCAAACATGTGTAAAAAATAAGCAATTGTGGATAAAGTTTACAATCATTGACAACGATTTACACTTCTTTTGCACAAAAGGACTAGTCAACTGTCAAATTGTCTGATATAGTCGAATTAAGATAAAGAAGGATTGGAGTTGTTATTATGAAAAAGAAATTAAAGTATTTAGTAGTTAGTATGATCTTAATGTTTACAGCATACTTACCAAATCAAGTATTTGCAGCAGCAGAACACAAACTTAGTCTAAGTGCTGTTGCATGTCCCGTAGAAAACTACGCTGACAAGACAGGCAAGGATATATATTATGCTTGTATGGATGATTATTTAAACGGTAATCTAACTGAAACTATAACAAATGGGGATAAGGTAAAACCAGGAACTACAGTTATGGTAATCCTAAATTATAGTCCAGGGGATTCTCATAATGTAGTATCATTAAATGCAACGCTTCGTTATGACTCTACAAAGTGGACCCCTCTTGTACAAGAAGGAGACGACTTTTATGATGAGACTCAATTTCCAAAAACTGGAAGAAAAGTAACTTGGGCAACATCATTTAATGTGAGAGGTCCCGGAGATATTAGTTATTATGTAGAGGATACAGCAAGTACAATGACTCCAATTAGTAAAGATACAGAGTTAGGGTATGTATTCTTAAAACTAAATGATGATGTAAGTTCTAATACAGATGTTACTTTAACTTTAGGAGATGAACCAGGAGACGTTGACTTTGCTGATGATAATGGGGATCAAGTAAGACCTTATTCCTTATCCAATATGACATTAACTTCTCCAGAAGCAGAACAATCAAGTGATGCTACCTTAAAAACTTTAACCGTAACCAATGGATCAACAACTTATACTTTAGATCCAACCTTTACACCTGGAGATGCTACTGTTACTTCTTATAAAGCAGTTGTACCAAACAATATTACTTCTGTTGATTTAGCAGCTACTGTAAATGATACAGGGGCAACCATTTTACCAGCAGGACTTGGAACGAAATCAGTAAATGTTGGTGATAATAACTTTGATATTGTAGTTACTGCGGCAAATGGAGATACTGAAACTTATACAGTAAATGTTTACCGTTTATCAAATGATGCAACTCTATCAAGTTTAACTTTAACAAATTCAATATCAATTGGATCTATTCAAGCAGGAAAATATACTTATACAGCAACTGTTCCTTATACAACAACAAGTACAAACGTTTCTGCTACAGCGAATCATACCAATGCAACGGTAAAAAGTGGAACTGGGGCTTGGAATTTAACAAATACTGGAACAACTAAAAATACAAGAGTAGTAAATGTAGAAGCTGAAAACTGTAAAACAGAGTATGCAAGTGTACCTGGAAATAGTTGTACAGATCAAGACTATACGATTGAGATTACAAGAGAAGAAGCTTCTAGTAATAAGAATTTAAGTGATTTAACTGTCGATGGAACAACCGTTCCTGGATTCTCTCCAGCAACAAAAACTTATACACTTACAGATGTTGCGAATTCAAAATCTACAATGACCATTGGAGCAACAGTAGAAGATACTGGAAAAGCAACTATTCAAAGTGGTACTGGTAATGTAAATTTAACTGTTGGAGATAACTCCTTCGATGTTATAGTAAAAGCACAAGATGGAACTACAGAAACTTATACAATTAAAGTAAAAAGATTATCTAATGATATAAGACTTGCTAGCCTATCTATTACAAGTACTCCACAAGGAACAATGTCACCTGCTTTCTCAAGTACAAATACAACAGGTTATACTTATAGTTATGATGCTACAGTGACACAAGTGACTGTAACAGCAACCGTTCAAGATACTGGAAAAGCAAGTGTAGCCATTGTGGATACTACAAGTAATCCTACAGCAACAGGAACTCCACAATTAAATTCAGCAACTGTAAACTTTGGAACTACAGTAACATCTGCTTCTGTCATTGTAACAGCAGAAGATGGTACAGTTCAGGCTTATCCAATCACATTTAATCGTAGCCAATCTTCTAATAAACTTTTAAGTAGTTTATCTATCACACCAGGAATTTTAAATGAAACTTTTGCACCAACCACTTTTGCTTATACAACAACGGTAGCTTCTACAGTTGAGAACATCACTGTTACAGCAGTACCTGCAGATGCACCAAGAGCAACCATTAAATCAATTACAGGAAATACAAACTTAAGATTTGGAACCAACACAATTACAGTTACGGTAAAAGCCGAAAATGGAGATGAACAACCATATACAATTACGGTAACTCGTGAAAAATCAAATGTAGCAACATTAGAAGATTTAACTATTGATGGAACGACCGTTTCAGGATTTAATAAAAATACATTCAATTACACAATTTCTGGAAGTGTTCCTTATAATACAACATCCGTTACAGTTGGAACAACAAAAACTGATACAAATTCAACAGTAACTGGAGATGGATCAGTAAACTTAACAACCGGATCTAACCAGATTGTTGTTAGAGTTACTGCTCAAAATGGGGTTGACTTTAACGAATATAAAATCAACATTGAACGTGACAAAAATAGTGATAACACTGTACATGGATTAACAGTTGCAGGAAAAACACCTACATTAAATAGTGAAGGTAAATATGAAGTAACTCTTCCAAATGGAAAAACAACGTTAGACCCAGCAGATGTAGTAGTTACCGTAGGAGAGGGAGCAACCGTTACAAAAGGAAATTCAATTCCTTTATCAACAACGGGAGTAAATACTTATGAGTTTACTGTTAGAAGTGAATCAGGAAGTGACAAAACTTATACAGTATTAGTTACTAGAGAAGCATCTACTTCAACGACACTTTCTAAAGTAACTTTAAATATTGGATCAGATAGCAGCAGAAGTTGTATTATGAGTGGAGATACTTGTACAATTACAATTCCAGCTGATACAACAGACTTTACGCTAACTACTGAGATTCCAGCAACTTCAACGATTTCACCAGTCGATGGTACACCACATAGTATGGCACTTACTGATAGTACAAAAAATATTACTTTAACAGTAACTGCAGAAGATGGAACAACAACCAAAGATTATACATTAGTTGTAGAAAGAGAAAAATCTACTGTCAATACATTAGAAAGTATTACAATTACTTCAGGTGGGGTAGAAGTTGGTACTTGGGATCAAGCTTTTGCACCTGGAACAAATTCTTATACAGTAGATGTGCTTGGTAATATTTCCTCAATTAACGTAGCGGCTACCTTAACAGATACTCGTGCTGAAATTGTTAGTGGTACAGGAGACCATTCTCTAAATGTAGGAGATGGCAATACAGTTACAATTCGTGTAAAAAGTGAATCTGGTGCTTTCAATGACTATACTATTAAAGTAGTAAGAGCACAAAAAACAGATAATGATTTAACAGATTTAACAGTTGATGGAACTACTGTTCCAGGATTTGATAAAGATACATTAGAATATACATTAACAAATGTACCTCACTCAACAACAAGTATTCAAATTGGTGCTACAAAATCAGATACAGATGCAACTGTTACTGGTACAGGAAATAAAGCATTACAAACAGGGTTAAATACATTTGAAGTAAAAGTAAAAGCACAAAATGGGGATATTAAGACTTATACCATTAAGATTACAAGAGATAAAAATGACGAAGCAAGATTAAGTTCATTGGTAATTAGTGGACAAACTTTAAATACAACATTTGATAAAGATACATTTGATTATGAAATTACCGTTGCTGAAACTAAAACAACATTATCACCAAATGAAATTACAGCCATTCCAGTAGATTCAAATGCAACTGTAGTAAAAGATGCTGCCTTAACTTTATCTACAACCACTGATAATTTCTATGAAATCAATGTAACAGCAGAAGATGGGCATACACAAGAAACTTATACAATTAAAGTCATTCGTCCTCAATCAAGTGACGCTACATTATCAAATGTAACAGTTACCGGTGGATCTTTATCACCAAACTTTGTACCAGCTGATGAAAACTATAAGATTACGCTTCCAATTGGAACTACAAGTTTTACAATCTCTGCAACACCAAATGTACCAACTACTAATGTATATGGAGAAGGAACTTATACTCTAGCAGATAGTCCAGTTCAAATCACAACTCGTGCAGAAAATGGGGCTACAAAAACATATACATTTACAGTTGAAGAAGCAAAGAGTAATGATGCAACACTCGCAAGTTTAAGTGTAACAGATCATACTTTAACACCAAACTTTGTACCAGCAGATGAGACTTATAGTATTGGAAATGTAATTTTTGGAACAACTCAATTAGAAATTAATGCAACACCAACGAACCTTACTTCTACTGTAGAATATATAGATACAACGGGTGCTTCTCAAACAAGTAATATTATTTCAATACCAAATACACTTGGAGCAAATGCAGTCAAAGTAAAAGTAACGGCACCAGATGGACAAACAGAAAAAACTTATACAATCAACTATACAGTTAAAAAATCAGATAATGCGTTCCTAAGTAGTCTTACAGTAAACAATGGAACATTAGATCCAGCATTTGAAAAAACAAAATTAGAATATACAGTTAATGTTGATCGTACAGTTACAAGTATGGATATTACTGCTACGACAGAAGATACTACTGCTACAATGCAAGTGAATGGAACTACAGTAACTTCACCATACACATTAACACTTTCACCACTTGCTAGTGGAGAAACGGTGGTAACAATTCTAGTAACTGCTCAGGATGGAACAGAAAAAACATATAAAGTAACAATCAATAGAGAAAACGATATTGCAGATAAGATTACATCAGATACTTATGGTCATACAATTGATGACAATTATATTCGAACTGTAAAATTATATACAACTGGTAGTGAAATGAAAGATCAATTAGATAATCCAAATGAATACTTAGAAATCTGGACTGCTGATGAATCAGAACAAGTCGCAGATACAGATCCTGTCGCAACAGGTATGATTGTTAAACTAATGATTGACGGTTCTGAAAAAGATCGTAAATATATCGTGATTAAGGGAGATCCTTCTGGAGATGGAGATATTGATATGTTCGATTCTGTAAAAGTAATTAATCACTATTTAGGATTCTCTACACTTACTGGAGCATTCTATGAAGCAGCAGATGTAAATAATGATGTTGATATTGATATGTTTGATTCAGTAAAAATAATTAATCATTATTTAGGAAATGCACTTTTGTACTAAAACAAATCCAAAATGAAAATTTAGTTTTATAATTATAGCGCTACTATTAGATTATATTTCATAATAGATAGCGCTATAAATATATATGGTTCAGTTCAAAGATAAAATGACGCCAATTTTTAGAGTAAAGTCCG
>DLAC01000001.1:0-1034 GCA_002493865.1 Caryophanales bacterium UBA7057
ATATTATTAGATTCAATATGGAAAATATTTTTAATAACATAAACTATAAATATAAAATTGATTATAATTATAAAATATACAAATTTTGTTAGCATAGAAATAAAACTTTGCATTTTATCATATTCGCCTAATCCATTGGTATTCTCAAAAGCCGAAACATACCCATTTTCAGAAAAATAGTCAATCGTTTTTTGTGCGTATTTATAATTATCTGATATTAAAACATAATATCCAACATTAAGATGATAATCAAGAATTAATTCATCAAATAACTGACGAGAAATCACAATACTTTTTAAATCACTAACACCCACTACCTTGAGGTTATACTCCACCTGATTGATTTGAATATTAATAGATTGACCAAGATAATCAACGAATTGCTTTGGAACAATAATCTCATTTTTACGAGAAATCTCTTTTCCTTTCATTATCTTATATTCGTAAGTTGTAACATATCCTAAATCAAAGACAGACCCTTCAAAAGAACCATTTAAATATGCATATGGATAATATTCTACAATATTAGGAGTATCTTGAATAAAATCTAATATATCCTCTTTAGTATTAGCAACCATTAATTTTCGATTAATAATTTCAGTTCCCAACCCGTTCTCTAATACATTTTGATAATATTGCCCAGTATTTACTAAAACTAGCAGAATTGCAAAGCATAAAACAAGTATGGCTAAAAATACTCCATATCTTTTCTTACATTTAAAAATGTTTGTTATTAAAGAAATCATTTGATGTTTACCTCATCTGTACTAAGTTTGATACAACCTAAAATTGAAACAATGAAAGAAGTGAACATAGCTAAAGGAATAATATATCCTAAAGAACTATAATTCATGATAAGTTCAAATTTAGAAAAAATTAGTGGTTTAAAGTATATTACAAGATTTAAAATATTTTTCATAAAAACAGATAAGACTAATGTTACAACCGAACTAAAAATTATAAGGATAAAATTTGAAACGATATTAATGAAGCAAATATCTTTTTTGGTATAACCTAAGAAGTATAATAAATTT
>DLAC01000001.1:1329-53543 GCA_002493865.1 Caryophanales bacterium UBA7057
GCAAAAAACTGCTTAATTAAGACTAAAAATATTAGAACAAAAATAACACAATATAGAATAGTAATTGTATTAGAAATATTTGAAAGTACTGTTTCATAGTAATCATAAGCAGGAATTACAATCGTGTCTATCATATTAAAATTCTTTTTTTCTAATTCTTCTTTTACCAATTCCATATTTTTATATTGATCAACCTGAACATAGAAAGCAGTTGACTCTTCATCATCTTGGCTAGTAGTATCATCATCAATCTGATTTCTTGAATTCATATATATAGTATTTATTGTTGACTCCTTCACATAGCAAATATTTTCATCAGTTGATGTAGCATGATTCTTATATATTCCCACTAGTTTTAATGAAAGTTCAAGATCTTCTTGCATTGTGTCATAGTTCGTATAATTTAGTATAATATTTTGATTTAGATACTTTTTTAAATTTACCATATCAAATCGATTATATTTTTTTAGATTGCCTCCAATAGGGAAAAAATTTTGTGGGCAAATCAAATAATTATGGTTATTGTCGTCGGGGAATGTACTTCCCTCTACAATTTCCGGGAGGCTCTCATTGGTAGCTGCTTGTAGATTGATTCTTCCATCTCGCTTATTATCCTTTTTAAATTTTTTAATAATTCCACCGTTCCACCAGGTTGTATGATGAAAAACTCCAACAACATGTTCTATTTCTTCCAATTCTGTTCGTACTTGATCTTTAAAATCCTCAACAGACAGTTTCTCTTCATTTATTTTTGAAACCCAATAAGTATTATAATATATATCCTCTTTTATATCCCCGTAATATCCATGATAACTTGTATCATAGTATGTTTTAAAAATAATTGTAAGAGACATAATAATGCCAATCAATATGAATGTAAGAATTGTAGTTTTCTTTCTAAATATTGGTTTTAAGAGAGCGAATTTGTTTTGCATATTAATCCACCACCCTTAATTTCAATCACTTCATCTGCATATTTCATGGTTTTTTCATTATGACTAACAACAATAATACACTTACCATCTTTTGCCAAACCCTTTAAAATATTTAAGATATTATCTTCATTTTCCGAGTCCAGAGAGCCAGTAGGTTCATCTGCTAAAATAATAGTAGGATTATTAATTAGCGCTCTCGCGATTGCTACCCTTTGTTGCTCCCCACCACTTAATTCCTTTGGATAATGCGCTTTTCTATCTTTTAACCCCATAATATCCAGTAAATTAAGTGCTCTCTTTCTTATCTCTTTTTTTGATTTAGTTCTATCCAAATACATAGGTAACATTACATTTTCTATAGCAGTCATTGTAGGTATTAGATAAAAAGATTGAAAGACAAAACCTATTTTCTGATTTCTTAAACTTGACTTCTGCTTACTATTTAATTTTGAAGCATCCTGATTATCAACCAAAATCTGCCCCTCATCATATTCCTTCAATAGACCTAATATTTCAACAAAAGTAGTCTTACCTGCACCACTTTTTCCATTTACACAATAAAACTTGCCCGCATTAAACTGATAATTCAGATGATCCAAAACAATTATTTTTTTCTTTTTCTTTAAATAGGTTTTTGTTAGATTCTTAACTTTTAAAACTTCTTTCATACTTCACCTCTAAATACTAGATAATGATATAGTAAAGCAATCTTAATATTAAAATTGCTTTACTATATCAAAAAAGGTTTATCACCTTTTTTGAAAAAAACTAATTAACATCTGAATACATCCAGTAGCCACTCCAGTCAGCATAACTCAAACCTGTCTCTTGATTTTTACCATAAAGTCGCAATAACCAACTTCCAACACCTACATAACCACGTTGTACGCTAACATACCCTACTTGACCAACATCTTGCTTAAATCCAAGTTTTTGAACATAAGTATTGCCAGAAAATAAATAGGCACGAATATAAGTTCCAGGAGTTCCAGCACCATGTCCATTACTAGTAATTGTAGATGCAAGATATGCCTTTGAAGCAGAATAATTTCTTGAAACAACTGTGCTTGATGTTACATTTAGCTGAACACTAGAACTTGCAGAAACTACCACAATTCCAGTAAACATAATTGCTACTACTACGAATAATGTTAATACTTTTTTCTTCATACTTTTACTTCCTTTCTTTTCATCTATAACAAACATTTATTTACAACTCGTACGCATTTTGTAAAAAACGTTGTTACCTAAATTATTAATCTATCTCTTTAAATTTCACCAAAAATCGACAATTTTCGCACACTTATATCTAAACAATAACATATTTTTTCCTTGAAATTTCAAAAAGGTGGGATTTGGTAAGTTTTTGGTGATATTTAGAATAATGTTCTATTAATTGATTTTTTAGAAAGGAATATTTTAAGTATTAAATCTATGAAAAAAAGAGACTAGTCATCCCGATCTCTTCCAACTAAAATTAAAACATATCTTAAAATTTCAAGTAGAGTGGTTGCAAGTCCTGCAACATAAGTCATAGCTGCAGCCTTTAACATTTCTTCACTACCGGTATGTTCTTTTTTATCAAGAATCTTCATTTTATCCAAATATACAAGAGCCCTCTTCGATGCATCAAACTCAACAGGTAATGTAATTAATTGAAATAATAAGATAACGAGTAGTAACCCGATTCCACCCCATGCAAGATTTAGCATGTTAAAGAAAAATCCAATCATAATCGCAAGATATCCAAACTTAGAAGCAAAACTAACGAGTGGAAAAATAAACCCACGAAGACGGATAAAAAAGTATCCCTCTTTATCTTGAATTGCATGTCCTACCTCATGGGCTGCAACACTAACTGAAGCAATGCTCTCCCCATGATAAATGTCTGTAGATAAACGAACTACTTTGCGATTAGGGTCATAATGATCTGTTAACGTACCCTTGACTTCTGTCACATAGACATCTGTAAGACCATTTTCATCTAGAATCATACGAGCAACTTCTTGCCCTGACAATCCTTTTTTATTGTTTACTTGTCGATAAGTCTTATATTTACTATTGACAAAGTATTCAGCAATTAAAGTAATAACGACTCCAATAAAAACAAGTCCATATCCTATGAAATCATAACCATAATATGGCATATTACCCCTCCTTATAACAATTCATAAGTAGTACCATCACGGCTGTCAATTAAACGAATTCCCTTTTCTAATAACTCATCACGAATCGAATCTGCCTTTTCGTAATCTTTATTTTGTTTCGCAATATTTCTCTCTTCAATCTTATTTTGAATATAACTTTCTAAATCTTGATCTACTTCTTTTTCATCACTAGTTAAATCCAAAGATAATACTTTATCAAAGTCTTCAATTAAATAAAGTTTCGTAAAATCAGTTAATTCCTCGTCTTTTAAAACATCATAGACTAGTGTTAACATACTAGATGTATTTAAGTCATTGGAAATTGCTTCCTTAAAAGCATTTTGATAAAAATCAATTTTTCCTTCTTTTAAGTCTGGTGTACGGTCTAATTTTTCAATTCTTTTCTTTAGTTTTGCATAAGCTTGTGCTGCCTGATCTAAGGCTTCATAAGTAAATGTTAATACTTTTCGGTAATGACTTCCTAAGCAGAAGTAACGATATGCGAGAGGATCATAACCTTTTTCTTCTAAAAGAGAAACAGTTAAAAATTCTCCATTCGATTTACTCATCTTGCCACTTTGATCATTTAAATGTTCTCCATGAACCCAGTAATTACACCATTTATGTCCAAAGTAGGCTTCGCTTTGTGCAATTTCATTGGTATGATGAGGAAAAATATTATCGACTCCACCACAGTGAATGTCTAAGTATTCCCCTAAATATTTACCACTGATTCCACTACACTCAATGTGCCACCCAGGATATCCAACACCCCAAGGGGAATCCCATTTCATCTCTTGATTTGAAAATTTACTGACCGTAAACCATAGACCAAAGTCACCAGGATTTCTCTTCGACTTATCTTCCTCTACGGTTTCACGAACTCCTACATATAAGTCTTCTGGATTCTTTCCAGATAATTGATAATAATCTTTTGCCTTGCTGATATCAAAATATACATTTCCATCAGAAATATAAGCATACCCATCTTGTAACATTTTTTCAATCATTTTGATATAAGTATCAATGTGATGACTCGCGGGTTCTACTGTAATTGGTTTTTGAATATTTAACTTCTCACAATCTTTAAAGAAAGCATCTGTATAAAACTGTGCAATTTCATGAACGGTTTTTCCTTCACGGCGTGCACCCTTTTCCATCTTATCTTCGCCTTCATCCGCATCACTGGTCAAATGCCCAACGTCTGTAATATTCATGACACGTTTCACATCATATCCTAAATAACGAAGTCCTTTTTCTAAAATATCTTCGAAAATATAGGTACGTAAATTTCCAATATGTGCATAATGATAAACCGTAGGTCCACAAGTATAAAGACGGACAACCCCCTCTTCCCTTGGAACAAACTCTTCAACTTGACGATTTAATGTATTGTATAATTTCATATTTCCTCCTACTACATAATACCAAATTATTATGGGAATATTATGGTTTTTGAACTCATTTTTATTATAACACGCACTTACCCATTCGTAAATGAAAGATAAAAGAAAAAGGGAAAATCATATGCTCTCTATGTGAACGTGATTTTGCCCTAATAAAATTTTTTCTATTACATAGGAATCTACTTTATCTTCAATGACTTTTCTAACCTTTCTTGCGCCAAATTCTGAATAGTTCGTAAGATCTAAAATTTGAGAGACTGTCTTAGATCCTAGTTGTAATTGAATTCCTTTTTCCTTAAACTTACTTCTAACTTCTTTTAATTGTTTTTTTATAATCTCTTCCATCACCTCGGATGACAGATAAGAAAACTCAATAATTTTTCCAATTCGATTGACAAGCTCGACAGACATAAAATCTTGAATATCTTGCTCTACCTTTTTAGAGGATGTAGAAAATCCAAGAGGTTTCCCGTTAGTTCCTAAATTCGAAGTCATAATAATCATATGATGGGTAAAAGATACAGAGTTTCCCTTAGAATCCATGAGACGTCCATCTTCTAACATTTGTAAAAAAAGGTTTAAAACACTAGGGTGTGCTTTTTCTATTTCATCGAATAGAATCACGGCATGTGGTTTATTTCTAATTTCTTCTAATCGATTCGTACAATCATCATATCCAACATATCCGGGATTAGAACCGATAATTTTACTAATAGAACTACTATCTGCATACTCGCTCATATCAAAACGAATAAAGTTCCCTTCTCCAAATAAAAGGTTACTATATTTTTCAGCAAGTAAAGTTTTTCCAACCCCCGTAGGTCCTACAAACAAAAAGGAAGATGGCCTTTTAGAATCATGAAATCCAAGTTGAATTCGCTTAGTAACTTTGATAAGTTCATCGATTGCAGAATCCTGTCCCTTAATTTCTTGCTTCAATTTTTTTTCTAGGCGATGGAACAATCCGTGTTGTAAATTCCCTACTTCATAAACAGGAATCTTAGTCTTACGACTAATTACTTTAGAAACATCCTCTAACTTCACTGCTTTCAAATAAGAATGTCCATTCATTTTTAACTCCAAAGAATTAATTTTACTCGTAAGTTCCTTTTCCGCCCGTTTTAGACTGGATGCCTCATGAAATTTTTGACTCATGATACACTTATTTTTTTGTTTTAATAAATCCGCTAATTGTTCCTGATATTCCCCAAGTAATTTTCCTTTTCGATTTTTAGAAAGAGAAACACGAGAACAAACCTCATCTAAGATATCTAAAGATTTATCTGGTTGTTTTCGATTATTGATATAACGATTGGTTAAAGAAATGATATTTTTTAAAATGGAATCCGATACTTGTACATGGTGATATTCCTCATATAGAGGTCGAAGTTTCGTTAAGATTTCATAGACGGTTTCATCTCTGGGTTCTTCAATAAAGACGCTTTGGAATCTACGATCAATGGCCTTATCTTTTTCAATAGATTGCTTATATTCATCCGTTGTGGTCGCACCAATTAAGCGAATCTTCCCACGAGCGAGCGCTGGTTTAAAAATATTGGCAGCGTCAATCGCACCTTCTGCTCCACCGGCACCCATTAATGTATGCACTTCGTCGATAAATAATAAGATACTGTCATCTTTTTCAATTTCTCCAATCATTTTGGTAATTCTCTCTTCAAATTCCCCACGATACTTAGTCCCAGCAACCAAAGAGGCAATGGATACAGATAAAATTCTTTTTTCAAGTAATTGATCAGGAACCTGTTTTTTTACAATTCTTCTCGCAAGTTCTTCGACAATGGCAGTCTTCCCAACTCCCGCATCTCCAATTAATAAAGGATTATTTTTGGTACGTCTACAAAGAATTTCCATCACTCGAGATAGCTCTTCTTCTCTACCAATCACAGGATCTAATCGATTGAGAGATGCTTCTTTCGTTAAATCTAATCCAAAGTCTTCAATCATTAATTTTTTATTTCCTTTTTTCTTTCGAACGATGACCTTACTAGAAAAATATTCTTGAAGTTCTCCCATATCTACATCCATTTGATTTAAAATTCGGATTGCTACACCTTCCCCTTCTTCTAAAACAGCTAGAAACAATTGATCACTGGTTACTTCTCCGTTGTTTGTCTCTTTCGCAAGTAAAATGGAAGTTTCAATTACTCTTTTTAAAAGAGGTGTAAACAGGAACCATCCATTCTCTTCTTTCCCCATTCCAATTTGTTCTACTACTCGGTCATAAAAGTCTTGATAAGTAATATGAAACTCCCCTAGTTTCTTTTTTAATTCCAAATTATTTTTTAGAATGGATAAAACTAAGTGTTCACTGCCAACATAAGGATGCTTTAAATTCTGCATTTCTCTTTTCGCACCAAGCAGAACTTTCTGTGCTTCTTCACTAAATTTAGAAAACATAACAATCCCTCCTATTTTCAGTCTATGATTATTATGCTAAATTTAGAATATTTTTAAACAGAAAAAGAAAAAAGAGCAACAAGCTCTTTATATTTCTAACGAACAGGTACACCAAATTCAGGAAAAACCTTTTGTTGAGTTTTCTGATTTTGATAAGCCTTTACTTTTACTGGTACATGATTCTCATACAATAAACTACATCCACCGACCTGACCATAGCCTGAATGACTAACTGGGTGATATCCAGGTGGACAACTAACAAATGAAGTTTTTTCATGATCACTAGAAAAAATAAATTTTTTACTATTTTGATAATCAATCAAAATATAATGCTTACCAGGTCGAAGGACAACCTCTCCTAAATAAATGTTTTTTGCTTTTCTCCCAAACATATAATTTACCCCCTTGAGTTGACACATATAATAACATAAAATAGGAAAAATGTAAAGAAAAAGGATAGAACCGAAGTCCTATCCCTTCACTCTCTTATTATTTTATAAAGCTAAGATAATTAAGAAAATAACAACTAAAATAGCTAATAATGTTAGGAATAATTTCCAAATAAATTTTAACCATTGTTTATAAGAAACATTTAAATAAGAAAGTGTACCCATTAAGATAAAGCTTGTTGGTGCTACTAATAAAGCTAATCCATAAATAGATTGGAAAATAACAGAAATTAATGGGTATAGACTTGAATCAGTAATTACACTTTGAACATATGGTAATGTACTTTGTGTAACATAAGTTAAATCAACATTGAAGAATGATGATAATAATGA
The DNA here is from genome assembly GCA_002493865.1 of Caryophanales bacterium UBA7057. Taxonomy (GTDB): domain Bacteria; phylum Bacillota_I; class Bacilli_A; order RF39; family UBA660; genus Alloscybalousia. The sequence continues at coordinate 9,018 of DLAC01000001.1, forward strand.
TACAAGCGTCATAGTTACAACATTGATACCTGAAGTAAGATCAAGCAAGAACTTCGCAATGGTTAATTGGAATGGATGATAAGTAACAACAACTAATACTACATAAGTTAATAAGATAACTACAGCAGGTTCAATTGCTCTTTTAAATCCATCACAAATTCCGTCGATAAAGTCATCCCATTTTACACGATATACAAGTGCTAAAATAATAGTAGCAATCATAATGAGTGCAGGAATTTCAATACCTAAACTCCATTGACCAAATGCTTGAACTTGTCCTAATAATTTTCCAAAAATCTCAAATCCAAAGATTTCATAAGTAGTTACAGCCTCTGTTGCATCTTGGAACCAAGAAATTTCGAATAAACCATTCCAATCAAAAACTGAAATTGCCATACAAATGAGTACAAGATCAAAGATAATGGCAAATGGCCAAATATTTGCTTTCTTTTCTGATTTTGATTTAACTACCAAAGTTTCAGAATTCTCTTTTGCCATAGCTGCACTATTTTTTGCTGGACGTCCTCTCTTACCAGTTGATTTGGTAGTAGATTTAGTAGATTTCTTAGTAGTTTTAGATTTTGCTGGTTGTTTCGCAACCTTTTTAGATTCTTTTACTACTACTTTTTCTGGTTCTACCATTGCTTCTTCTTTTGGTGTTTCTTTGACTTCAACTGTAGAATTTTTTGTCTTTTTGCTATAAAGAACAACTTGTGCAATTAGTAATACGATGAAGATGACTAAGATAATTACTTTTGAAATCATCTCATCAAAAGCAGTCAATCCTAACATTTGATTCATATAACTAGTTGTCATCGTTCCAAGTGTTGTACCTGCAATACCAGCAACTGTTGATCCAACGGTAACTGTTGCAGCCACTAAACGGTTGTATCCCATTTTGATAACGACATCAATCACAAATGGAAATACAAAGATAATAGGAATTGAAATTCCAGTAACTGAAACAATTACAGAGATTAGAATGATGATAGCGCTTAGGAAAAGATATTCCATTCCCTTAAAACCATCTACAATCCTTTCAACTAATTGATGATAGGCAGAAGTTCTGTAAGCGACTCCATAGAAAATACCACAAGTAAGTACAAATAATAAGATACTTCCAAAATATTGTAGTGCAATTCCTGGATAAGCAAATAGGTCAAACAATCCTGCTTGGATTCTCTCCCCTTCTACAAGAGTATCTGTGAATTGTGTACTAGGAAATATCCAAGAACAAATTGCAACAGCAACAATCGTAAAGAGAAGAACTTTTAAAATACTATGTTTCTTCATATTAACCCTCCCATTATTAATTATAACAATATTTACTGTAAAATCAATATATTTAGGTGAAAGTTTGGTGAAATTTACCAAAGAATCAATTAAAAAAGAAAAAGAAAAAGTCAAAATTCATCTAAAAAAATCCAACATTTCTGCTGAATTTTCTCTAAAAATTATTCTTTATCTGTATCCGCTGAAAGTGGTCTCATCAGTGGGAACATTACAACATCACGGACACTTTCACTTCCAGTTAATAGCTGAACGATACGGTCAATTCCCATCCCCCAACCTGAAATTGGTGGCATTCCATACTCCATCGCACCAATATAGTCATAATCCATATCCATGGCTTCTTCATCTCCTGCTGCCTTTAAGTTAGCCTGCTCTAAAAGTCGACGTTCCTGTTCTTGAGGATCTACAAGTTCTGAATATCCATTGACGATTTCGGCTCCATTAATGACTAATTGGAAGCGATCACTGATTTCAGGACGATCATCATTACTTCTTGCAAGTGGAGAAAGACTGGTTGGATGTTCTGTTAAATAAACAGGCCCCAACATATGAGGACGTGCCACTTTCTTATATAAAACATCTACTAAGTTTCCAAATCCAAGATTCTCAAGTGGTGTTTCACTTTCAACTTCTATCTTCTCTTCTAAGATTTTAGAAAGTAACTTCTCTTTTGTATTATAAACATCAATATCAATATTGGCATATTTGATTAATAATTCTCTAAAAGTTACTCTTCCCCAATCTCCACTTAAATCAATTTCTTTATCACCAAAGGTAATCTTTAAGGTACCAAAAATATTCATAATAATTGTCTGAAGCATATGTTGGATTAACTTCATATTATCTTCGTAATTAAAGTATGCTTGGTATCCCTCTACCATCGTGAAGTCTTGTAAGTGAGAGGCATCCATTCCTTCATTTCTAAAACAACGTGCAACTTCATATACCTTAGGAATTCCCGCAACCACTGCTCTTTTTAAATAAGTTTCAGGAGCAATTCTTAAATATACATCTAAATCCAGTGCATTATGATGAGATTTAAATGGTCTAGCAGTCGCCCCACTTGCCTTATTATTTAAAATTGGTGTTTCTATTTCCATATATCCCAAGTTATCTAAATAATTTCTTAACTCTCTAATAAATTTTACACGAACCATAAAACGATTTCTAGTTTCCTGATTCATAATTAAATCCACATATCTTTGACGGTAACATGCCTCTAAGTCTGTTAATCCATGGAACTTCTCAGGAAGTGGTTTTAGCGCTTTTCCAAGGAATTCAAAGTGATCTGCACGTAATGTTTTTTCTCCCGTATGTGTCGTAAAAATTTCTCCTACTGCACCAATAAAATCCCCAACATCAATATTGGATTTGAAGAATTCATAGTTTTCTTCTCCTACTAAATCAATTTTAATTGAAATCTGAAGATCTCCTTCAATATCTCTAATTTTTAGAAAACTCATCTTCCCCATTTTTCTCATGAAAACAATACGTCCTGCAACCGAAACATCCTTCGTTTCATCCTCTAATAGACTCGCTTCTTTTAAAGAATGTGTAACCTCAAAACGTTCTGGATATGGATTACAGAATTCACGTATCTTATTTATTTTATCTCTACGAACTAATTCCTGTTCTGAAAATTCTCTCATATTTTTCTTCTCCTTTTAATCTACCATGATTACTTTTGTTTTTGCGAGACGGTCATGAAGACCCCTTCCAGTATTAGAGTACATCACCATAAAGATAGAAACAATAATTAATACCGTTTGTATCCCTTGTACTGTAAAACTAGCGTAATAATAATACTCTCTTCCCATAAATAAAACCAAAGCGATAATTAACATTTTACTAATAATAGATGGAATAATAAAAGATCTAAGAATATATTGATTCATACTTACTTCTCCATCATCCTCGGAAACAACCCGAATCCTTAGTAACCTTTTTCCAATCGTCTGCCCCTTATTATAGAATTGAAATACAATAAAATAAAGAATGAGTACTACAATCTCCATAATCATAGGTAAAACATTATTATAATCGATATCATAAACGATTTCTGCAGTTTTATTTACATATTCATCAGAATCCATATTTCCCTCTAAGAAAGAAGATTGAAGTTTTTGATATTCTGTTAAATAAGCTGTATAGTTTTTGTTTTCTGGAACTACGCTAATAAATAGAGTAGAAAGAACGGTAACAATGATAATATCAATTAGATATGCTAAAACTCTTGGAAAGAAATAAGCCTTTGGACGACTAGTTACTTTTTCTTCGATTGTTTTTGATTCTAATAAAACTTCCGCTACTTCTGGTTTTGCTTCCTCTTTTACTTCCGGTTCTAGCTGTTTTCCTTTTTTCTTTTTTACCTGTTTTTCTTCTGTTTCTTTTTTTGCTTTTATTTCTTTCGATGTCACTTTTTTTGAAGAATTTTTACTCTTTGACTTTGTAGTCTTAGTAGTAGTACTCTTTTTATTTTGAGTCTCTTTCTTTTTCTTTGCAGTAGATGGCTTCTCTTTTTTAGAAGAAGCCTTTTCTACAAACTCTCCCTCTACTGTTTTTCCTTTTTTTAAACGATTCGTTTCTTTCTTTGAATCTTCTTTATTTGTTGCCATGAAATTCACCTAACTTTCTAACCATTTCTTATATTCGTTCAATGTATCAATTATATCAGAAATATGCGTCTGAAGGAATATTTTATTCTTAATTTCATTCGATTTTGGAAGCCCTTTTAAATACCATGCAATATGACTTCGAATTTCTAAAACGGCTAGATGTTCATCTTTTAGTTGATAAAGATTATCTAAATGTTTTAAACAGAAATCAATTTTTTCACTTGGCGTTGGTTCTTCTAGCTTCTTTCCTGTTTCTAAGTAAGTATTAATTTCTTTAATTAACCAAGGGTGACCTAGTACTCCACGTCCAATCATAATTGCATCACATCCTGTTTCATCCAGCATTTTTTTGGCAAGTTCTGGAGTTGTAATATCTCCATTTCCAATGACGGGAATAGAAACAGAATCCTTTACTTTCCTAATGATAGACCAATCTGCTTTTCCAGAGTATCCCTGACTACGAGTTCTTGGATGTACACAAATCGCACTAGCACCTGCTTCTTCACATATTTTAGCTACCTCAACTGCATTGATATGTTCATGATCCCAACCACTACGAATTTTAACTGTAACTGGAATAGGAACGGAAGCTACAACACTCGATACAATTTCACGTATTTTTTCTGGATTTTTTAAAAGTGCTGCACCAGCCTGTGATTTGACTGCTACTTTAGGAACGGGGCACCCCATATTGATGTCGATTATATCCGGATGCATGTGTTCATAAACGTACTTTGCAGCAACAACAAAAGATTCTTTATCACTTCCAAAAATTTGTTGTGCAATCGGTCTTTCTTCTTCTTCCATATAAAGCATATCTATGGTTTTCTTACTATTATAAAATAAGGCTTTATCGCTCACCATTTCTGCATAGATTAAACCACAACCCATTTCTTTTACAATCTTACGAAAACTAGAATTCCCAATTCCAGCCATCGGTGCTAAAACAGTTTGATTTTTGATTTCGACATTTCCGATTTTCCACATACTAATCCCTCAAATCACTATAGATAATACCATAAATACAAAAAAAAAGAAACAAAATGCACGATAAAACAATTTGTTAATTCTATCAATTTTAACTTATTTTAATACTTTTTGTTTCAAATATGCAGAAACTTCCCATTCTTTCCCACCTAAAAAAGTATGACCATTCAAAAGTTCATCGCGAAACAAACAATAAAATTTTGGGCCTACTGGTAAATCAAGAATTGGATGATTTTGATCAGTCAGAAAGTTCTCTAAAGAAATCGTCGAAATAACTACAGGATTAAATAAACGATGATAAGTTTCTTCTGAAATGACTAAATTAGAGGTATAATCCATACAAACATGGTCTTTTTTAATAAAACTATGCACAATTCTAGTAGAATCAAACCCGTCTAAATCACGGCCATCTACATAAGCAGTTACTAAAGTTCCACCACAATCTGGAAATACTCGCATACATCCAGAATGACATCGAATAAATCTTCTTTTTAAACTTAATAAATCTAAGGAAACTCTTAAATTTCGAATTCTATTTTTTTTGAGCAAATCATCTGATAAGCGAAAGAATTCTATTGTTTCATCTTTCAAAGAAACTTGAAATGCCTTATGACTACATTTTTTTAATCGAAAACCTTCAATGAAACGACATAACCACATTTCAAAATTATACGATGTAAATGTATAAAGAGCATCCACAAATGGATTTAAAGGTCTCCCAATTTCCTTTGAAAACAAAAATATGGAGTTATTTCCTTTATGAATTCCATACACATTATAATCAGTATTTACAGCATTCTTTTTCATATCTCCAATCACCTCAAGCGAATCTACTTTAATTAATATTAGATGGAATTTTCTCATACTGTAAAAATTTCGAATAAACTCTCGCATGTTCTTGAATGGTTTCTTTCGAAAGTTGATCTAAAGAATGAGATTTTACAAAGGAAGAATCTTGATATCGGTTAACTTCTACAAATTCCAAAAATGGTTTTATTTCCTTTAATACCCGCATAGTTGTTTTTACATCTTCCATGGTTTCTGTTGGATATCCTGCAATAATATGTGTATCTAATTTTTTGATAGAATCTTGATTAATAAATCGATAAAAGTCTAAAAACTCCTCAATTGTATATCCTTTATCCATAAGTCCAAGGATTCGATTATCCCCAGATTCTAGAGAACCACAAATTGTTTTTACTTTACTAGACCTCTTTAATGAATATTTAAAATCATGATGAATGGCATCCCTAAAAGCAAATCCAACAAGTATTACATTTTTTATATGTTCCTTTTCTTCTATATAGTCAATGAAAGAAGGTAATAAATATTCTTGATGTGTATCTAAACCAAATTGACTGATATTCATTCCCCTAATATAAACCGTTTCAATCCCCTTTTGATCCATAGTATCCACCAATGTTTTTGCGCCAGAAATATCCATACTAACTAATGGAATTTTTTGAAAAGTTGTCTTACAAAAAGCACATTGATTTAAACAACCACTAGAAATATATAGATTGGCCATATGATCATCCAAAGCATCTCTAGATACAAAACCGAATTCATAAAATTCATCATCAAACTTTTCTTTCAATAAATCACTCAATAACTCATTTATTTTAGTACTTGGAATTATATGATCAATATGAGTATTTAAATAGTTACGAATATTAGTAAATTGACTAGGATCTAAAAAGTCACGAGCTAAACAACCGGTTAAATAGGTTTTAGCCTCCGGCTTCTTTTTTTCTAAAATAAAATCTATATAACCAATCATCATATAAATTCTGTCCTTGTAGCATGAACAAGTAGAAGCAAAAATAATGACATCTGCTTCCTCTGGTTGCGTAACAAATTCATACCCCTCAATTCTCTCTAATTCACACATAATTTCAGAGTATTGATAGTTTACACCACAACTAAAATTTTTACCCATAAATATTTTCATTGTTTGTAACCCCCTAATGTTTTTTGTTTCACACCATCAGAAACTTCCCACTCTTCTCCACCAAGAAAGGTATGTCCATTCAAAAGTTCATTTCTAAATAAACAATAAAATTTTAAACCCATTGGAAGAGAAACTATAGGAGACTTTCTATCCGATAAATATTCTTCATGAGACACTTGATTTAAAACAGTAGGATGTACCAAATCCTCATAATCTTTTTCTGAAATCCCTAAATTACTTGTATAGTCAATGATCTTATTCTTTCTTCGAATATAACTATGTACTACTCGAACCTTTCCACTGGAGTCATCTACATAGGAAGTTTCTAGAATTCCTCCAAGCGAATTAAAAAAATAGAAACTTCTAAAATGACACTCTCCCTTTCGTTTGTCATGAGTTAGCAATTCTAACTTGTAAGGGATTAATTTGATGGGGTGATTACCAGTTAGTACATCAGAAAACCTAGAAAACTCTAGAAATTTTTCTCCAAACCAAAGTCTATATTTATCATGATTTTCTCTTTGTAATTTAAAACCCATTTTGTTATATTTCATATGACGAAAAGGATTACAAGAAGTATAGGCACGAATCGCACCCATTCTAGTATCAAATTCTATATCCTTAGGCTCTGCAAAAAACATTTGCACATTTCCCATATGAATTCCATAAGAGTTATATTTAATATTTTTATCCCTAATTGTAAAATTCACAGTACCACCCCTGATTCTATTTGAAAAAAGAAATACCAAAATGATATTTCTTAGCGTTCATATTTGAAGTTTCTCATATAAACTACTTGATCTGGATCCCTTCCCATATCACGAAGTTGCTTATCAAGTTCTTCTTTTTTCATCGGAACATCTGGTTCTGGATGATTATAGCTTTCAACAAGCATAGAAATAAACCCGTTCTTTGTATCACGAAATTCTTCATCTGATTGAACGTCTTGCATGCTTGCATTCACAACATCTAGAAATTGTTGTACTCTGTTTTGACGCATCGCATAAATTAATAATTGACTGCTATGCTCCATGAAAAATGAAAAAATTGCTACATCCATCATTTGATCTGGATTTCTTTTGACAAGACGCTCAAAATAAGCCATCTCTTCATAAGTAATCACTAACTTTCCATAATAATGCCACCAATGTTTTAACAATTTTGTCTTTTCATCTTCTGAATATTGATCCCATTCTTTGATTTCCATCATTTTCTAGTTCCCCTTTCAACTAAAAGCTTCCTTTTTTCTTTTGAACTTCCGAATTTTCTTCTAACACTTCTTCCCCATCTTCTAGTGCTGGATCCTCTTTAATAAGGGCCAGTTCCTCTAATACATCCCCTAGCTCATCTTTAAAAAATTGAATAGCTGCATCCATATCTTGATTAGAGAATCTTTTAACTTCTTCCATTTGAATACAATCTAACACTTCAGAATAATAAGAAAGAATTTTAGATTTTCCTAAAGTTTCTATTCGTATCTGATTTAAAAACACATGTTCTTTATATTCACGAATATAAGATATTAGTTGATCAAAATTCGTAGTTGCTTGAATTGGGAACATCCCATTGATTGCTTTCTCAATTTTTTCTTTGTTAGTATCTTCCACTTGTGGTGATACTAATTCACGAATTACACCCATATCTCCATCCATGAGTCGGTCAATGAGAGAAACTAATTTTGGTAGTTGATAACTAACATATTCCCATTGATAAATAGGAATTGTTTGGTTGGAAGACGGTATTGATTCATTATATAAAAATCTCTTTTTTACATCGGTAATTGTTTCTCCCTCTTTTGGCATTACTTCTTTAGGCCCTGCACAAGAAATCTTAGTTGCCTCTATACATCTTTCTGAAACAGTTTCTCGAATTCTTTGTAATTTTACAAAGTCAATGGTCACATCGTATTTAACTGTTTCATTTCCTTCACTTACGTAATAAATCATCATAGTCCCCTCTTTCTTCTAAGAAAAATAATGTTTTGTTATTTCTCTCCTAACTTTTATTCCTAGTTCTACGGCGCCTGTTGTAATTTCTTGCTCATCAGTAGTTGCCATAGTAATATTACATAATCCAACAAGTGTAGTAATAATTTGTTTTTTTAGAAATTGATGGTCTTCATCATCACTCAAACTAGGTACATCTGCTAGCAACTTATCCAAGGATCCATTTCGCATAACTTGAATCATTGTCTCAGCATTATGACCCAACGTTGTTAAGATAACAATAAAATCCAGAATTAAATCAATATCTCTTTCTAATAAATGATTAAAATATTCCCTATCTTCTTTCGTAAGAATATCCTGATTTCTGTTAGAATAAGCAAATCAAAAATTTAATAAAATTCTCTTTTCAGAAAAAGAATACTGATCCCAAGGCTTAATTTCCATAATATCCCTCTCCTTCAAATGCACTATATATTAGCACAAAAGACATAAAAAGTCAATCAATTGTTGCTCGAAAAAAAAGAGGTTAATCCTCTTTGATTGCCTCTTCTAATTCTTTTTTGGTCATCTTTGTATAACCTTTGATTCCTTTTTCTTTTGCTATTGCTTTTAATTTTTCAAGTTCTTGATCCACTTCTTTTTCAAGTTCTTCTGGCATCTTACCCGTTTCTACTAAAGAATCAATTTGTTCCTTTGTCAAGGTTTCATACTCTAATAAAGCATCCGCAATTCTTTTTACAAGATCTTTGTTATCTGTCAAAATTTTCTTTGCTGCTTGGTAACATGAATCAATAATCTTACGAACTTCCTTATCAATTTCATGCGCAATCTCATTGGAGAAGTTACGACTCTTATTATAATCTCTACCTAAGAATACGCCACCTTCTTGTTGTTCTAATTGAACAGGTCCCAAATCACTCATACCATATTCAGTAACCATCGCACGTGCAATTTTCGTGGCTTTTTCAAAGTCATTATGTGCACCCGTTGTTACCTCTTTAAATTTGATTTCTTCAGAAACACGTCCACCTAACAAACCAGTAATTCTTTGTAGTAATTCGGTTTTTGTAGATAAATATGTTTCTTCACTAGGCATCATTAAGGTATAACCACCTGCTTGACCTCTTGGAATAATCGTAATTTTTTGAACATCATCTGCATTTGGAAGTTTAATACCAAGAACCGCATGCCCTGCTTCATGGTAAGCAACCACTTCTTTTTCATGGTCGTTATATTTTCTAGAAACTTTGGCAGGACCACCAATGACACGGTCTGTTGCCTCATCAATTTCACTCATTGTAATTGCATTTTTATTTCTACGTACTGCTAGAAGAGCAGCTTCATTTAATAGATTTTCTAAGGCAGCTCCACTAAATCCTGGAGTTCTTTTTGCCAAGAAAGATAATTCTACTGATTTATCTAGAACTTTATCCTTTGCATGAACTTTTAATATTTCTTCACGCTCACGAACATCTGGTAAATCAACAGTTACCTGACGATCAAATCTTCCTGGACGAAGAAGTGCTGGGTCTAAGACATCTGCACGGTTTGTGGCTGCGATAATGATAATTCCTTCATTTGCCCCAAATCCATCCATTTCTGTAAGTAATTGGTTTAGTGTTTGTTCCCTTTCATCATGTCCACCACCAAGACCTGTACCACGTTGTCTACCAACGGCATCAATTTCATCAATAAAGATTAAGCAAGGTGCTGTGTGTTTTGCTTGTTTAAACATATCACGAACACGACTAGCTCCAACACCGACAAATAATTCTACAAAATCAGAACCACTAATATAGTAGAATGGAACATTGGCTTCTCCTGCAACTGCTTTGGCTAGTAATGTTTTACCAGTCCCTGGAGGTCCTACTAAAAGAACACCCTTTGGAATTCTAGCTCCTAATTTTGTAAATCGTTTAGGATTTTTCAAGAAGTCAATTAATTCACTTACCTCCTCTTTCTCCTCTTTTAATCCAGCTACATCCTTAAATGTTACTTTATTATTATCATTACTTAGTCTTGCTCTACTCTTACCGAAATCCATAGATTTATTTGCGCCACCTACTTGTTTCGTTAAGAAGAAGAACCCTGCTCCAACAATAATTACAATTGGTAAAATATTCATAACGATTAATAACAAAGAACTAGATTCAGGATCCGCTTTGGTATTAATTTCGATATCTCCACTTTGAGTACTTAAAATTTCACTCATGACAGCTTCACTTAAAGGAACACGTACAAAGAAACTTTCATTCTCTTTATATCCCTCTAGTTTACCAGTAATTTCATAAGTAACTGCTCTTTCTTTTGGAGTAATTGTTAATTCTGTTACTTTCTCTTCATCTAATAGAGTAATTAATTTATCATAACTTAATGCATTTACTTTACGATTCATAACGTTAAATGCGTAATAAGCTCCAAATACAAATAATATTAAAAATAAGTAAGGTAATAACCCTCGTTTTAAACTATTTTTGTTCATCCTCTTCCTCCTTTTAATAGTATTTTACTATTATATCATAATTCTCATTTTTTTGTTTATTAAATTTACTTTTCTTAATTCCTGGAATCCATACAACGGTATCAGTCGCATCCACAACGATTGGCCAAAGTTCTCTTTCCTGCATCGGAATCTTGGAATCAATAAAGATATCTTTGACTTTTTTATGCCCATTGGTTCCCTTTAAGGCAATCTTATCTCCATATTTTCTAGTACGAATATAAAGAGGTAAGCAAATCTCTTCACTATTCAGTCTACAAACATCATTCCCATTCGTGGATTCTTCTTCTACTTTTTCAATGGTTTTTCCATTCGGCAAATTTGCATAATCAAAGAGTTCAATTTCATAAGTATCAATGGTATTACTCTGCCTTTCAAAAGTAAGTAAGTCATACGCTCTCACTACTTTTACTTGATCTGGTAAAAAGATAAAACTATTTTTCTTTTTGGAATGAATCAGTTTTTGAATAAGTTCTACATGCCGATCATGAATCACCATCAAATCATCTTGATAAATTGTAGCCAAAATAGAATTTAATACTTTTTCCTGAAGTACCTCGTCGATTTCTAAGAATTTAGAAATATAAAATGATTTTTGATCTGGCTGATAAAGCTTTTTATATTCTTTTTTCGCCTGACCATCGATATAATTATTATATTTGATTAAAGTTTTACTAAATTTTAGAAACTTTTCATGATATTTTGGATCTTCTTCTTTCAAAAAAGGTAATACTTTTTTTCGATAACGGTTTCTAGTATAAGTTTCCTTTTCATTCGAAGAATCAATCACATAAGGTATTTGATGTTCTAAATCAAACTGCTTGATTTCTTCTTTGGTAACCCCAATGAGTGGACGAACTAAAGTGTAATTATCCTGTTTGACTACTTGCTGAAATCCCGCATAACCTACCAAGCTAGAGCCACGCACAAGCCTCATTAAAATGGTCTCGACTAAATCATCTCCATGATGAGCAGTCATTAAATAGTTCGCTCCATATTTTTGAACAATTCCCTCAAAGTAATGATAACGAATGGTACGGGCTTCATTATGAAAATTATCATCTCCATAGTTCTCAATAATCATAGACTCAAAGGCGATATTTTTCTTTTTACACCAGTCCTCCAAGAATTCCTTTTCTTCAAAGCTTTCTCTTCGAATATTATGATTGACATGACAACATACAAGAGAAAAATGAATTCTTTCTTCTAAATCTTTTAAAATACTAAGAAGTGCCATAGAATCCGGTCCCCCAGAACAACCTACTACAATAATGTCTTCTTTTTTTAAACAAAGTTCTTTTTTTAAATATTGATATACATGATTCATAATTTCACCTGTTTCTAAATCCATTCAATTGTTATTTTACCATAACTATGGAAAAAACAACCATAATATAGAAAAGAAGTGCATATATTTTACACTTCTACCATCGAAATACAATTTTTACAATGAGGAATCCAATAAAGAAAAGGAAATTTAGTAAGAATAAAATACCAAGAATAGAAACACCATGATTCTTTGGAACTGACGTTAAAGAAGGAATAGAGGATTTTTGATACAAGTCTTCTATGGTAAGATATAATGATTCTAAATAAGCATATTGAAAATCCTTGGGAACAATTAAACCATCACTACTCTCTAAATTAGTTAAATATAAGGTACCTCCAATGAACTTTGATAATCCCAAATTCTCTGCAGAAAGTAAATTTCCTAAGAATACATCTCCACCAATCCAAGGGGATAATTGAAACGAAGAAGCATGAATCATTCCATCTAGTGAGCAGTCTCTTCCAATAAAATCAGGAAATTCTACATTTTCTAGATGAGTCACACTTTCTAAGCCTAGGCTTCCCCCAAGATAAGAAGGAAACTTTTGATTTTTAGCAGTAATTAAGTTCTCGAGATTTAAGTCCCCACTGATATGTTCTGGAAACTTAAAGTTTTCAATATAGGTTAGACTTTTTAAAATCAAATCTCCTTCCAGGGATTCTGGTAAAATTAAATCATCGGTACTTACTAAACTACTTAAATCTAGTGTACCATTTAATTGTTTTGGAAGTTGTAATCCTCCAGCATATTTTAAAGATTTTAATCCTAGACCCCCTCCAAGAAATTTAGGTAAGGTTAACTCATTCGCACTCTCTAGCCCATTCATCCAAAGATTTCCATGAAGGATTGTAGGAAGCCTCAATCCATGTGCACTCTTTAATCCATTGAGCCAAAGTTCACCAAAAATCTCATCCGGTAGCTCTAGTCCCTCTATATCCAGAAGACCATTAAGTCCTAAATCCCCTCCAAGACTAGAAGGCAGTTCTATCCCTTTCACACATTTCAAATGACTGAGCCATAAATCTCCTTTCACTGTTTCAGGTAACTGAAATCCACCCTTGGGAACTCGTTCTAATGAATTTAACCTTACGGAACCAAGAACGGTCTTTGTGAATTGAACATCTTTGATGTCTGTTACATTTTCTAAATTCAAATTTCCATAAATATATTCAGGAAACTCTACTTTTTCTAGATGAGAAAGCCCTGATAGATTTAATCCTCCTCCAATAATAAATCTAGGAAGGGAAATCCCTTCTAAAGTATGAAGAAACGATAAATCTAAATGACCATAAAAGTATTTGACCTGTTTTCCATTTAAAACATCGGAGGTATCACTCGATATTTCGTCTTCTCTACAATGAAATATTTCCATTAAATCCTGTTTGTAATCTCTTGTTTTTAGGATTTCGCTGATTCTTGGATCACTCCCATAGCCAAATCCCTCAATCTTATTATCAATCTGGTAAAGAAACCGAATTTCATCTAAAGTAAGTTCCGATGTTTGAACCTTTGTATAAATACTGGTCAACTTTTTCATATCAGAGACTTTCTTTTTATACCTCTTTCCATCTGGAAATTCTTTTAATTTTTCTTCTAACGCAGGTTGCATTTCTGGTTCTATCTCTTGTCTTGGCGCAATTCCACGAATTTCTTCAATCTTATTTTTTCCATTCATCCAAATCGCAATTCTTGGATTTTTATAAAGTCCTTCGGAGTCTTTCGTATAATATACATAGAAATCTCCTTTTTGAAGTTCCCCTTTGGCCGTTTCAATTCCTGCGGTACACCAGTTCGTTCCACTTCCTTCAATTCCCTTGACTAATATATTTGGATCACTTCCCTGATCATATTTAATCCAAATACCTTCATTCATGTCCTTCCTTGATAATTCAACCTTCCGTAACATATATCCATACAGTTTTGAAAAACTACCATTTTCTAATAATCTCTGTAAGACAGGTTCCTCTACTGGTTCTCCATGGAGTTCATCCTGTAAATTTTGATATACGAGTTCTAAAGCCTCCTTATCTAAATGTACAAATAAATTTGTAGTAGAAGTCGATCTTTTATTAAATTGAGACTTTTCATGATCATAGGTTCCAAGTTTAAGCATTCCTTGAAAAGCATAATACTTAAACCATTCTGGATAAGGACATTCTTCACTAAAGAAATAATCTAGCCAAACATCCAAGGACTTTTTTTGATCTCCAATGACTGCTGAAACTAAGTCCTTCTTTTCTTCTTCTGTAAATTCAATATGACCATATCCTCGATCAAGAGCCATTAATTTTTTCTTGTCGTAAAAGGACTCTTTGATGTTTTCTTCTTTTATAATATATTTTTGGTAATAGAGTTCTTTCAGTAATTGAATTCCATGAAGATCTCTACTCCTAGCCAAATTTTCTACTCTATTTAACCGATCTAAATATTTGCGCACCTTTTCATTTTTATCATCTTTTGAAGTTGCAGTATGCATCACGGAATCACTCATATGTAAATCTTGATATAATCGGTTTAAGAAACTTTCCCCATGATAATGATAATCTCCCATAGAATCCCTACTTTCTATATTTCAATTATAGCACGGATAATTTTCTAAAAGAATTTAAAAATACACATAAAAAAATCATTTTCTAGAATACCAAGATATTAGTAAAATTATTCATCATCATTTGGAATTCTTAAAATGATTTCTCCTTCTTTAGAATACATATATTTTTCTCTCGCATAACGCGCAACATAATCTGGATCTTCAAGCTTTTCTACATCTACTTTTAGTTCTTCTTCTTTTTCTCTTAAAGATAACATTTTTTGTTGAAGAGCTTCTTTTTCTTTATATTTATCTAGGATTTGAACCCAATAGTTCCCAATTAAAATACTAACGGCTGCAATCACAAAAAGACAACAAGGTATAAATAGTATAAACCTTGTATACGTCAGTTTCTTTTTAGTTGTCTTCTTTTTTGTTGTAGCCATAGTACCCTCCTACAAGAATTATAGAAGGGATAAAAGGAAAAGACAATGATTTTACTTGTGAAATTTTTTACTTTACGTTTTTTTGTCACAGAGAAAATGTCAAATTATGGAAATCATTACTTTTCTTTCTTGAAAAATACTCTTCTCGCTTTGCGACTAAACAAATTTCCAATGAAAGTACCCAAGATAACTAATATTAGAAAATAAAGATGAACGACTCCTCCATTGATTAAATAAAGAAGAAAGAAATAAAAAAGACAAATAAAAAAACTAAACAAAAATGTGAATATTATTTGAAATGTTTTTTTAGATAAAAAAAGAAATCGATAACATAAATTCATCAGATAGGAAACTAAAAATCCATAGAAAAATGAAACAATAAAGCTTTGAATTTGAACAGATAAAGCCATTATTTAAATAACCTACTGATAAATGTAGAATCTTTCTCTTTTTTTGTGGCATCATCGACATAAGCAAAAGATTTTAAGAAACCTTTAATAGAGACATTTCCTTGAAGTGTATCCAGTTTTAGAAGTTCCAAATCATCTCCCTTTAATACTAAAAAGCCCATGACTGTTTCCATAAGGAATTCTTCATTATCAAAGCTCTCTATTTTTTTTACCCCAGTTACTAAAATATTTTTTCTCTCTACAATATTAATACTATGATTGTAATTGGCAATTGTGTTATCCTTGTCCATATAATCACCTACTATAGCGTATGAAGGAACATAAAAAAATATGAGAACATCTTCTAGAATTCCCATATATATTTTTTATGATTCCATATTTTCAAGATTAATATCTAATACATCTTTCGCGGCTTCCAAAAATAAAGGTAATAATTCAGTAGTTAACTCTTTATCTTCAAGCTCTACAAGTTCTTCCCCATCTTCATAACAAAACTTTAAATTTCCATGATTTTTAATATCCACTAAGTAATAATAGAACTTGTCTTTATAATTAATTTTACTAACTACTACATATTCATTATCATCATCAAGAACTAAAGTATCTTTCATTTCTGCTATCATCGTTTTTTACCTACACTTTCTTGAGGATCAGTATTTTCTATTCCGAGCTGTACATCAATATCTTCAATCTTTGTTTGTAAAACCGTCTTTTGAACAATTGATTCTACTAAGGAATGTGCAAACTGTAAAGCAGAATATCCCAAAGGTAAAAAAATTATTGGGGAAGTTCCTAATGCTAATGCAGCTGCACTTACTCCAACTACTGAGGCTAACCATTTAGAAGAATCCTTAATATCAGCATTTGCTACTGTTATATCTTCTTCATATTTTTTTCTTAATCTTACCTTATATCTTCTTTCTAAACCATCCATACAAGCACCTTCCTTACTTCTAAGGATACCGTTATCAAAAAATAAAGTCAATAAATACATGAAATGTTATACAGAAATATACAGAGACATTAAAAAATAAAAAGCATAAAAAAAGCCTCTTTCGAGACTTAATATTTTTATTTTATTCTTCCTCTTCAGAATCTACAGGATCTTCTGCTTCATCGTAAGCTTTAAGAATTGTTTCTTCGAACATTGCACGTACTTCTGGATTAATTGGATGTGCAATATCTCTATATCCACCAGTAGGAGTTTTCTTACTAGGCATAGCTATAAATAATCCTTTTTCTCCTTCGATAATTCTAATATCGTGTACTGCAAAACTATCATCTAATAATACAGATGCAATACCCTTCATTCTTGATCCTTCTTTTTCAATCTTACGAACATTTACAGTTGTAATCTTCATGTGTTATATCCTCCTTCTAAAGCATACACTTTATATTATTCATCATATAATGGAATTTCTTAAAAGTCAACTACTTTTGAGAAATATCACTAGAACATTTAGAAGAAATGGTAAGCTTTCTCATGAGTACATCACTATAACTGAATGACTTAATAAATTGACCTTCTTTTAAGGATATGATGAAAACAGAATCATAGGTATTTGTAATGGTCCCATAAAATTCCTCCGTTTGATTCCGACTCCCATGAAATCTGAAAAATAACTCTTGTCCTCGATAGGAATCCATCCTAGTTTTAATTTTTTCTATACTCGTCATCTTGGATACCCCACAAACATGCATCCTTTCGTTACGACGCCACCGATTCCTTCCGATCCATAACGAGTTTTTTCAAGTAAGGGAACCAAATCAATCGTTTGATTCCGATCAGATAAGGCAATTCCACTCGCAATGATTGCAGGATCTAAGGCATGAATATTAATTCGTTTGGGACTAGAAGCAAATGTAGCCCCTGACTTAATTAACTCTTCATAATTACTTTGACAAGCTCCTGCGATAATAATTAACTTATCCTGGTCCTTCTCATAATGCCTTGCCCGTTTTACTGCTTCAATAAAGTTTCTTGTATTCTTATAACTGTCCACATTCTCAATAGTCCCTTTTCTTTTATAATAGGCATCATGCCCAGTGATTACTAAAATATCAGGAGTTAACTTCCTTAGATAATCTTCAATTTGGCTTGAAATATCCTCTTCATGTAAGCAGACTCCATAAGACATAATATTTAACTTTTTATATAGATTTAAGCATCTTTTTAAATATTCTTCATCTCCATCAATATGAAGAACTTTTCCAGGAAGATAAAAGAATTCACTGCGATCTAGCGACAAACTTTGATCCATTCGTTCATAAATTTTCTCGTCATCTTCTATTTTTTTATCTTCTACCTTTTTCAAATCTGTTAATTGACTATCTGCATATAATCTCATATTAATTCCTTTTAAATAAGCAATTTCTCCAGAAATATCAGTAATTCGAAAGAAAACATCGTTATGATAGGAGTTCCTAGTAACAATGTCTCCAATATTAAAAAGCATATCATCACCCTCTAAATGATATGCTTTTACTTACTTAATATATTACTAATTTCTACAAATACCTCTAGCGGAAGTTCTTCCGCCCGCGTGGTTAATTGATAATTAAATTTACTTAAAACCGTTTCAATTAAAGAAAGATCATAACCCTTCAAATTATTTTTTAAATTTTTTCTTTTATATTGAAAACTATCTCGTACTATTTTTGAAAATAAACAAAAATCGTTAACCGGTAAAAGTTCCTTTTTTCTAGTTAAAGATAGAATAACACTATCTACATTAGGCTTTGGTACAAAACAGTTTCTACTAACTACAAACAATTGATTCATTTCAAAATAGTAGTTTAAGAACACTGTAATAGACCCATAATTTCTACTTTTGGGTTTCGCACAAAAACGTTCCCCCACTTCTTTTTGAACCATAATTACAATTTTATCAACGATAATTCCAGACTCGATAATTTTCATTAAAATAGGTGTTGTAATATAGTATGGGAGATTGGCTATCACATATAAATGTTTATATTGATAATTTTCTAAATCTTGTTTGATATCTCTCGTTAGAAAGTCATCATAAATAATTTTGATATTAGAATAGGGCATTAGATTTTGAACCAAAATTTCTTCTAAAGAAGTATCTATTTCATAAGCTAATACTTCTTTACTAGCAATCGCAAGTTGCTTCGTAAGAGCTCCTGCACCAGGACCAACTTCAATGACCAAAGTATCCTCTGGTATCTGGCTATAAGATACAATTTTACTAGGAATTGTATCATCTTTTAAAAAATTTTGTCCATACTTTTTTTTAAATTGAAATTGTTCCATAAGTTCCTCCAGTTCCCATACTATAACATACTTTTAATAAATGAACAAATTTAAATGACTTCGATATCATCATCATCCGCTGATTTTTTTTGTTTTGGTTCCGTATGTTGGGTAGTTAGTGGTTCTAGATCTAAAAGTTCAGTATCCTCATCCATGAACTCGGTATCAGAGGATGGATTTTCTTTGATTGGTGGTGGAGAAGTTTTCGGAGGTGTAGAATTTACAGGACTTGGAGATGGTACAATCGGTGGTGACTGTACTTGTACAGGTGCGGTTTGAGTGATTGTTGGTGAAGAAACAGTAGCTGGAGATACAGTTGATACTGACTCTACATTTTCTACGTTTTGTAAAGATGAAGATACGCTATCTGGTTCTAAAACTTCCACTTGATTTTCCTTCTGTTCCTGTAATCTTTCCTTCCGTCGATGAATGAATCTCCATATTTCTAAAAACAGCGACGCAGCAATTGGTAATACAACGGAAATCAAAAATCCAATTTTACTAGTAACAAAAGTTCTAACATAGCCAAGCATTGGAATTCTAAAAAGCACTTTTCCAATGACTTCACTTTGACGAATAATTGCTTTATCCTCTTTATTATTATTATCACCTTTCGTTCGATAGGCTTTTTCACCATTTTCGGTTTTAAGAATTCCAACTACACGGTGCGTAATTGGTACTCCATGGGTATCTATTTCCTTAGATAAAAACGTAATGATATCATACATACCAATTTTATTTTGTGATACACGTGCAGTAATCACTGCATCATACACATTAATATTTGGTACCATACTGGGACTAATAATTACATAAGCACTAAAAAGAGGCGCCCTTGATTCATGATTTTTTAGCGCAACAACTCGATCCCCAATTGTAATCACTACCATAGAAACTACAACTACTAAAATCATCAATAGTGCATACAGGACCATAGAAGATAAATAATGTAAGAGTTTTTTTATTTTCTTCACTAGTGACACCTCTTTTTATTTTCTATTTCAATCATACCATAATGAAAAAAGAAATTCCATAAAAAAAAGAGCAAACGCCCTTTTACCAACCCCATCTAAGAATTTCGTAATGAACGCTTTGTTGTCTTCCAATGGTATTCATATTATCTGTTTCTGGTACTAAAAAATCTAAAAGTGTACCTTTAATAGCTCCCCCACGATCTAATACAATTCCAATGATTGGATCTCCAGAAAATGATACATTTGAAAATTGAACAATAGTTCCACAAGGGATAGAAGAATCAGCTGCTAAAATTCGCACCGTTCCATAAGTCGAATCACTAAAATATATATTTCCATTACGAACATCTTGTCTTGGTGGGCAACTTACTTTTCCACTACATCCAACACAATTTGCTTTATACGCAGTCATTTGTCCAGTAAACGAAATCGGAGTGGTTGGTCCGTATTTTTTAATCTCCTCAATAGAAGATACTGCCATTACATCCAATTTTTTATCTTGGTTGTTATATTTACTAACGATATGAATCGCTTCTACTGACTTAACTCCATTCATATTAGAAACTGTATTTGTGCTCTTTGAGTTTCCACTTGCTATTAAGAAAAGAGAAACAAAACAAGTAGTTACCAGCATCATACGATACATCATTGCTTTATAAAACTTTTTCATATTCCACCCGTTACCCTATCCTTACTCTTTGTATTGTATTCACTATAACACATTTAATTGGTCAAGTCAAATAATTGCATTGCATTTTTTGTAGTAACGGTTCCTACTTCCTCTATAGATATCCCCTTTAAATCTGCAATTTTCTTTGCAATATAAGGGATATTCTTAGATTCATTAGTAGTTCCTCGAACAGGTTCTGGAGCTAAATAAGGACTATCAGTTTCTAATAAAAGACTTGTTAACGGAAGTTGTTCTACGACACTTCCAAGCTTACTGTTTTTGAATGTTAAAACACCACCAATTCCTAAATAATAACCTAAATCAATAAATTTTTTTGCCATTTCTAGGCTTCCACTGAAACAATGAATTACTCCTTTTACCCCTTTAAATTCTTTTAGAATCTCATAAGTTTCATTCATGGCATCTCGACTATGAATCACAACAGGAAGATGAAGTTTTTCTGCAAGTTCTAATTGTTTTCTAAATACTTCTCTTTGGGTTTCTTTATTGTCTTTTTCCCAGTAATAGTCTAAACCAATCTCCCCAATTGCTACAATTTTAGGATTTTTCTGAATTGTTTCTTCTAAAATCTCATAATCTTTATCCACAATTTTGTTACTAATTTCTGGATGATATCCAACACAAGCATATAAATTTTTATATTTATCAACAAATTCTGTGGATAAAAGAAGATCTTCTTTTTCACAAAAAGAGGCGATGAGGTACTTAACTCCCGCTTGTTTTGCGTTTTCAACGAATAAATCAGGAGAAGTCCCAAAATCATTACCAATATGAGTATGTGTATCTATAAACATAAATATCGCTCCATTTCATACTCATTATAGCACAAAAAAGATAGTCCTTATTTCGAACTATCCATTTTGTCAAATATGAAAACATTCTTAATTCATCTTCAGTTTCTTGACCCAATCATTTATTAGATTTCCAATTTCTGTTTCCTTGTTTCTATAAGTATGCCCTGTACCCTCTATAATCTCATATTGAAAATCAGGACAATGGGTGGCTTTTTCTTTTAGTAAATCTAAATGTAGATAATGATCCTTTTCATTAGAGCCAGAAAAAGTGAGAATCGGTACGTCGATTGTTTCAAATTGTTCCCAATGTTCTGGATTAGCAATTACAGGTAAATTATTAAGAAGAGAACCATCATGATACCAATTATAATAAGTTCCTGAGCTCATATACATATAATCTTCAATCATTTTATGAAGTAACTTTTCTGGTTCATTATGATCTATATTTTCTTTGGCTTCCTGAAGTAATTCTTGATATTCATCTGATTGTATAGATAAATGTGAGCCAACCATGTCAGGAGCACTCGCTAGTACCATTCCTAAAATATCTGGGTGCTTTTTATAATAATAGTAAATTACTTTGTTACATCCATAACTGTGACCTAACAAAATGATCTTTTTGTATCCCCTATTTTTAGCTGTTTCTATCGCTAAATCTATATCATAAATGCATTCTTCAAATATTTCATACATACAGCCATATCTTTTTGTGGATCCATCTTTCATGACAATATCATTTTCAATGGAATGGCCTCGATTATGTTCATAAATAAAACCAATATTTTCTTTCGATAATAATTTACCCCATACCGTAGCAAAATAATTATCAATGATTGTTCCACATGTTCCATGAATACAAATGACACATATATCTTTTTCATTACTCTCAAAATGTACCATAGGTAATTTTAATCCATCGGTAGTATAAACATTACTAATAAATTCAATATCCATAAATATCCCTCAATTCCACTTCCATTATAACACAAAAAGGATAGCCCTTATTTGGAACTATCCGAAATTGTTTTCTGCTTTCTATATATAATAGCAGGAGTCGTTAAATTAAAACGGTTAAAGGTATAAAATCCATTTTGCCAAATACATAAATTTTCAATATGATAATAACCATAAGAATTCCCTTCTCCCATGACGAAATTAGGAGGATAAATATCTATAAATTCCTGAACATGTGCCCCATTTTCATAGTATGGTTTCCCCATTTCTTGAAGCATCACTTTCTTCACTGCATATAACGTATATTTTTCTTTTAATGACTCAATCGTTTGAATCAGTCGATGAAATGGGTTCTTATTCTTAAGTCCTAAATCAACTTCTTCCATTGTGAGAATTCTGTCACTATAAACATCCTCTAATTCATCAATTCCTACCATTGTAAATTCTTCTTCTTTTTTCATAAACATCCCCCGAATCATTTATTTTCTAATTCTTTGAGTTTCTTTTCTTTATCAATTCTCATAAATAAAGCTTCTGCATTTAAAGATTCATAGGTATTATCTTCTAAGTATATTGTATCTTTCTTACTATTATTGATTTGTGTTTGAATCTTCTCACTAGTCTCCGGTAAATAAGGACTTAAGAAAATTCCACAAACACGAATAGATTCTAATAAGTTATACAACACTGTCATTAGACGATTCTTTCTATCTCCTTCTTTTGCTAAAACCCAAGGTTCTGTTTCATCGATATATTTGTTACTACGACGAAGAACTTCAAATATTTCATCAAGTGCTGCTCCAATTTCAAGACGCGCCATTTTTTCTTCCACACGATCTTCAAGTGAATTAATTGCATCAATTAATTCTTGATCCATAGACTCTATTACCTTCTTATTCGAAATTGGCTCATCAAAATATTTATTTACCATAGAAATCGTACGATTTACTAAGTTTCCTAAGATATTTGCTAAATCTCCATTGATTCTTTCAATCAGTAAGTCATAAGTTAACGTTCCATCATTCGCAAAAGGAATTTCATGAAGTACATAGTAACGAACTGCATCAACACCAAACTCCTCGACTAAATCATCCGCATAGATTACATTTCCTTTAGATTTACTCATTTTTCCATCTCCAACCAGTAGCCAAGGGTGTCCAAATACTTGTTTTGGAAGTGGTAAATCCAAGCTCATTAAGAAACAAGGCCAATAAATGGTATGAAAGCGAATAATATCTTTTCCAATTAGATGAAGATCAGCTGGCCAATTTTTATAGAACTCTTCACTAGAACCATCAGGATCATATCCGATATTCGTAATATAGTTCGTTAAAGCATCCAACCATACATAAACAACATGCTTTGGATCAAAATCAACAGGAATTCCCCAATCAAAGGAAGTTCTAGAAACACATAAGTCTTGAAGTCCTGGTTTTAAGAAGTTATTAATCATCTCATTCTTTCTAGACTCTGGTTGAATAAATTCTGGATGATCCTCAATATATTGAATCAATCGGTCCTGATACTTAGAAAGTTTAAAAAAGTATGCTTCTTCACTTTTTGGTTGCACTTCTCTGCCACAATCTGGACACTTTCCATCCACTAACTGACTTTCTGTAAAGAAAGATTCACAAGGAGTACAATAAAGTCCTTCATATTTTCCTAAGTAAATATCCCCTTGATCATACATTTTCTTAAATATTTTTTGAACAATTTTTTCATGATGTTCATCTGTCGTACGAACAAATCGGTCATAACTTGTATTCATAACATCCCAAATTCTTTGAATTTCCCCTGCAACCTCATCCACAAATTGCTTTGGAGAAATCCCTTTTTCATTTGCCTTAATCTGAATTTTTTCTCCATGCTCATCCGTACCTGTTTGAAAATATACATCAAAGCCTTTTAATCTTTTATAACGCGCAATCGCATCTGCTAAAACAATCTCATAGGTATTACCGATATGAGGTTTCCCTGATGTGTAAGCAATTGCTGTTGTAATATAATATTTTTCCATAATTTTTCCTCTTTTCTCTCTTTTTTAATTGCTAGAATCCGTAGACCCAAGTCCACCAATTCTTTCGTTTTGAATTTCTTCTTCATTATCTACTGTTAAGAATTTAGTAAATATTGCTTGACAAATTTTATCTCCTGCATGAACGACATAATCTTCTTCTCCATGATTCTGAAGCCTGATCCAAGCATGTCCTTCATTGGTAGGATTGTCACAGTAATCTGCTTCAAATACTCCAACTTGGTTGCACATTCGGACATTATACTTAAAACCCTGACTGCTACGGACTAACAAAAACATGACATCTCCTGAATTCATATGAATTTTTACGCCTAAAGGAATTTTTTTGGTTTCACCCGGTTTTAAAGTAAAATCAAAGATTGCTTCGAAGTCATAGCCAGCAGCTTCCTTTGTACTCCTTCTAGGAATAGAATATGCATCATATAGTTTTTTATCCTCACATACGTCCTTTTTAAATTGTTCAAAACTAATTTTTTCAAAATATCTTGCCATACGAACTACCTCTCTTTTTTTATTATCTTTTTATTACTTTCTGTGCACCACCCTGGATAACGATAAAATTTTTTCTATTGATAAATCTACGAACTTTTTGGATGTAATCTCCATTATAGTAAGTTAAGAATATCCTTCTAGGTTGCTCCCGAACATCAAGAAAAGCTTGACCACTACTAGTAATAGTGGAATGAGTCTCTACCTCATAGGTTTCCTCTCCCTCATTGATTGCTAAAATATGTAATGGTATTCCTAATTCATTTGCCACTTTTCTTTTTTGATGTGCATTATTTTGTAATTGTTCTTTCTGTTTTTGTGTGAATGGGGAACAGTAGTTACCATTACAAATAATAGATAGCCTATCACTTTCTAGACTTGCTAATTTTGGATAATATCTTCTTACATAATCACAAATCGAGATATCATTCCCATCTCTATATGGAAGAAATATACCTGATTCTATCATTGGAATTACATAATATTTTTTCATAATTTTCCCCCTAGAATAAAAAAACGATCTTTCTTCCATAAGGACGAAAAATCGCGGTACCACCTTAATTGATAAATATAGAATTTATCCACTTGATTCCTTAACGCGGAAATTTCGTATAAACCTACATATCGATTTATCTGTTCTGGAACCATCTATTATAATCTTTCTATATCTCTTTCACCAAACGAGACTCTCTTAAATAGAAATCATATAACTCTTTCCTTCATAACATTTGCGACTTTATTATAACACACTGAATTTTAAATGTAAACTGATTAATTTCCTAGACAAAGTAACAGGTTTGTGATAAAATATAAAACCGAAAAAAGGGGGATTTAAAAATGCCACTATATATATCTCATGCCATCATGGGAAACAGTTTATATGAAGAAGCAAACAAAGATGAAAAATTATTTAAATTACCCATCAATGTGCATTCATTAAGAGGGTACTCACAGGGGATGGATTTTGCTACATTTTCAAACCCAAATGCTCACAGTAATAAAACTCAAGAATTTTTATTAACACTCATTCAATATATAAAAGAAAATGATTTAACAGAGGATAGCGAAGTCTTAGCATTTCTTTATGGTCATATCAGTCACTATTTCTTTGATACAAAAGCCCATCCTTTGATTTATTATATAGAACAGGGATGTCAAAAAGTAGGAATGTTTACTCCACATAATCTTGTGGAAGGTTATATAGATACTTATTTGATTAGAAATATTATGCATAAAGAACGAGTACAAATAAACGAACATTTTTTTAATCAAATAGACTTAAAAAATCCAGTAATCATAAAACTCATCAAAGATGTTCATTATAAAACCTATCAAGATAAAAATATCATGAAATCCACCTATTTAACGTTATTCCTTTCTAGTTTGATTGAGATTGTATCAAAAAGTCCTATGATGACAGAAAATTTTCTTATTTGGTTATCCTCATTTCAAAAATTTTTAGAAGTAAATCAATTAACTAAGGAAGAAATTGTGAACAGTAATAATGATACTTGGAAAGTTCCTACAACAGGAGAAAAGCATCAAGAAAGCTTTTTACAAATATATCAAGATGCTCTTAGTACAACATTAGAAGCAATGAATGAAGTAAATAAATATTTATACAATGTAAAGTCAATCTCCTCGTTAGAAAAAGTATTCCCAGATATTTCTTACGATACAGGTTGCCCTCTTTCTCTAGGATTAGAAATGAAACATATTAGAGGAATGGATAATAACACGAAAGCTTACCAATTTAAAAAGTAAGCTTTTTATAATGTAGATAGAATTATCTTACTATTCCTCTATAGTTTTTATAAAAAATGAACTTAACATCTGACAAATTAAAAAATCAGACTCTTCTAATGGATTTTCATCAAACAAAATAATGGCACCTAAAACATCACTATCTACAAGAATAGGACTCATTACATAACTACACTTCTCTTCAACAGTATCAATAAAAGAAACAGGTTCAATAGAAAACTGTTGATCGTTTTTACGACTCATTACTAAATTTAATAACTGAGAAGAAATAGATTGATTTAAGTATGTCTCTTCTAAATTTTTACTACATGCTAAAACGTGATCTAAATCTACAATAATGATATTCTTTTTCAAGGTATTTGAAACAATAGAAACCATTTTTTTCGCGGTAGAACTAAGATTATTGAGATGAGAAAATTTTCTAAGAATGATGGAATCCTTTTCTACATAGATTTCTAAAGTATCCCCTTCTCTAATTTTAAGTGTTTTTCGAATCTCTTTAGGAATTACAACTCTTCCTAATTCATCAATTCTTCTTACAATTCCAGTTGATTTCATTTTTTTCCCTCTTTCTACAATTAGTATCGTAAAAAGAAGCATTTTTATACAAAGAAAAAGAGAATTTCTTCTCTTCTTTTAAAAATATTTTATAAGTATAAATTACTTAGTTCACTTCTTCTCTTTCTTCTGTTTTTTCTACAATTTGATGATATCTGATATAACCTTCTCTAGCTTTATTTAATAAGTTATTATCTCTAAGTTCTAGTTCCATATACAACTTACTTTCAAGTTTTCCATATAGACGAACCGTAAAATAGTCTTCTACTCTAGATAACGCAAGACTTTGTTTTTCTTCTTCTATCGTATTTTCAATATTTTCTTTGAAGGAGAAAATTGCATCTTTTTGTACCTCTTCAATACAATACTTTTTTAAAGAAGTTTTTAATATCTCTGTAGTTTCAGAAACAGCATCATAATATTCTTGAAATCTTTCATCTGTAAAATCAAGTTGCTCTAGAATACTTTCTAAACTTGCTTTTTTATCATTTAATAGTTTTTCTACCTCTTTATAACTATCCAATTTCATTCGATTAATGGTATCTGTAATATACTTTTTAGAATCAGTACTACCGCTATCTTCATAAATAGAAGTAACTTTCGTAATCGCAGTATCAAACTCATTATTAAATATATTTACCATCGTTTCTAATACAGATGTTATATTTTTCTCAATATCATATTTTAAGGTAGTTAACAGAATTGATTTATTTTTTTCCTTAAACAGATTTGTAATATCTGATTCCATTTTGATCACCCTTTTTATTAATTTAATCATAACAGTTTATGTTGGATTAGTCAAATATAGAACGGAAGAAAAGGACATATCTAAAATTAGAAATTATGTTAAATAAAGTCCGATAATTCAAAGGGATTAAAGTTTTTAAGTGTCAGGAAAAGTCCCATAAGTAAACAATCTATTTTATATTTATATGGATAATTAGTTCCCTTTTAATTCATCATAGATTGTTTTACTTTAGTCGTTACTCTTTCACATTCCTGTTGATTTCGTGAACTTAACCCTAATTCAAACATTAAATACATAAAATCTGGCACACTAATTTCTTCTCCAAAATCTTCTATCTCATCATAATTCTCTATCACAAAATCTATTACTGTATTTTCTTCCTTTTCTTCCTTCTTCTTTCTTTTTTCTAGATTATGTGCAAAAGCGATTCCTTTTTCAGCACTTTTTCTAAACCCACGTAATCCTAACGCAGTCATACTACGTCCATAGGTATAAAAATATTCTAAGTATCCATCAATTAAAACACATATATTTTCTTCATACGATACATATGACAATAATAAATTGTTTGTTTTTTCATATTCCCTTTCAAAATCCATTAAATCTAAATCATATTTGTTTTGACAACTTTCTTTATATTTTCTTCGTTCTATGCTGTGCCTGATGCCTTCTTCCGAGTTCTGCTTTTCTATTAATCTTGATTGATTCTCTTTTAATTTAGTCTCTTCTCCGTTCTTTCATAAACTTTGAATCTCATTTGTAAATCCCTCCTATGACTTGATATTATACTACAATTTAAATACAAAACAAACAGAATTATATTTTGGAAATCATTAAATTACTAGAAGAATATCTTTTTAAACCTAAATGAAAAATTGTAAATGCAAAAGTAACAAAAAAACAGGAAATTAGAAGAATTAGAATCGTAAATCCTAAATGAAATTTTGTTAAAATCTGAATAGGAAGATAGTTAATAAAACCAATGGGAATGATTGTATAGAAAAGAATTTTCATCGTACCTTGAAAGATTCCTTCTGGATAAGTAGCAAAACTAGTTAATAAAGAGTCTCCAACCTCAGAAATCATATCTGCTTTTTGAAACCAAAAACTAAGACTTGATAAGATCACTGTTACACTAACTAAGATGAGTCCTCCAGAGATTGTGAAAAGAGTAAATAGAAAAAACTTTGGAACTGAAAACCCAGAAATAAAGAGCATAATATAACCATAAATTAAATCACCAATAGCGGAAGTAGAAATCTCAGAGGTAGCTACAGACAAAAGTACGTTTTTTGGTTGTATTAAGAATGAATCGAGCTTTCCATTCTGTATTACTTCTGATAGGCTAAAGGCTTTATAAAAAAAACATCTAGAAAACCCAAAAGTACTCGCCGCAATTCCCCATAAAAGAAGAATTTGATGAAATTGATATCCGCCAATCCCGTCTTTAATAGAATAAAGAATGATCCATTGAACAATAAAACAGGCATTGTTTAACATCATGAAGACAATGTTCATAAAAAATGTAGTCTTATTAAGCATTTCCCGAATTAATGCATATTTTGTAGTCAATAAAGTCACGCGGACTTGATTCTTAACCACCGTTAACATTTAGTTTTTTCACTCCTTTCTGGTATACAAGTTTACATAATATATAACAAATTCCGATGTAAAAAAGCTGAATAAATAGAACTTCTACACATCCATTCCATGAAAAATTAACAAACAATTTCGCGGGTCCTGATGACACTGCATAGATAGGACTGTATGTTAAAATCGGTTGCATTATAGTCGGAAAGAATTCAATTGGAAAAAGAGTTCCCAAAATTAGAATTGCCTTACTATATAACCAATAAAATGGAGTAGAATCCTCAATGACAAAGGAAAATAATCCAATCATAATAATTAAAAGACAACCGATAATGATTGCTAAAATACAAGATAGTAATACAACGAGGATAGAAGATAATGTATGTACTGGAAGATTTCTTAAAAAGAGAAAACCTAACATAAATCCAAGTATGACATAAAGAATCATTTTAATTGTTGCAGTTCCAAGATGACTAGATAGCGAATATCCAATATAATCATACGGTTTATTCAAGTTATAAGCAATATTTCCACCTCTAACATCATTACTGATTTTCTGACATAGTTTTTTTCCTCCTACGGAACTCCATAATATTTCAGTAAGAATTACATACCAAATGGTTTGATTCATATTGTAACCATGAATTAATTCCTCTGGATCACTATAAATGGAATTCCATAAGTGAAAGAATACGAATAGTAATAAAGCGTATGAAATAAATCCAAAAAGAATATTACCAATATACTGCAGATTACTCATGATTTCTGATTTATAAATGAATAAATACTTTCTCATGATGGATCTCCTTTTTTATAAATACTACTAATAATATCTTCTAGCGGAATATTTGAAATATTAATATCGATTATATTATCTGGATTTAATAATTTCAATGCATCCGCTACCGTTCTCTTTTCAGTATCTACTTCAATTTTTATATTATATCCTTTATCTTTTAAAATTGTGATTCCTTCTTCGTCATCTAAATTTACCTTTTCTTTCATTTTTGCTTCTACTATTTTTTTATTTAAATAATGATACTTTAGGTTTTCCATTGAATCATCTAATACGACCTGACCATTATTGATAATAATGACACGCTTACATAACTTTTCAATGTCCCCTACATCATGACTCGTTAAAAAGATCGTAGTTTTATACTCTTTATTCATTCGCTTAATTAAAGAACGAACATTTTCTTTTACTACTGGGTCTAGCCCAATAGTTGGCTCATCTAAAAATAATACTTTAGGTTCATGAATTAGGGATGCCACAATTTCACAACGAATTCTCTGTCCCAAACTTAAATTACGAACAGGTGTATTGATAAAATCTTTGAGTTCAAATAATTCTTCAAATTCCTTTATCTTCTTTTCTACTACTGAATTTGGAATATCATAGATTGCACCAAAAAATTTAAAATTATCGTAAGGAGTTAAATGAGTCCATAATTGTTCTTTTTGACCAAAAACAGTTCCTATCTCATAGGCAAGTTTCTTACGATGTTTCTTTGGATCTAAGCCTAAAATATTAATATTTCCTTCCGTTGGAAATAAAATTCCTGTCATCATTTTAATTGTAGTTGATTTTCCTGCACCATTGGGACCAATAAAGGCAACGATTTCCCCCTTCTCTACAGAAAAATTAACCTTTTTTACTGCTTTTACTTTGCGATATTTTGGATGAAGGATAGATTGAATACTACCACGAAATCCTTGCTTTTTTTCTTTAATTGTAAAAGTTTTACTTAAATTTTTTACTTCGATTACTGCCATAAAATCACCTCCTATACTTTACACTACTGATTTATTTAAATAATTTTTTATGACATATCATTTTAAATATCACAAATAAAGGCAATATTCATAAAACATAATCTTTGAAATTTTGAATCCTCCTTTCTTTTTTATATTAGTCAAAAGATGATTGAAATAAAAAAACACGGAAAATCACCTTTATTAGTGACTCCGTGTTATACGTGTAGGTTTGATTCCCTGTGTAGCTCGTAAAAAATACTTATACACACTCACTCGACTTCCTAAGAATATACCACTAAGTGTTTAAATTGTCAAACATTTTTAACCAATTCGTTTTCTATACCTTTATTTTTTTATATAAATTTTGGTTCTAAATTCTGGGTTGATTCCACTCTGATCAAACTCACAATCTGTAGAGATAGTCTTTTGAGGATACTTATTTCTAACTTCAATTCTTTTATTTAAGTCTGCATTATATGTGATATCCTCTGCCTTATCCAGAAATTCAATTCCATCTAAATGATCAATTTCATGACAAAAACATCTAGCCTCAAACCCCTCTGCACTTCTATGAAGAGAATTTCCATCAATATCTTGATAATCAAATTCTATGTAATGTGGTCTAGCAACTTTACCAATGACTTCTCCTGTACTCATACATGCTTCATAGTAATATGTGAGACCCCTCATCAACGTGATTCTTGGATTAAAATATATAGTAGTTTCATAATGATCCTCGAATTGCTGAAGTTCTTGTATATTACGTACCTTTTTTTCTACCGCACTTACCATTACTATAAATCTTTTATTAATCCCAAATTGTGGTGCCGCTGCTGCAAAAGCATATTGTTCGATACATAATTTTTTAATTTCATTGATTAATTCCAAATAAAATTGCTTATTTTCAAAATCAACTACTTCCTCACAAACTTGTTTTAATCTAGGATCATCACTTTTAATTAATTCTAGTTTCATATTTTTTCTCCCCTCTATAATTACGAATGATTTTGGTAGTGAAAATATTCATAAAAAATACTTTCTATTGAAATTGACTCTACGTTAATACACTCTTAGAGAAATGCAAGTTAACAACTAATTTTTCTTTTTCAAAACTTGTAACAAATCAATCAAATAATAAATGTAATGTTTTTCTAATTGAATCAAGTCTAGAATGACAACCAGTCTAGAAGAAGTCATCTTAAAACGAAACATCGGTGTAATTTTAAAAGCATCTAAGAACAATTGCTCTCCATCAATTTCCATTGTCATCTCTGGACTAAAATATAATTCCAAAGAATTTCTGGTTTTTTGAATTTTTTCAATTTGCCAATACTTTGCCATTTTTTCAAACCATTCTTCGTACATATAAATAAGCATTTCTTCATTGACTTTTCCAAATCGATCTTCAATTTCTTCTTTTACTTCTTGTAACTTTTCATAAGAATCAATCTCATTAATTTTTCTATGGATTTCAATTTTTAAATTATCATCATCAGTATAAGTATCTGAAATGTGCGTAGATACATCAAGTAATGGCTTCTCGTTTTGGATTTCTTCTTCTTTAATTGGGTTCCCTTTTAGTTTTTCTACTTCATCATTTAAGAGCTTTAAATACAAGTCAATTCCAACAGTATCAATGAACCCTGCTTGTTCACTTCCTAAAATATCCCCCGCACCACGAATAGATAAATCTCTAGTCGCAATGGAAAAACCACTTCCAAGTTCTGTAAAATCTTTAATGGCACTCAGTCTTTTGACTGCAGTTTCTGTTAACATTTTCTGTGGATGATACATTAAGTAGGCATAGGCTATCTTATTACTCCGTCCGACACGACCTCTAATTTGATACAATTGACTCAACCCAAAGCAATCTGCATTTAGTACAATCAATGTATTTACATTTGGGATATCAATTCCTGTTTCAATAATTGTTGTACATAAAAGAATATCATATTCATGATTAATAAAAGCAGCCATTCGGTCTTCCAATTCTTCTTTACTAAGCCTACCATGCGCACAAATTATCCTAGCCTCTGGAACTAATTGATGAATATCCATTGCCTTCTTCTCTATGGTTTCTACTCGGTTATAAAGGAGAAACACTTGACCATTTCTTGAAAGTTCTTTATAAATGGCATCTTTGATGATTTGATTATTTTCTTCAATGACATAAGTTTGAACAGGATAACGATCTACTGGCGGTGTTTCGATTAAAGATAGACTTCGAATTCCAACCATAGAC
Source organism: Caryophanales bacterium UBA7057 (assembly GCA_002493865.1). Classification (GTDB taxonomy): domain Bacteria; phylum Bacillota_I; class Bacilli_A; order RF39; family UBA660; genus Alloscybalousia. Next base: position 42,900 of record DLAC01000001.1, read on the forward strand.
ATTTGAAGAGTTCTAGGAATTGGAGTTGCCGTTAGAGTTAGTACATCTACATTACTTTTATATTCCTTGATTTTTTCCTTATGAGTAACTCCAAACCTTTGCTCCTCATCAATCACCAATAACCCTAAATCTTTAGGTTTAACATCATCACTTAACAAACGATGAGTCCCAATTACAACATCGATACTTCCATCCTTCAGTCCTTCAATAATTCTCTTTTTTTCTTTCGGAGTCGTAAATCGATTTAATAACGCAATCCGAACGGGAAAATTAGAAAATCGATTTAATGCATTATGATAGTGTTGATTGGAAAGAATTGTCGTTGGACAAAGATAGAGAACTTGTTTTGAATCCATTACCGCTTTAAATATCGCGCGAAAGGCAACCTCAGTTTTTCCGTATCCTACATCGCCACAAAGCAATCGATCCATCGGTACAGAAGACTCCATATCATGTTTGATTTGATTAATGGCAATCAACTGATCCTTTGTTTCCTGATATTCAAAAGACTCTTCAAAAGATTCTTGAAATTCTCCATCCGGACTAAACGCAAATCCCTTTTTCATTTCTCTTTCCGCATATAAGCGAAGTAATTTATCCGCAATATCGTGAATTTTGTTTTTTACTCTGGCTTTTACTTTATTCCAATCGGATCCACCCAACTTATTGATTTTAGGAACGACTCCTTCATTTCCAGAAAATTTACTAATTAAATCAATTTTTTCAACTGGAATATAAAGTTTATCTTTTCCTGCATACAAGATTTCTAAATAATCTTTCTTTAAACCAAATTGTGTAATGGTATGAATCCCATTATAAACTCCAATTCCATGAACATTATGGACTACATAATCTCCAATATTTAATTTGTTGATATCCTTAATCTTAGAAGCATATTTAAATTTTGTTTTATACTTTTTCCTTGGTACTGCACTATGGAATAAATCTAAGTCTGATATAACTACATAGTCTCCAAAAATAAATCCTTTTCCAATGCTTTTTTCTATAATATTTACTTGTCCTGGATAAAAGTGATTCTCATCAGTTAGGATATAAGGTACTTGAAGTTCTTTTGTAAAGGTACGAATCTGATGTTTCTTTAGACAAATCCAAATATTTTTATTTAGATATAATTGATCTTTTAAGAAATTATTAATTAGTTCAATATTTTCATTAAAAGGAAGAATTTCCTTACTATCATAACGAATAATTTCTATATTTTTATCAGATAAAAGATTATCAATAGTTAGATAATGAATCTGATTGGAAGGATTGATTTCTGTTAAATCAAACATATACTTTGATTGAAAGGCTTGATCTTTTTCTTGTCGATACTCAAAAATTTCTTTTACTAGTAGTTCATAACTCTTTTCAAGTTGAGGATAGTCTTTATAAATAACAATGGTAGGATCTAGATACTGATAAATATTTGAAACAGAATTCGATAGTTCTAAAAGATGTTTTTGTTTTGATTCATATTCTTCAGGATATTTTTCTAGAATAAATTCAGTATAAGGATCAATACTTACGGATTTTAAAGATTCTAATGACTTCTGCGTATCTTCATCAAACGAACGGATGGACTCTATACTGTCTCCAAAGAATTCAAAACGCACTGGATGATCTAATCCAAGAGGAAAAACATCAATTACAAAACCACGAACAGAAAATTCCCCTGTCTTCGTAACAATAGATTCTTTCGTGTAACCAATATGGTAAAGCTTTTCTACTAATTCTTTTGGCTCAATTTCATCATCGATAGAAAAGGTAAAATGACTTTTTTGATAAAGATTCTTAGATGGAAGAAAGCGAAGATATCCCATTAAATTGGTAACAACAATATTCTTCTGATTATTTAGTATCAAGTTTAGTGTTTCTAAACGGTTTACCATTAAATCAGGGCTTACCGCAATGGCTTCGCTAGTTAAGAAATCGTCCATTGGAAATAGACTAGCGGATGAATTATAATTACTCAGACTTTCATAAATTTGATTTGCTTCATATAAAGAGGGTGTTACAATTAAGATTGATTTTTCATGTTGATTCCAAAGTTGATTCAAATAAACAGAAAAAAGCTCGTTTGTTAAACCAGCCAGAGCGATATTATGAATCTTATTTGTTTGAAAACAATTGTTAAGCATCGATCGTTCCCTTCTTTATCTTTGTATTATATTTATTCATTAGATTATCAAAACTCATATGAAAATAATCTTCAAGTACAGAAAGTACCTCTTCTTTTACTTGATTTAATATTTCTTTCTCTGAATTTGATATTTTCCCTAATACATAATCTTTCGTATCTATATTTTTATTATTGGAAATTCCAATCTTAATTCGACAGTATTCCTGAGTTCCTAGATGAAGCTCAATATTTTTTAATCCATTATGACCTCCACTAGAACCCTTTTTCTTAATTTTAAAATTTCCTACTTCTAAATCTAGATCATCATGAATGATTAAAAGATCATTTAATGTTATTTTATAGAAATCCACAAATCTGTGAATAACTTCTCCACTCAAATTTATATAAGATTGTGGTTTTAATAGAATTACTTTTTCTCCATGAATCAAAGTTTCCACATAAAGACCATTGAATTTTGATTTAGAAATAGTTATCCCCAGTTTTTGTGCAAAAAGATCAATTGTTTGAAAACCAACATTATGTCTTGTATTTTCGTATTCTTTTCCTGGATTTCCTAATCCAACAATTAATTTCATTTTATCACCTACTTAAAGTTTTTACTTTATTCACAACTTTTTTGTATTTCTTTTTTCCTAATATCTTTACTAAATGAATTTTTCTATTTTCTAAACTATGATGAACTAAATCATTTGAAATATAAAAATTATCATTATTTTCTGGATACCATTTAGAATCCCAATCTTTATGAACCCTTACTCTTAATCCATGTGGATTTACTTTCTGACCCATATAATCATCTCCATTAATATCGAGTTCATCTTCTCTAATCCATTTAGAATCCCAATCTTTGTAAACCCCTACTCTTAATCCATGTGGATTTACCTTCTGTCCCATATCTATATTTATTGCCTCCCTAATTAGTTTTTTTAACTCATCTTCAGTATTAACAATACCATAGAGATGTTGTTGTTGTCTATAATACACCTCAACAGGATTAGAATCTCTTATGATTCCAACTCTAAATGTATGAGGATTTACTTTTAAAAAATAATCTATCATATAATAGTTCCCCCTAAAATCTAAGTTTTTAATTTATAAAATTATTTCCCGGGAAATAATTTTACTATTTTCCAGCATGATATTCTTTATAAACTACTGACTTTGGAATATCTCTTTCAACAGCCACTTTTTTAATTGCTTCCTTCTCTGTCATTCCGTCTTCTAAATATAATGCAATATGTTCTAAAATTGTCATGCTTGAAAAATCTTCCTGAACTTGAGTTCCTTCTACTACAACTACCATTTCACCTTTTAATGAATCAACAATTTCTAAAACTTCCTCAGTAGTACCTCTGATAGCTTCTTCATATTTTTTACTAATCTCTCTACATAAAGCAATATTTCGATTTCCAAATACCTTAAGTAATGATGTAAGCATATCATGAATACGATGAGGTGCTTCATAAAAAATAATAGTATATGGAAGTCTCTTTAAGGATTCTAATTCCTTTTCTCTCTTTGATGTTTTACTATTTAAAAATCCGTAAAATAAAAAAGGAGATGGATAAATTCCGGACATCGTAAGTGCAGGCACAAAAGCAGTAGGACCTGGAAGACTAATTACATTATAACCATGTTTACTAATATACTCAACAATACGATAACCGGGGTCACTAATAATAGGTGTTCCTCGATCCGTTACTAATCCAATGTTTAAACCTTCCTGAAGTTTACATAATACCATGCTTTTTAATGAGTCTTCTGTATGATCATCGGAATGAATTAATTTCTTTTTAATACCCAAATAATGAAGTAATTCTGAAGTAATTCTAGTGTCTTCACATAATATTAAGTCAACCATTTCTAAAGTATGAATCGCCCGTAAGGTAATATCTTCCATATTCCCTACAGGTGTCGGTATTAGATATAGACTTGGACTATTGTCGTAACTCTTTTGCCTCATGCAATTTCACCCTCTACTATAATAAAAATTATTTTTTCTTGTTTATTATTTTTTGATACATGTATTCAGGAACAGAAACTTCTAATTTTTCAACAATATCTAATTGCTGAATGACTTGATGAATAGCCTCTGGATTTTGAGAACCAATTTCGATACTGATTCCTAAATCTACAATATTCTCTAACCAAATAGTCACCGTTTCCGTTTGATATTGTACACCAGTTTTCTCTAATTTAAAAGAAAAATTATATTGATCTTCATAATTTTCCTGAACAAATCTCATGGCACTATCCAAGTCATCAAATTCTTCCCTTACCAAAACTTTATCTTCTTTTTGATTTCCAGTAAAAATTGCTCTCTTGAGTATTACTAAAACACTTTTGTTTTTCCACTCATTATGTTGATAAACTCGAATTTTTAAAGTATCATCAGTAATAGAATTACCATTCTTGTTAATATAAACTAAATCATAAAAAGCAAAGTCACTAACTTTCCGATACATATTTTTTTGTAAATACTCTTTAATTTCAGTTTCATCTTTTAAAAGAACCCTAGAATAAAACATAATTTTTCTCCTTATATGCTATTGAAACATTTCTAATACTTCTTTCGTATAATCTCCATTTTCTTCATGAGCATAAAGTGGCGGTAATACCTTTAATCCGACACCACCATTTTTTCTTGCTTCTACTAAAATCATATTTGATTCTGAATTTACCTTTGGATAAATAAATCTTATCTTTTTGACTTCCAAACCATACTTAGAACATAATCTCAAAATATCTAGAAAACGATCGGTTCTATGTACTAAAGCAAGGATTCCGTTATTTTTTAAAAGATATCTAGATGCTTTTAATAGTTCTTCCAAAGTTAGGTTAACTTCATGACGAGCAATAATCTTGTGAGGATCTTCGTTTAGATTACTCTGTTCATCAATTTTAAAATAAGGTGGATTACAAGTAATTACATCTATTGAGTCTCCCTCAAAATATTCTTTTACTTTTTTGATATCTATATTATATAATTCAATTCTATCTTGTAAAGAATTATACTCAACTGTCTTTTTTGCAAGTTCATAGACATCTTTTTGAATCTCTACTCCTATAATTTTTGCTTTTGTTTTCGTAGATAAAATCAAAGGAATTGGAGCATTCCCAGTCCCAAGATCCATAATTGTTTTAATATTTTTATTTAAAGTAACAAAATTAGGTAATAGTACAGAATCTAAAGAAAATAAAAACCAATCTGTATTTTGATATATTTTAAGGTTTTCATAGTTCACTAAATCATTCAATACTTCCATTACTTAAATCAACCTCTATTTGACTATGATTCTTACCTTCAATCATTGCTGTTTTTTTGAATACATTTAATGAAACTATTTTACCAGTAATATCTCCATTTTTATAGATAGATCCTATTTTGGGTAGACTCTTTTTTAAATGACTATAAGTTTCATCCTCATAGTTTAAACAACAAAGAAGCCTTCCACAAACCCCATTAATTTTAGATGGATTCAGAGCAAGCATTTGATTTTTAGCCATATTGATGGATACACTATTAAAGTCTGTTAAAAAAGTACTACAGCATAAAAATCTACCACAAGGTCCCAATCCTCCAATTTCTTTTGCCTTATCACGAACACCAATCTGACGAAGCTCAATTCTTGTATGATAGATTTGCGCTAGCTTTTTGGCAAGTTCTCTAAAATCAATACGCTCATCAGCAAGGAAGTTAAATAATAATTGACCACGATCAAAGGTATATCTAGCATCAATTATTTTCATTTTCAATTGGAGTTCTTCCACTTTTTTTCTAGCAACCTCTAAAGCCTTAGAAGCATCCTCCAAATTTTTTTGATATTGTCTTTCATCTTTTTCAGTTGCAATTCTTTTCACACTTTTTAAGGGAAAACCAATATCACTTTCAGTAAGTTCTTTTATTGCAATTACTTGTCCATATTGTAATCCTTTTTCTGTTTCTACTATTACGTTTTGGCCATTTTTTAATTCCAATCCACTTGTACTAAAAAAATAATTTTTTGCATTCTTTTGGAAATTTACAATCACTGCATGAATCATCATACCACCACCTATCAATTTATATCTGTAAATTTTATAATAAAATCATCAAGCATCAAATTTGTATTTAAATTATATCCTAAATCTTGAAGTTTGCTATGAATAATTTCTAATTTATGTAATAGTCTTTGCTCATTATTTTTCTCTAAAATTTTTGCTAGAACAGAATCCATCTCCTCTGGAAAAGAAGATTTTTCTAATTTCCGAACTGCCTGTTCATATATATATTGCATACTAGTGAATATAGTAATCCACTGTTCTCTATTATAATATTGATTTTCTAAAGCAATCGGTAAGTATGCAATAGCTTGTCTACCCTTTTGTTCTATACAGTCTATAATTTTATGAACAGTTTCAATATCAGATATTTCCAATTCCATAGTCTGATTTAAAAGTGAGAAAATTTGACAACGACTACGAATAGTATCAATTACTTTATAGCGATTTTCTGTCACAAGAATTGCAATAATATTTTTCTCAGGTTCCTCTAAAAACTTGAGTAAAGCATTTGCAGATTCTTTATTTAATTTATCAGCTTCATAGATAATATAGATTCTACTTATTTGATTATCCAAAGATTTAGTCATAAATTTTTCTTTAATTTCCATAATTTGCTTTTTCTTAATGAATGAACCATCCGGATAAATCTGAATAAAGTCCCCATTTGCATTATAATCAATCAATGAACACAAATTACAGTTTTTACACATGGTTGGTTTAGATATATGATTAGGGCAATATAAATATTTTGCGAAAGACAAAACAATGGAATTCGCATTTTGACAATTTCTAGTTTCAATTAAATATGCTTGAGAAATTTTGTTTTTATCCACAATCCTTGTGATTTCTTCCACAAAATATGGTTGTTCGTTCATATAAGAAGCCAACATATAATCGTCCCTTTCTATCGAATAAATACATAAAGTAAAACTAAAGAAAATAATGCAGGAAAGCCTAAAAATGACATAAACCCTACAGTTATAAAATTAATTGGAATTATAATATTAAAATTATTCACAATCATATTAAAACCATAAAGGACAAAAAAACTAAGAATAAATCGTTTAATAAACTGCGTTATTTTTTTCATTTTTATCACCTATTAAAAGGTATGGTAAATTATATAAATTTATTCTATATCTTTTCGATCTAACAATGCCCTTTCTAATGTCATTGCATCTATATATTCCATATCAGCGCCTATTGGTACCCCGCTTGCTATCTTAGAAATTTTCAAATCCAAATCTCCTAATATTCTTTTTATATAAAGAGACGTAGTTTCTCCTTCAATACTAGGTTTAAATGCCAAGATAATTTCCTTATAATTAGAATTTTTAATTCTATCAATGAGTTTTCCTAAATCAATATCCTCAGGATTAATTCCTTCTTTTGGAGAAATTAGTCCTTTTAAAACATGATAATCGCCCTTAAACATCCCAAGTTTTTCAAATAAGAATACTATTTTAGGATCCTCAACTACACAAAGTAAGTGATGATCACGGGAGGCATTAGAACAAATATCACACTTTTCTTTATCTGTTAATACATTGCAAATAGGACATTCATGAATATTTTTTTTACAATTTTTAATACTTTCTTGAAAATACTCAGTTCTTTCTTCATCCATATCAAGGACGGAAAAAGCCAATCGCTCAGCCGTCTTTTCCCCAATTCCTGGAAGGTATTTAAAACATTCTATTAAATTTTCTAAACTTTCTGGATACATCTTAGAAAAGTCCTGGTACTGAGTTAGTGAATTTTCCTAATTTTTCTTCTGTCATTTTATCCACTTTTTTAAAAGCATCATTAATTGCAATCATAATCATATCTTGTAACATTTCTATATCATCAGAAGTAAGTTCAGAATTATTAATTTCAATTTTATTAATTTCTTTGGTTCCCTTTACTTCTACTTTAACAAAACCATTTTCTCCTACAAAAACAGTTTGATCAATTTCATTTTTTGCTTTCATCATATCCTTTTGCATTGATTGTGCTTGTTTCATTAACGCTTGTAAATTCATATTTTATCTCTCCTTTTCTATTCATTTACACTTACCATATTTTCTCCAAATAATTTGATGGCATCATCTACAATGGAATTATCTGGTAAAGCGGTATTATCTTCATTCAAATTTTTATTCACAGATTCTTTCTGCTTGAAGGAAGAATTCAAATCCAAGTATTGATAATTAATACCATTATTTTTATTTTCAATATATTTATTTTTTTCAATTTCCCATTCTTCGTTTGTCAAATATGCCACATGATATTCTTCTCCAAAAATTTTAAATAGCAATTGTTCAATTTGTGTATTAAATTGAAATCCTCTACTAACTACTGATTCATAATCAAATGTAATAATAATTTCATGGCTTCCTGAGGCACGAATAGTGGCATCAGATAGGTAACAAGCAGCTGCTCCATATTTGTTATCTAAAGCATAGTCATTTAACAAATTCCAGCTGTTTTTTATATGAAGTAATTTATCTTTAGATGCACTATAGAAACAATTATTAATAATAATTGAATTTCTTTCGGAAAAATTAGTATCAGCATGAGTATCAATTTGACTTTCTGCTGATTCAGAATTTGAATCAAAACTTTTTTCTTTTTTTTGAGAAGTCATATGACTATCAACATCTATATTATCATCTGTCATTTTCATTGTATTTTGAACATTTGTATCATATTTAATTTGTTCACTATCAGTATTATTTTCAGATTCTGATGAAACATTTTTTAAAGTTGTATTATAACTTTTTTTATTTCTTTGATAGATAAATGATAATATCTTAGTTTCAAATATAATTCTAAGATTATTACTTTCCTTTAATGCAATTGCAATCTCATCCATTTTTTCCACAAATGAAAGTAAAAATTCAATATCACAATCAGTATTTTCATAGGAATAGTAATTTATAATCATATTTCTACAAAGAACCATTAAATCTTGAGAAAATATTACTAAGTCTTTTCCACAATTATAGATGAAATCAATAAACTCTATGATTTTATTAATTTCACCATTTTCCACCAGTGATAAAAATTCTTTTTTCTTCTCTATTGACACAATGCCATTCAACTCTTCAAAATCATCTAATGTTATTTTTTGGTCAGAATACGAAACCAATTTATCTAACATACCAATAGCATCACGAAATCCACCGTCTGAAAGATTAGCTATACTTTTTAAAATTTCATCATCTATTTTAATATTTTCGGATTCACAAATATAGCGAAGCCTATGAATAATATCATCCTCACGAACCCGATGGAAATCTAAACATTGACATCTAGAAATGATAGTCACAGGAACTTTATGAACATCTGTAGTAGCAAGTATAAAAATTACATGTTCAGGAGGCTCTTCTAATGTTTTAAGTAATGCATTAAATGCTCCCGATGATAGCATATGTACTTCATCTATAACATAGACTTTATATTTTAATTCTGTTGGAACTAGAGATACTTTATTTTTAATTTCACGAATTTCATCTACGCCGTTGTTAGAAGCAGCATCTAATTCTATAATATCAGGACAATTTCCATTCAAAATAGAAATACAATTTTTACATTTTCCACAGGCAATCCCATCTTGAAGATTCAAACAATTTATATTTTTGGCTAAAATTCTAGCCATTGTAGTTTTTCCAGTTCCCCTAGGACCACAAAATAAATACGCATGACTAATTCTATTTAGTTTCAGTGAATTTTTAATTATTTTAACAATTGCAGATTGACCAGAAACGTCATCTAAATCCGATGGTCTGTATTTTCTATAAAGTGTTTGATAAGACATAATTCACCTCCAAAACTACTAATATTATACCATATTCATTATACTTTTTTATTAATTAATCTCTTTTTTTAGAAAAAAAATTTTTCAAAATTTTACTACACTCTTCTTCTAAAATTCCTGTAAGTAATTCTACAGGTTTTCCATAGCTATTATCACTCAAAATTTGATAAATTAAAGTGTAATCAGAATTATTAGGAACAGTTCCACAAATTACCTTTTTAATTCGAGATTGATTAATTGCACTAGAACACATTGGGCATGGTAAAAGTGTCACATAAAGCGAACAATCATTTAATCTCCAATCCTTTAAGATTTTAGATGCTTCCTGTATTACATTGATTTCTGCATGCCTTATTACACAATTATCTTGAATACGAGTATTATGTGACTTAGCAATAATTTTGTTTTTATAAACAAGCACTGCTCCAACTGGAACTTCTCCTTCTTCTAGAGCTATTTTAGCTTCGTTTAAAGCCTCCAGCATATATTTTTCATACATTATTATCACTTCCAAACAAAAAAGTGCACATAAATATATAATGTTAAGGCTGCTATCTTCCGATCCTGACCTGGTTCCATCAATATTTATTGCACGTATATATTCTATTATATTTTTTTAAAAAAAACAAGAATTATTATTAATTTTATGTTTCAC
>DLAC01000048.1:0-32511 GCA_002493865.1 Caryophanales bacterium UBA7057
TATGAATAAATTATTTTTAATAAGAAACCCTGATATATTTCAAGGAAAAAAATATTTAGATACAAATAAAAATTATTTTGAGGGTTGGTATTTTAAGAACACAAATAAAAAAGAAAGTATTTCCTTTATTCCTGGAATAAACATCAATGATAAACAGAAAAAAGCATTTATACAAATAATTACTGATCATACATCCTATTATGTAAACTATTCTATAGATGAATTTAAATTCAATCTTGATCCATTTTTCATTCAAATTGGAAATAATATCTTTTCAAAAAAAGGAATTCATATTGATATAAAAGAAGATTCACAACATCTTAAGATTTTGGGAAACATTAAATATTCCGACAGTAAAAACATAAAAACCAGTCTTCTAAGCCCTAATATAATGGGACCTTTTTCATATATTCCCTTTATGGAATGTAACCATGCAATACTGAGTATGCGAAACAAAATACAAGGCGTAATAAATATTAATAATCATAAAATAAATTTCAATCATAAAAATAGCATTGGATATATAGAAAAAGATTGGGGAATCTCTTTTCCAAAATCATATATTTGGTGTCAAGGAAATAATTTTAAAAAATCAGATGCTAGTTTTATGCTTTCAATCGCGGATATTCCTTTTAAATTTTTACACTTTAAAGGAGTGATTTGTGTTTTAATTTTAGATAACCGTGAGTTTAAATTTACGACCTATAATCACACAAAAATAATAAAATACAATATAGATAGAGGTACAGTCAATATAACATTAAAAAAGGGAAACTATTCCTTAAATATAAAATCAAAAAACAACGAGGGACTAAACCTAATTGCACCAGTAAAAGGAAAAATGGAAAAAAATATTTTGGAAAGTATTACTGCTTCAATCACCGTAACATTAAAGAGAAAGGATAATATTATTTTTTCTGATACAAGCAGTAATTGCGGACTAGAGATTGTCTAAAATTCTTCAAATTCATAATCAAAATCATTTGATTAGTCATAAAGCGGAAATATTTTAGATAATTGTTTCAAATGATCAGAAAACATTTCATCCTCGGTTCGATCATCATCTTTTACACCTAATAATTCTTCAAGATTACAACTCTCAAGATATTCAACTATCTTAGAAAAATCATAACTATATTGTTTTGAGAGTTTTTTCATTAACTTTAAATATTTTTGATATTCCCCATTCTGATTTTTATATTCATGCTTTACGAAACTATTTACCTCTACAATATATTTAGGGTCCATTTCCTCTTGCTTAATAGCATATTCAGGAATTGGAATGTTATAATAACTAAACGTTTCCCCTATATCATAGAATCCGTAGCCCATTCGTTGTCTTAAAATATCATTTGGGATATTTGCGGTCATATACGCAATATATTCATCTATATGATTCATAGATACGCGATACTTTTTAAAATAGTATTCAGCTGACTCATAATATCGAAAGAAATGAATATAAGAAGTACCTTTTTCATATCTATGTGTATTCTCGCCACATACAACGGCTCTTCTTTCATCAATTCCTTTATAAACATTTGTAATTTCTCTAGCAGATATAATTCGGTATACTCTCATAATAGTCACCTTCCTGTTCTAGTTGATTCAAGTGAGAATCCATCTTTTGGCTCAATATTATAGCACAAAAAGCAACATAATCATATAGATTTTAAATTCCATTAAAAAAATGATACTGGCAATTCATACCTTTATCATTTGAATTCATTCCATTTCAATATCAATAATCTAAACATCTTTAAATGCTTTTTCCATCTGTTCCATCGCCCACTCTAATTTTCTTCTTGGTAAAGCAATATTTAATCTTTGAAAACATTTTCCTGTATCTCCAAACATCCTTCCATTATCTAACCAAAGTTTTGCTTGGCTTAACATTCTTTGTTCGGTTTCCTCATCAAAATTCATTGATAACACCTCCTCAAATAGAAAATTTCTTTTTAAATTCTTCAACTTCTAAAATAATCGTTTCTATCCTTGAATTTTCTATTTCTCTTTCTATTTTTTGTTGCATATTTTTAGCATTCATAAAATCAGTATTTCTTAAATTTGTTCTTTCTAACAACAATTCATCACTGATATGTAAATAAACAATCAAATCACAGTCTAGTAAAACTGTACCAAACATTGGATATCCTGGTTGAATCGATATTCTTTCTCTTACCAGTTCATCCATCTTTTTTCCAATCTCTTCTGTCCAAGGGGTGCTACAAACATACTCTGTTTCTTCTTCTGAAAGTAAAGGAAAAATCTCTTCATCCATATCTAACCCAATTCCTAAATCATGGATGATGGTTGTTTTTCCAGTACAAGTGGTACCTAATACACAGATTCTTTTATCTTGATTTTCATTAAATATTTCCATTAAATTCTCGATACTTGCATTCTTCATATCAAACTCTCCTACATCTTCGTTTTACATTCTTCTTGAATTGGACATTCGAAACATCGTTTTTTGAAACATAGACGATTTCCGATAGACCACAGATATTTATCAATATCACATGCAGATACCCCTCTACTTTTAGCAGCTTGAATCCAAGTAGTTCCTAATAATTTTAATTCCTTTGGATTCAATTGTTCTTTATCTACAATTCCATTTAAATAACTGATTTCAACATCATGGCGATCAATTGGAATATCATCTAGTTCATCAGTAAAGTGACACATTCCAGATTCATAGATGAGTCGAAGTAATAATCCACCTGTTTTCTGTCCATACCCTTTGATACCCATAATAAAATGATATAACTCTTTATAAGATGAAAGGGAACAAATTTTTTGTTTTAATTGATTATCAGGATAGTTCCTATTTAAAAATATAGATAAGTCTAGCCACTTTTTTAAAGCAATATTTGGATATCTAGGATGAATATTTTCTTTGATTATTTCAAGTAACTTTTCTGAATCATTTTTATAATTTTTTACAACATAGTATGGATCAAATATATCCTTGTATTTTTGATATGTATGAATTAAATTCGAGTGATAAGTAGAAGAACGCATACCATAGTCAAGTAAACAGGAATAGAAAATATAAGTAACATAATCACTACTACTAATTTCTATATGACTAGGTATTTCTACATTCGCAGCTTCATCTGAGGACCTAAAATACTTTTTCATTTTTTCTACACAAAGTGTAGCCTTATCTATATCAAACATATCATCATCAAACCTTCCAATGATTGACTTAAATTATAGTCATCTACATACCCTTTTTCTCAAATAACATATATCCATAACCTTTATATGATTGCATTTCTTTTTTTAAGTTAAATTCCTTGATTAATTTATCTCTTGATTCTATTGCTTGATTGATATTTTTTTCTGAACCAATCAGCTCTATTTCAATAAAGTAACCCAAATCTTTTACATCGTCTAATGACACTTCCAATAGATTATTAAAAATATATTTTTTTCTTTTTTTAATTAAAGTAAATGCTTCCTCTATTCTTAAATCTTCTAATATTTGTTTAAACATTGGGACATCATTTATTTCCATTTCATGTTCAATACAATAAGAATCAGCTTTATCCGTTTTACCGATGAACTTTTTATAATTTAAAATATTTTTACCACCGACTTTTCGAATTCTTAATGATTCATTATTTATCTTTCCACCAAAAAACGGACAAAAGATAGGCGAAAAATAGATATCATGTTGTACTTCTTCGCTATAAGTATAACCATTCTTTTTAAAATAATTTTCTATTTTTTGATATAAATTTTTATCTATTATATATTTAGATTCTATTTCTATATTTTTCATAAAATTATCTCCAACTTCAATAACTAACTATAATATAATTAAACCTTACTGTATAACTCAAAATTTTCAGCAAATTCCTCTAAATCATCAATTATAAACAAATCACTACTCCAATTTCCTGGCCATACTGCATAGATTTTTGTTATCCCTTGTTCCGCTCTTTTTAGAGCCTCCAAAACATTTTCCAGATCACACTTATTTTTATGTAGAATACGCTTCACATTGCCTTTTTCATCTACTTCAAAATAACATACAGTTCCCATTCTATATGGAAAGTTTCCTGCTTTCTTTGCACTTCTTATCATACTACATTCTCCTATAACTTATTAAATTAAATTTCTAAATACTTCTGTAACATACTTCATTTCTTTGGTAGAAGCCATAATTGTAATTAAAAGATTCTTCTCTTTATTTATGATTATATATTGACCATTGGAACCATCTCTAAAAAGGAATCCATCTCTCGAAATAAATATAAAATAGCCAATACCTACCTTTGGAAAGACTCTTTCCTTTTTATATGCTTCAGGAGTTTCTAACTGCATTTGACACATTTCATTCATCCATTTTTCGGGAATAATTTGTTCTCCTTGATATTTACCATCATTTAATAACAACAATCCTATTTTATGAAAATCAGTATGTGTTAAATATAGCCCCGTCGCAGCAGGACAATAAACTCCATAATTATCCCATCTATAATTAGTAATCCCCACTCTTTTAAAAATCTTTTCATGAATGAAATCTGATAGATTCATTCCAAATGTTTCTTGAAAAAATACGGATATCAGGAATGGTTCTACATTATTATAGGCAAACCTTTTCCCAACCTCAAATGGAATATCATAATTTAAAGCATAATCTAACAATTGATTTTTATCGATATCTTCAATATATCTCTCTGACATCATTTGACTCTCATAACCTGTTGTATGCATAAGCAAATTTCTAATGGTCCACTTCTTTATTTTTTCTAAATTATCGAAATTTTTAATCTCCACCAAATCCTTGATTGACGGATAAACTAAAGTATCTAATGAAAGAGGAACGCCATTTACTAAGAGACCTTCATCGATTGCAATTCCTACTGCCATCGTGACTAATACTTTAGAACAACTTCTTAATTCATGTAAACTTTCCTCTTTATAAAAAACTTTATCTAACTTTCCATTTTGTTCTAAAAATATGCTATCAATATTAAGTTCAGGAACTTTCTTTGAAAGAACAGAAATATTATTACTAATGTCTTGTATGTTTACCATATTGTACCCTCCACCATAAAATAATGTGTATTATATTCTTATTTCGTTGTTACAAATTGAATTGCTTTTTTTCTATATTATAGCATATCCATCATCTTATTACTTACAAATAAGTAAAAATCATGTATAATAAAATAGAATAAAAATTAAGGAGGAATCATTTATGTATGAATTTGCAGGTAGATTTAATCGACAAGATTTAATAATTAAAGAATTTGATTACTGGGTTTTACTATTAAGACCAGTCCCAGTTACGATTGGAAGTTGTATTATTCTTTTGAAACGAAAATGCCCTTCTCTAGCTGAAGTCACAAAAGATGAAATGGCAGAATTTAGTGAAGTTTGCAAATTATTTGAGGAAAGATGTAAATCATTATATAATGCAGTAAAGTTTAACTATCACGCTAATATGATGAAAGAAAACTTCGTTCACTTCCATGCCATTCCTAGATATGACAAGGAATTTGAAAGGTATGGAATCAAGTGGATTGATAGAGAGTGGCCTGCTGGTGTTGCCATGTATAAAACAGAAGTATCAGAAGAAGTCTTACAAGAAATTAAAAAAGATTTTATAGGAGAGTAGCATTTTATGGAAAGAACTACTGTAGAACATTGGTTAGATAGTTTAAAGGAATACTGGTTTCAAAAGGAGCCAGAAAAGGCATCATCCCTATTTCAAAAAACAATCTTTTATCAAGAAACACCCTTTGATGAACCATATACTGCTTATGAAGAAATCCAAAATGAATGGAAGCATATCAAAGATCAAGAGATTAAAAAATTGAATTTAAAATTTTAGCAATCGAAGGACAAACTGCAATTGTCGAATGGATTTTTGAAAGGGATATTCAAGAATTCAATGGAATTTATGAAATTAAGTTTAATAAGGATGGAGATTGCATTTCCTTCAGAAGCTGGGAAATGGAAAAATAAATAGATAAAAATCTTAAAGAATATGAAAGAGGCCAACTAAGTTGACCTTTTATTTTGGAAGAAATTAACTTCTCCCATTACTCTATCTCTAGTATAAGTTTTTTTCCTTCCTCGGCTAATTCCACATTTTTGAAATTTTCTTTTGCTTCTTCTAAATATAAATTTCTGTCCTCCTCTGGCCAAAAATGTGTGAGTAATAGTTTAGAAACATTCGATAAAGAGGCAACTCTTCCAGCATCATAACCCGTTAAATGCGTCGTTAAATTTCTATGATGTTTTCTTAAAAGAGAACTTTCAGAAATAAGTAAATCCGCATCCTTACAAAAATCAATGATTCCTTCTAAGTTTGTAGTTCCAATATCAGAGGTATAGACAATTTTTTTCTGATTCACCTCTAACTTGATCATATAACTTTCGATTCCATGGGAATGGTTATCATAAAAAGAAACTTTCATTCCACCAATATCATACACTTTATTTTCATCTATATCTTGGTAAATAGAGTAAGACTCTGGATTCGAAGTAATCATCCTTTTTCTTCCATTATACTCTTTCTTTGGTAAATAAACATTGATTTTATTATCTAATAAACCCAAGTTATGATAACAAAAAGCAGTAGATTCAATAGAGCCTAAATCACCAAAATGGTCTTCATGATAATGTGTAATCAAGATATGCAGATGCTCTAAAACTTCTGGAAACTTTAATAAATTTGTAATTCCATTCCCACAATCTAGTAAGATTTTTTCATTTTCAAATTCTACTAAAAATCCTGGACAATTTCTCCTGAGATTGCAATGTGGAGATATGGTTCCAAGAGGTGTAATCATTAATTTTTTCATGTTAGTTTCCCATTCTCTTCATTAACATTTTTTCATTCACGAGTGGATCTACATATCTACTAATATCTTTTTCTAGGTCAAATACTTCTTTTACCATAGAAGATGAAATAAATTGATATTCTTTGTCTGCAAATAAAAGAATTGTATTGACTTCTCCATTTGATATTTCTCTATTTGCCATAGTTAATTCCACTTCATGCTCATAGTCACTAATTCCTCTAATTCCACGAATAATGCTTTTACATCCATGTAATAATGCCAAATCAGCTGCAGCACCTCCACCTAGAACTACTTTAATATTATCCCGTTCTTTATATAATTCTTTTACGATTTCGAGTCTTTCTTCTAAAGTAAAGAAACCTACATTTTTACTTTTGTTTTGTAAAACTGCGATTACTACTTCATCGAATAATTCACTTGCTTGTTCTACAATATTCATATGCCCTTTTGTTATCGGGTCAAAACTCCCTGGATATAATACTTTTTTCATATTCTTTTCACCATTTCCTTTAATTTTTCATAGTTTACTTCATGGAACACGAGGTCAAATGAAGATGAATCATACTTGATACTTGCCTGTTCTCTTAAATCAAATTTTTCTTCTGTAATATGATCTCTTTCTAACGCACGTTTCTTTCTGATCTCATAGTCCACATCTAATAATATAGTCATATCTGCTGCTTGAAAAAACTTAGACTTCGGTAACAATTGCCAATCAAGAATTATCATTTTATCTTGATTTTCAGCTATCATTCGATCAATTTCTTGCTCCATATATTTCCAAGTAATACTTGTTAATTGATCCATTTTAATATCAGAAGAGAAAACAATCGGACCTAATTTTTTTCTATCAATTTCTCCCCTAGTTGTAATATCACTAAATGTTTCTACTAACTCTTCTTTAATCTTTGGTACTTTTAATGCTTGGTGTCCAATTTTATCAATATCTACATGTATTCCGTTTCCACCATAGATATGAATTAAGTCATTTGCTAGCGTAGTTTTTCCTGAACATGATTTTCCACACAATCCAATGATCATATTTTTTCCCTCCTTGTACTTGTATTATATTAAAAGTTCTATTATAATAAAAATACTTTTATTTTATGTCTATTATAACTGGAGGTTATTATGAATATTGATTTTGAATTATATCGAATTTTTTATGTAGTTGCGAATAATGGGAATATTACAAAAGCATCTCTTGAACTAAATATCTCTCAACCAGCAATTAGTAAGTCCATTAAGAATCTAGAAGAACAATTAGGTGGTACATTATTTGTTAGAACAAAAAGAGGTGTAATTTTAACCGAAGAAGGGAAAGAATTTTATAAGTATATCAAACAGGCCATCGAATATATTTCAAGTGCCGAAAATAAATTCAACGAACTTTCTAATCTAGAATCGGGAACAATTCGAATTGGAATTAGTACAACACTTACCAAAGAATTCTTACTTCCTTTTTTAAAAAAATTCCATCATCTTTATCCTAAAATTAATATCCAAATTACAACAGGGGTATCTTCTACTCTTTTTCAAAAATTAAGAAATGGATTCATTGACATTGTAATACTCAATCTGAAGAATCAGAACTATGACTCTGATTTTGAAATTATTTCTTGTAAGGAAATTCATGATGTCTTCGCAGTGTCACCATCTTTGAAAGAGAAAATTCCAAATAAGATATCCGTAGATGAACTAAATAATTATGCTCTAATACTTCAAGCAAAGGGATCTAATACCCGTAGTTTTTTAGATGAATTTATGCTGAGTAACAATACTGTATTGAAGCCAACCATGGAACTTACTAGTTATTCATTAGTAAGTGAATTTACAAAACTAGGACTTGGAATTGGTTATGTAACGAAAGAATATATTTTGGATGAATTAAAAAATGGGGAATTAATCGAATTAAAGTTAAATCAAAAAATACCAAGTCGATTTATTGGAATTGCATTATCAAAAACTCATCTTCCTAGTTTTAGTGCTAAAAAGTTATTAGAAATTATTCTTGAAGAGAAAAAAGAACATAAAAGTTAGAGCATAAAAACAGATACTAAAAGAACATATGAAAGACCATATGTTCTTTGATATCAACCATGAATTTTACTTTTTAATAATTACTTTTCCTTTTTCTTCTTCATAATTTTTCTTATACCATTCGATAAAAATCTCTGTTGCAGAAGTATGTCCATCATCCCTATTGTTTCTTTCTTCATCTGTCATTTCCGCTAAAGTTTTAGAACAATTGTTAGGAATAAATACTTTCCATAGATTTGATTTTGCTTTTGTCATTTGATTCCCAACTGGAGTATATGCCAAAGTCCCTTCACTCACCCCATAGAATGTATAAAATTCCTCTCCATCATAAAATGTTAAACAATCAACAAATCTGCATGTTCTGTCAGGCACATTTTCCATAACTTTCAATAAAGATTCAATATCGGAAGCAACTCCACTCCTCTTCACAAAAGCACCGGGATAACCAGAATTTCCAGGATAATGATCAATATAAAAACCTGAGTCCGCAACAAAGCAAGGTTTTCCAGAAATTTCATAAGCCTCCTTTGCTTTAGTTTTAGAAATTATTTTGATATCATTGATTTCTGGTTCAAAAAGATCCTGTTCTAAAAAATCAACGTCAATTCCACTTTCTGAAAAATATCTTCCTACTGATATCCATTTCTTTCGATTACCACTTACATATACTAAATTTGCCATACTACATTTCTCCTCTAAATCTATAAATTTTGTGAATTATTTTTGGATGATAATCTGGTTGTGTTAAATCCATGTTTTTGTCTTCTGCGATCTTTTTAGATAAAAAATACATTTGTAATAATAGATAATACTCTTTCCAAAAAATATCATCGTCTAAGTCTTCTGTATCAAAGATGGAAAGATTGGAATACTCTTCTTGAATTAAATCAATTAAAATAGAATCGAGTTCCTTTTTTCCATGTGTCAAATAGATAAATTTACTTTCTGGATATTGAAATAACAAATTACTTCTCCCATGACAGAAAGAGCCCTTATCATGTAGAACTGGAATCATAATACCAGACTCTGTCAAATTAGACTCTAGTACACTTCCAGATACTCTTGTTTCATAGCCGCTCATAATTTGAATTAAATTGGTATCTTTAAAACTCACTGGTAGGCACTCTACCTTCTCTTGACTTCGAAGGAATAGTTCATGAATTTTTTCATTGTTATCTTGAATTTCTTTTTGACTAAGTTCTAAACCAATCGAAGCTGTTGCGTCTAATAAAAGTGTAATGGGTGCTAAACTTGAGGCTAGTGAAATAAAACTCTTTTCTTTTTCATAACACTCATTGCTCCATGAGATAACAGTCCCATCAATTACATTTTCCTCTTCACAGATTAGATATTTATTTCCTTGAAAGTCAGAAAGAGCCTCCTTCACTCCATTGGTTCTCCCACTCGCAGAGATGACCACTAAATTAGAAAACATTTCACGGTTTTCCTTATAAAAGTAATCTCTTGGTTCAATCACTTCTGCAATTATACCACTAAACCTAAGTCGTTCTAAAATGAGTTGTAAATAATAGGCAACCACCTTAGATCCTCCTGTTGCCATAATTAATGTTGGTTTTCCATCTACAAGCAGTCCATAAAGCATCTCTCTCATTTCTTCAACTTTTGTAAAATCAGGATGATTAATTGCCATAATTCTTTCTTCTAGTTTTGGAAAATTAATATTCATTGGCTCTGAAAAATTATGTTTTATCATATAAAAACCTCTCTTTCAGTATCATCATACAAAAAGAAGAGGCAATATATCTGTCAGTTAGAAAAATTTTCTAATAATTGAATAGATTCAATTCGGTTAATATAAAAGTGCCGGATTTCATCTCTTAATTCGCAGTAGGCTGCAACTCCCCACTCATCTCCAAATAAAATTAATTCATAAGGATGAATAATCCTAGTTGTTAATGTTTTTCCTTTAGAATAATAATTAATCTTACACTTTCGATTTTCTTTAATTCCCCTGCTCACAGTATTTAAAATTTCTTGATTTTCAACACGAATTGGATTCGGTGAAATAAATCTTTTCGGAACATGAATATTTTGATTTAACACATAACCCCCATAAGGACCTTTCAATGTATCAATATAAATTCCTGCTTTTTCTATTTCCTCTTTATAAACACGAACCATTCTAGGAGATACTTCTAATAAATCTGATAGTTCCTGAATACTATATTTTCTACCACTACTTAAATATTCAATCATAGTTAATACATTACTAACCTTAGACATAGAAATTCTCCTTTCTTGTGGTTTTTATTATACTCTGATCTTCAAGTTTTGTAAAAGAAAAAAGAGGAAAGATCCTCTTATAAATATTTAAGTAGTTCAGAAAATTCAGTATAACCACTCTCAGAATTTAAATGTCCTCCTCCTGAAATCATAATTTGATTTTCAGTAATAGCATCCGCAAATTCTTTTTCAGCCTCATATTTTACATACGGATCATTATCTGAATAGAAACACACAATATCATTACAATAATTTTTAACATCACTCAAATGATTCAAATACATACTTCGATTGACTGTGTCATACTCCTCATTAATACCAGAATAGTTGTTGAACCCACATACAAATATACAACGTTTTACTTTTATCTTGTTTTCTACTAAAAATTTACAAATGAATGCTGGTGCGATAGAATGTGCGAACACAACTGTATCTTCATTGATGATTCCGCCTTCTACATAACATTTTAATATTTTAGACCAAATTTCATAACTTTGATAACCAACACCGGTTGGGAAATCTGGAGTATAAACAACTCCATCCTTTTCTTCAATTTGACTTCTTAACCATGGAAGCCAATTAGAAAATGGACTTCCAAAACTTCCATGTACTAATAAATAATTATTTTTCATAAGCTCCTCCTTTTATATTCCATTTAGGTGGATAGATATAATCTATCTTTTCTTTTTTAGGAATATATTTCTTCTTTATTTTTACTCGATTTGATTTTAATTTTGGAAGAAAAACTCTACAGTATTTATCTAATTCACAAAATATATTTTGGCAATCAATCAACTGAAGTGGTCGATCTCCAATTCTTTTAAAATCAAGCCCTAATCGGTGAAATTCTTCTTCTTGATGAAGATACATGTACCTGATGATATCTTCACTCGATAAACCATTTCTTTCAATAAAACATTTTTTAATTCCTCGAATAGACCCTGGACCTGCGACAGTAAATTCATTCTCCTCCCAAGATACAACATCACTATAATTAATATCAGTTACTAATTGATATGCCATAAAGTTTCCAATTAAAGGATAATGTTTTAATATGTGAAATGCCTCTTCCATTGTTTCCGCATTTAATAAATCTAAATGTGCTTGATCTATTTGAAAGATATGTTCTAATAAAGCCAAATGATTCTCATGTTTTCTATCATATCCATAAGCCTTATTTGCACAACTGATATATGCATCATTATAAATCTTCACACCCTGTTGCATTGCCTTTTCTAAAACATTCGAATATGATTTTCTAGAGAATGTTTCTAGAGTAATTTCTCCCAATTCTTTTTCTAGTAATTCCCAAGTACTTTCTTTATTAAATAGTTTAAATAATAGAATTCGAAATACCATATCTTCTTTGGAATAAGTTTTTCCATTATAAATGACATTTTTTAATAAATACTGACTCACTCGGTCATTCACTCGGTAACTATTACAGAATTTATACTGTCTTAAAATTGGATCATTTGTCCAAGGAGGAGGTTCTCCATTTTGCTTTTTTATAAAGATATTTTGCCTTTCATAAGCAAAATACCAGTAAAGATCATAAACTTCTTGTCTTTTTTTCAGATGGATTCCTCCTTCCTATTACCTTCATTATAGCATACTTTTCCTAGGAAAACATGACTTTCCAAAATATTGGTGTTATAATAAACACTAGGAGTTGATATTATGGAAAAATCTCTTTTTGATAATGGATTCTTTGAATTTATTCAAACAGAGGATGAATTTCAAATTGATGGAAAGCCAAAAGTCGTAAAAAGAAATATGGTCAGACGACCTCCAGGAATTCGTGCTTTGATTGTAGATGATGAAAATATGAAAATTTTGTTATCCCGTGAATTCCGTTATGAGTTAAATGGATGGGATTACCGATTACCCGGAGGAAAGGTATTTGATTCTTTAGAAGATTATAAAAAATCTATCAAAGAGAATACTGTATTAGAGCATGTTGAAAAAACAGTTCCAAAGGAAGTCATGGAAGAAATTGGACTCATTGTAAAAAATCCAAAACTTTTAAAAATATCTCATGATGGTGCGGGTGTTATATGGGACCTTTACTATTATGAAATTACAGATTATGAAATTAGTAAGGATGGTCCAAAATTAGAAGAAGATGAAGTCATCGAAGGATTTGTCTGGAAAAACTATGATGAAATTATCGATTTATGTATTCAAAGTGAAATCCATGAAGAAAGAACAGTCGGTGTTCTACTCCCCTACGTTTTAGAAAAAAAGAAAAAATGAATACACGAAAAAACAATGGCCAATTACCATTGTTTTTCTTATGTAATGATTATTTATTTAAAATTGCATCAATTGGCTTCATTCTAGAAATACGCGCAAGTGGTAAAATACTAGAAATAAAGGTAACCACAAATACTAATAAATAAATGACCGCAAATTGACGAATACCGACAATAAATGGAGTTGTCAGCATTCCAGCTAGTTTTGTCATAATATAAGAATTCATAAAGTTGGATACTACTACAAGTAGAATAGATGCAATCGTACCAGAAATTAATGATAGACCAAATGCTTCCCATAAGAATATTTTCATAACATCTAAACTTCTAGAACCAAGAGCCCTTAAAACACCAATTTCTTTTTTACGATAACTAATACTATTAAACATAAAATTAACAATTAAGAATGCTGTAAATACGATAAAGACAATTCCAGCATAAGAAGCAAGTGTTTTAATAGAATCAAAGAACATTTTTTCATAAGTCATTTGATCACTATAGGTTGATTTCACTGAAAGCTCTGATTCCACTGGAAACATATTGGATAATTTTTTAAATTCTGCTTTACTAGTCATCGGATATAAAATACTTGACTTTTCAAGAGGCTTTCTCATATATTCTTCTAATACTTGTGAAGACAAATAATTAATATCCCCATAATAATCCGTTGATATTTCTTCATAGTAAACACCAATGACTACTAAATCATTATACACTTTTTCCAAATCACGGTTCATATTTTGATAATTGATACTTAAAGAAGCAGTTTGCCCAATCACATTCTTTTCACTAATATAGTTTGCCATAAAACGTTTGGTGAGCGTATTATAATCGTCCCAGCTACCACCAGATGTATAATTATTTAAATCTTCTCGATAACTTTCTGTAGGGTCTAATTGCCGAATAGAAAGTAACACTTCATTATCTTTTAATTGATTCGTTCTTTTCCATTCAGTACCATCAAAATATTCAATTTCATGATCTAAAGCAGCAGAAGATAGTCGATACATTCCATTCTCTTCACTTGGTGATTCTAAACCATTTACTTGTAAATCTGTTGTATAATAAGATTTCAATAATCCTAATTCTTCTGTTTTTAAACTTGTGATAAAACTAGGTGTAACATAAATTTTGTTTAAAACATTCTTTTGATATTCATTAGAAATGGAGCTTAAATCATAATTAATAATTCCAACAATTTTAACTTCCCCTACACTTCCAAAATAATAGGTGTAATTTGTATGTAAAATTTCTTCATAAGTTTTAGGTTGAAAAACATGAGACTCTTTAAATTCATTTTTAACTACAATTTCATGAACTTCGACTCCCTTTTGGATCATCAAATCTGCTGTTTCACTAGAAATTGCAATTTCATTTGGAGCGCTTGGAGTTCTACCAGCAATGTCTTCTTTTAATATTTTTGATATATCTTCTGTAACTACAATCTCAGAACCAATATCAGAATAGCTCTCATCTTGGATATGTAAAATGTCTTTGGCACTACTAGATTCTCCCCAAGAAACATTTTTATCATAATATTTATAAACTTCATATCCTTCTTTACCTACCTGATCTTGAATGTTTTTCTGAGTCATGTCGTCCATAGAAAGGACCGTTACTTCTTCTACTTTCCCCTTCTTATTTCTAGATACATGATTCTTTTCTACTTGAAGAAATTGTTCTTTCCTTTCCACTAATAACTTTGCATGTCCTACACTAAAATCATAACTAGATAAAGTATCCGTACAGCTTAAGAATCCAAGTGTTACTACAGTTAGGAAAATTGTAAAAGCTAATTTTATTTTCTTATGTTTTAAACTACCAATTCCTAATTTAAAACTATCTTTTAATGGAAGATGTGATTTAATGGTTTGATAAGAATTTACTTCATCCGTACTTTCCTTAATTACTTTAGAATCTTTTTCTACTTTACCATCCTTAATTTCGATAATTCGGTCACCATATTCATGGGCATATTCTTCATCATGAGAGACAATGACTACTAATTTTTCTTTGGAGATTTCTTTTAACAGTTCCATAACCTGACGACCTGTTTTACTATCTAAGTTTCCAGTTGGTTCATCTGCTAAAATAATTTTAGGTTTCTTAATCAAGGCACGTGCAATCGCAACCCTTTGTTTTTGACCTCCCGATAATTCATTGACTTTTCTTTTCTTTAAATCTTTTAATTCTAGTTTGTCCAATAATTGATTGATTTCTCTTTCGCTTACCTTTTTTTGTTGAAGTTGTAAAGCAAGTACAATATTTTGATATACATCATAATCCTCTAAAATATTAAACTCTTGAAATATAAATCCTACATATGTATTTCTATAAGAATCAAAGTCTGCTTGCGTAAACTGCTTACTACTTTTTCCAAGAATTAACATATCTCCTGAATCATACTTGTCAAGTCCACCTAAAACATTCAGTAACGTAGATTTCCCAGATCCACTTTTACCTAAAATAAAGGTCATTCCCTGATTACCTAGTGTTAATGAAACACCATCGAGTGCGCGAGTACTTTTACTTTTCTTCGACTTATAAGTCTTATGTACATCTCTAAGTTCTATCATTTTTTTCACTCCCTAAACTATTTTTATAATATCATTATACTAAAAAAAATGAGCATTTACCATAAATCTTAGAATTTTTTCTAATAAGCTCATTTATCTTTAAAGTTGAATCCATGTTTGCATTCCCTTTTTTGAAATAGAAAAAGGTTTTAATTTTACGATTTTTTCTATTCGAATGAGGGTTGCATACCTACTATTTTCTTTTTGTTTCCAGAATTCTTGATCGACGCATAACTCTTTTTCATACTTTTTTCTAATGAAAGATATCGGCGTTTTTTCCAAGTCAAAAAATAGAATTTCCTGGATTGTAAAAAAGGCTAGTATATTGCCTCCAGACTTCTTAACAAGAACAATATCATTGGTTTCTATTTGTTCATAAGGTAAAATTCGATTTTTACTAAATCTAGATTCAATAGTCTTAATACCATCCAGCATATAAGTGAGACAAGGTTCGGTAAAAATTCCTAGATGCATGTTCTTTGATTCAATCCATTGAAACTCTTTTTCGGATAGTTGTTCTTTCAAGTTCGAAAGTATTTGCTTCTTTAATTCTTTAGAATTCATTGAATTAGTCTTCCTCTCCAATATTTATATCATTTTTCTTTTCAAGATATACTTTTTTAAACTTTAAGATGGATGCTACTAGTATAAAAATACTGAGTGCAATGAGTAAAATTGATAAAAGTAAATTCTCTTTTCTGGAGGCAATCCCTAAGATAAAAATTCCAAAGATAACGAAACCAAAAAGAAGTACGATGAAAATAATCAGCGGATACCGAATCCAATTACTGACTTTTCGATTCTTACTCACTTCCATTGCTCCTTCAAATAGAAGTTCCATTAAAAATTCAATTACAAGGTCCATCTTCTAAACTCCTTTTCTGTTAAATATTCCAAATTCTTCTATATTGTGATAACTGCTGTTCCTTTTTGATTTGTGCTGTTGGATGATAAAGTGGAATAATCCGATAATTTTTAAGTTTAATTTCTGGATTTTTTTCTATTGTCTTTGTCAGATTACTTTCAATCTCAAAACCAAAAATATAGGAAAGCGCCAGTAATGGATAATAGCCTAGTGTTAGAATTACCTTTGGTTTTACTATTTCTATTTGCCTTTTTAAGAAAGGAGCACAGCGAATAGTAGATTCTTTTAACATAATATTATCGCCACGATAATGATTCCCACTTCTAGCACACATAATTGCATTTGTAATATAAATATGCTTCATATCTGATTCTGTCATTTCGTACTGAGTATTTTTAGAAGATTCTACTAAGTATTTGGTAAGCATCTTCTTCGTTAGACTCTTTTCTTTTTCTATCAGCCTATCCCAATTTTCAGGAGTCCTTTCTACCAAATATGCATCGTGAAGTTTTTTCATTTCTTCATAAGGTCCCCAGTCTTGACCAATGATCATCATATCAGAATCTACTCTTTGGTACCAATCAGTCCAAATAGATGGAATATTTTTATAAAAGTCTAGTTCTTGATAAATAGGAATTAAAGAACAATCTTTTCCATTTCTTTTCACTAAATTGCAACAACGATTACAATTTGACATTTCTCTAAACAGTAGGTCTAATTTTTCTTTTTTATTATTTTCCATCATTACCTCTATCCTAATAAAACATTTTTATCCAACAAGTTTTTAGTTTATTTCTTACTTAAATACCACTTTCTGATTTGTTGCTTTTTCTAATTCATGTTCTATAATCCATTTGATATCTTCAATTGACTTATCGATATTAAATCTTCCATTTCCAATTGGATAATAGACAGAATAGAACTGATAGGTTTCCTTTTTAATTTTCTTTTGAAAACATTTTTTTCTTACTTCCGAAACCGATATCTTTTGGTCTAGTACAATAGAACTTACTTGGTTTCCAAAAAGAATAATTACTTTTGGCTTTAGAATTTCAAATTCTTTATATAGTAGATTCAAATATTCTTTGTAAACGGAATCTGGTAATGGTCTTGCATCCACTTGAGTACACTTTCCTAAATTTGTAATAAAGTATTTATGTTTTTCTACATCACTATATACAATATCAGCAAATTCTTCGTCCCATTCACTACCTTTTTTTCTTTTAATTTCGTGATATAGTTCTTCATCCAATAAATCAACTGCATAGAATAAATCCCAAATATTCTTTGTCCCAATCCAAGGAGATTTTCTTCCCTTCCATTCCTTGGTAGAGGCAACATTTCTTCCGGTTGGATTCATAAATACAAAACAGATATCCGGATTTTCTTCTAATCCTCCATTATAAATAGAACTAAGTTCCTTGGCACCATATTTTTTCTGAAGAGCATCATATTTCTTATTTAAATCTTTAATTTCCATATTATGATTTCACCAATTTCTTAGAAGTTTTTTCTATTTCTCCAATTGTTTTTAAAATAAAGCCAAAAATCTCTTGTTTCTCAATTCCTAATGTTTCTTCTTCCTCTTCCTTCGTTAGTTCACATTTAAATTTATTGAAAGGGGGAACTATTTGAATGGAATCTAGTGGATATCCTTTATCCAAGAATTCACTTTGTTTATTTGTAAAATAACGTTTTGATTTAAAATCAAAAGTATAGGTGTGTTCTTTATCTACAATTGCTACCCCTTTTAAAAAGTATCCATCCAATTCTCCATCAGTTCCATATTGATTGACTAAGCCCATATAATGTTCAATCATTTCAGAATCATTTAATCGTTTCCCATTCACTCTACGAACATGAGTTCCCGGCTGAACTTCTTCTGGTACATTTTCAAAAAACAAACCATCATCAATGGCAATGGTTGGCAGGTGACTAATATCGTAATAAGCTTTCGCCTTAATCACTGCATTTTCAATTGGATCTTTCCCTGTTTCATCAACATCAATATCTATATTTAAATCTTTTAAAGTTACAAGGTCGATTCCTCTTTCTTTTAATCTTGTTCCATAATACTTAATTTTGGCATCATTTGTAGTTGCTAATAAGACTTGCATACAATCACTCCCTAAAATAATTTTATCATCTTTTTTACACAAATGAAATTGTAAATTCTTATGCTTAAAATTTTAGATGATTCGTATAGACTTTTCCTCTTTCTAATTCACTTTCACAGATTACTTCGTTGTTAATATATGCACGAACGATTGGTGAATCCATATTTAATTCTTCTACTGTTCCTGTTTCCTTACTTATAATGATCGGTGGGACAAAACATACATTATACCCTTTTTCTAAATATTCGCTAAAGTCATCTTTTGCTGTTAGCCGGCTGGTAACGATTGTTTTATATGGTGAGGATGTGATTTTACTAACATGGCAACATCGAATTAATGTATCTAGATAATTACCATTCGTTATTTCAATCACTCTTCTAAAACTATCTTTGGGAGAAACTGTATGTAAATCTAGTTCTTCAAAAAAATCCATTAAATCGCGCCGTAACTCAATGATTCCCATGGCAGTCATGATTGTCTTTGAATCATAGATTTTTCCATTAAATGGATAGTAATCTATGTAATGTAATAATAGATCTAACGAATTCTCTGTGATATATCCATGTTCTAAAATAATGGAAGGATTACTAAATTCTGGAAATAAATCTATTTTCCCAAGAGTTTTATTTTTTCTACAAATATAAGATTCTTTCTTAGTTAAAAACCATTCTGCTTTTTCTTGATAATAACTATTATAATCTCCTGCTTCATGAGCAGTCGATCTCATATTATATAAATATCCCCTAGAAGTTAGTAACCACTGATTCCTCAAGTATGCTTTTTGTAAGGAACCATCCATCTCTCCTATATCCATTAAAGCAGAATTGAATAATTGCATCGTATCAATAAAATCATCTTTTTCAAACAGAGTATGATCAATCATAAATATAAAATCTAAGATATTACCCCAACACCAAATACTGTTTTTTATCTCTAATAAGGTTAAATCTTCCTTCAAATCGCTACTAACCTTTAAATATTCTTTTTTATATTTTTGGAATAAAAATTCTAAATAACCTTTGTCATACTGTCTATTGTTTTTACTATTATAATATCCATCTAATGAAACGTTTAAAAACATTTCTTTTATTTTAGGGATTAGGTGAATTAACTCTTGATACTTCTCATAAAACCATTTAGGCAATTTAGAGCCATCTAGTTCATGATTGATTCTCTTTCTATCATTGACTGGTATAAAAAAGTTATTTTCAATTTCTGTATAATATCTCATATAAATCCTCCACTAATGTCATCATTCTAACTACCATTCTCTCGATAGATATGCCCTCTATATTAAGCTGATGTATTTTTAAACAAATCTTACCAAAACTTTAGAATTAAATAAAATCTTATTCTGTATATTTCTTTATTTCAGAATAAGAATCTTCTAATTTTTCTTCAATTCCCTTTGGACAGTTACAAGGAGAAGTACTCGGTAAATAAATAGCCTCTATTTTTGTTTTCGGATAACAATATTTTTGATACAGTTCATAGGCCTTTCTTCCCGTTGTAAAAATCACTTTGATTTTGGAGTTTTTTAAGATTTCAGTAAAATCATTAGGAATAGGATTTTTAATTGATTGATCTTTTGAAGAAGCAATATCACAACTCTTTAAAACATCAAAAAGGGCAATATGATGGTTCTTTAAAAAGGAGATTTTTTCTTCCTGACTCTCTCCGATTGTCTCTTTATAAACTTTCTCTAAAGTTTTCCAGAATCGGTTTTTTGGATGCCCATAATAAAAGCCAACTTCTCTCGATTTAACAGAAGGCATACTTCCAAGGATTAAAACTTTAGAATCTTTGTCATAAATTGGCATCAACGGATGTATTACTTTCATAAAATATCTCCTTTAAAAAAGAAAATGATAAAATCACTTTCTAATTGCTATTTTGAATTTGATAAATTAGTTCTTTCACCTGTGCTCTTTTAGAATCGATGGCCATTTCCTGCCTCTTTAAAGAACGCATATATTCTTTCCATGCTTTTTCTTTTTCCTCTTTTTCTCTTTTGGCATCCTCTGTCTTTGCATACGCCCTTTTCGCCTTTTCATAATTAGCCTTAGAACGATTTCGTGCCACCTTTTTATTATTGACACCTTCCATCAATAAACGGATATCTTCTGTGATTACATTAAGATAAAGTTCTTTATGTTGCCCTATGATTTCCAAGTCTTCTGCCATGTCCATAAAATCATCTAAGGTTTCTCTTTTAGAAATACCGCCAATCACTTCTTTTGGAATTTCTTCATTTGTAATTACACTATAATAAGCATCTCCTCTTTTTACTGCATACACCCCATAGATATATGCATAAAAAACAACACCCCTTTCCTGATCATATAGAAAACCATCTAAAGTAGAATCGTTCACTTTTTTAAAACTTACAGGCTGAAACTCATAAGTTTGATAGACTTCCCCAGGTGTATCTGATGATGAAAGACAATATTTTACCTCTGCCTCTTTTTCTGCCAACACATAGTATTCTCCAGTTTCGTCTGTATCAACTGGATGATACTCACCCTCTAACAATCTTTTTTCTTCTTGAAGGCTTAACATACCATGCGAATCACCTAATAAATTCACTAAAAAATATTCTTCTTCTAACTCTTGATTTTGCATTTTTTCACTAATCTCCATTTCCTAACTAGTACTTTTTATAGTTCAATCACTAACTATGAATTATTTTACTACTTTCTAATTATTTTTTGAACCAGCAATTAATTCTTTTACTTTTTCTTTATAAGATGAAATTACATGTTCTCGCGCCAATTGAGATTTAGGAGGAATACCATGAATAAATTCTTGAAGTCTTTCATCATATCTTTCTCGGGCAGCAACTAAATTGTCTACTCCTGCTTCTAGTTTGTTTAACCTTTCTTGTGTAAGTTGAACATAGGCCGATCTATATTTTCTTATGAATTCTAAATCTTGAATCATATTTTTAAAGTCTTCTTCTGTTTCCATTTGTAGAAACTGATAAATTAAACTCCATGGAATCACTTTTTTTGTAAATAAATCATAAAAACTATGATCCGCTCTTTGTCCTGCATAAATTCCAGGAATATGTCCATAAACAACTACTTCATGTTCTGGATCATACCAAAAACCATCCGTAGCAAAATCATTGACTTTTTTAAACTCGATAGACTGCATTAAATAATTTTCATAAGGTTCTCCTGGAAGATCATAATACATATTTTCTATAGTTGAAGTTACTGGAGTTATAGTTAGATACTCAACAGTTTCTTCACTAGGCATTGGATGATAATCGTTTTCTGTTAATCTTTGATTCTTATGAATACTTAATGAACTCCTATATTGTGCATTTAAACGTATTAAAAAATAATCCACTTTCATATCCCCCCTGAATGGCTATCAAACGAAACCACACTTTTTTTCTTCCTATTATAACACGAAAAAAAGTATTTTAGAAGGAAATTCTACATCATACTTTTTCTTTTCATTATTTTGAAAATAAAACTTTCTCTGACTTATATTGCTTAATAATAATTCCTAAGACAATTCCAATAATTACAATGGTAGATAACAACATAAGGAAGATATTGATATAATCCACAGTTCCATTCGTAATATCTGTAAATAGTAAAGAAAAGTTCAAGAATGGTACTAATGAAAGTAAAGTACTACTTTCAACATTAATCATAAAGGCAATCATTCCTGGAAAGAAAGAGATAAAAGTAAGTGGCGTTAGGGCACTTTGTGCTTCTTTAAATGTCTTAGACTTACTAGCTACTGCAATACATAGTCCACTGATTAAAAGAGAATATGCAATAATTACAATACTTGAGAAAATCAAACTATTAGCAGGAAGCATCATATCTACTTCCTCATAAATTTCAAACATATTACCAGCAATGATTAAGGAAATTACCATTAAAATTAGACTGATAATACCTGTAATAATAGAAGAAAGACTAACGCTTAAGAACTTTCCAATAATAATATCTTTACTGCGAATTGGAAAAGTAAGTAATGTTTCTAAGGTACCCCGTTCTTTTTCTCCTGCTGTCGTATCTGTTGAAGGATAAGTAGCAGAAACAGTAATTGCCATCAAGATAAATAAGAATGAGTAATTTGTAATATAACTAGAAAAATAATTCTCTTCTTCTGTAATTTCTTTATTTATATGAATAATGTGAATGACTTCTCCTGAATCTACTTCATACTCTTTTAAATATTCTTCTTGTAAATACTCCTTATAGGCACCAAAATAACTTTCTACTAAAGAAGATGCATAAGACGTTGTATCATTATCATCCCCATGAAGCGTATATTCCTGATTTTCTTTCGTAACATATAAATCAAGGAACCCATCTTTATATTTTTCTTCTATTTCTTCTAAATTTCCTGTTGTTACATCTAGTTCAAACTCTTTTGCAAAATCCTTTTCAACTTCTCCCAGTTCATAAGCAAATCCAATTCGGTTATAATCTGTTACCGGTTTATTCATCTGCATTTCAAAAAGGGCACTCATTCCAATCACCAAAAGTGGAATCATAATTGGAACAATTAACATCATTGATAATGACTTCTTATCCCGAAACATCTCTCTGATTTCTTTTTTTAGAATATGTGAAATTTTAGTCTTCATCTACTTCACCTCCAATTAAAGCAAAAAAGGCATCTCTTAAATTTGTTGTTTTCGTTTCTTTCTTGATGGAATCAGGAGTACCTTCTTTAATAACAACTCCCTTATTAATCATAATCACATGGTCACAAATATTTTCTGCTTCTTCCATATAGTGCGTAGAATAAAGAATCGTCTTTCCTTTTTTCTTTTCTTCTTTGATGAAATTTAAAATAATTTGACTAGAAATAATATCTAATCCACTCGTTGCTTCATCCAAAATATAATACTTTGGATCATGCACCATACATCTTGCGATATTTACTTTTTGGGTTTGTCCCGTAGAAAGACGCTCTATTTTATTATAAAGAAATTCATCCATTCCTAAAGTTTTAGAAATTTCTTCAATTCTTGCCTTTCTCTTACTTTTTGGAACATCATAAAAATCACAACACATATCTAATAATTCATAAGTAGACAAAGTATTATAGATTTTTGTATTTCCTGATAGATACGCAATCTTCTTTTTGATTTCAATTTCATTTTCCTTATAATTTAATCCATCAAAATCAACGGTTCCTTCTGTTGGTTCAAGGATACCTGCAATCATTCGAAGAAGTGTGGTCTTTCCTGCCCCATTTGGCCCCAAGACTCCTACAATTTCCCCATCGTTTGCTTTAAAACTAATTCCATTATCCGCATAAAATTCTTGTTTTTGTTTTTTCTCATTCATACGAATAAATTTCTTTTTTAGATTATTGATTTTTAACATTTTTTGCCTCCTACATTTCCTTTTCCATTATACCATAATTATTCATAAATCAATCAAATAATCGTTGTTGCATCCCCTCTGGATCATCCAAATACATTTTATAAGTTAAATAAATCTCTGTATCCTGATAATCTACCTTTTGAAAATCGTGATTTAAGTCAAGAATTTCTCCCTTTCGATAACTAATTAGAATTGGGGAATGCGTTGCGATAATAAATTGGCTTCCCTGTTTTACTAAATCGTCGATAATACATAATAAAGACATTTGACTTTGCGGAGACAAGGCTGCTTCTGGTTCATCTAAAATATATAAACCATGATCTGTAAATCTATTTTGAACGAGTTTTAAAAAAGATTCTCCATGAGAACATTCATGTAAATTTCCGCCATAAGAGCGATACAAAGAATGAAAACCATCTTCTTCTACTAACCGCTCGACTTCGGATGCAAAGTTATAAAAACTTTCTGCGCGTAAAAAGAATTTTGTTTTTGCGAGATGATAAGTAGAAACTCTCATATAATTAGATAACTCTGATACTGTATTTTTCGTATGAAACTGGAAATTTTGCGTACCTCCCTCTCGATTTAATCCTAAAGAAACTGCAAGTGCCTCTATAAAAGTAGATTTTCCAATTCCATTTTCCCCAACAAGAAATGTAACAGGAGCATTGAGTTCCAGACTAGAAAAGTTTTTAATCACTTCAATATTAAAGGGATACTTTTCAAAAGACTCGACCCTTTCTCTATCTAAATCTATATTTTTTAATATTAAGTTTGTATCCAGTCTCATAGAATCCAATCCTTTCTATCTATTACCTATGATTTTCCTTTTTTGGTAAATGGAATATAATTTTCAAGTAGTTTTTTTCTTTCTTTGCCTCTATCTTGCCACCTAGCTGTTCTGTAAACTCTTTCGCAATTGCTAAACCAAGTCCTGTTCCACCTTTGGTTCTTGAAATATCTTCCGTATAAAATTCATCAAATATTTTATCGACTTCTAACTTTTTATTTTTTAATTGATTTCGAAATACGATTTTTAAAGATTCTGTCTGATGAACCGTAATTTCTAAATCTCCTATTCCATGTTTTAAAGCATTTCCAATTAAATTATCAAAAATTCTAGTCAACATTTCTATATTCGAATCTATCTTAATTTTAGAATTCTCCCTATCAAAAACAATTTGTCTATTCTCTCTTAGATAATCTTCATAAGAATGTGCGATAGACTCCTCTATGACTGCAATGATATTCACTTCTTCTGTTTCTAATGGTTCCTTTTGAAATATAATTTTTGAAAAATCAAAGAAGGAAGAAATTAATTCCTCTAATCTCTTTAAACGTTCTTCGATAATTCTTAATTCTTTTTCTTGTTCCTCTTTGGATAGATTCGAAGAAAGAAGAATATCGATATATCCTAAAGCAGAAGTAAGAGGTGTTCTTAAGTCATGAGAAATATTCATCATCATTTTCTTTAAACTATGATTATTTCGTTCAAAGAGTATTTCTTGTTGTTTCATTTCTTCTAATAAACAATTAATTTCTATCATTAAGGAATGTAATTCTTTCGATGGTAGTTCTTGATGTAAAAGTAAATTACTATCATTCTTTCCCATCTTTTTCATAGATTCCGTAATTCTTTTTAGTTCTAATTTCATACAAAAAAGATAAGTGCTGAGTCCTAGAATTATCATAACGAGTAAAAATATGATAATACCCATAACTCTTCACTTACCTTTCTATTTAATCTCTGTATTTTTAAATGCATAATATCCTATGATATGAAATAGTACGATATAGAAAACACCAAGCAATGCACAATTTAAAACGTATCCACTCGTCGGATGATTTGCTAGTCTTGCTAATGCATTTTGAATTTCATATTGATAAAACCAATCTGCTTTGATTCTAAAAAGGTTAATGATTCCATATACAATTAATTGAACTACCATCACAAATGGAATAGAAATTGTATTAAAAGCAGCTGTTTTCTTAAATAGAAAAGCAAAACAGATTAACAAACTTATTATACCATAGATTAAAGGAAATTGAATCACCGTTGATTTAAAAACATCTAAGAAAGAGGAAGCAAAATCTTTTCCATTCACTAAAAGATTTACGAAATAAAAGAAATAATTATTGAATAGAACTAAAAAGGTACAGATGAGAAAGATTAAAATAGCTTTGGACCAATAGTATTTCTTCCTAGAAATCGCTGAGGATAGTGTATTTTTAATAGATTTGTTTGAAAAATCAGTACATAAAATAAGAACGACAATAATGATAAAAAAGTAATACAAATTCATGTTAGTTCCAATCACTGCCTGATCTAATTCATAGCCACCCAAAGATTTCATGATATCCCGAACGCCTTTTAAATCATTTACTTCTAAAAGCATTCCTCTCATTTCTTCATCTTCAATATTCAGAGTAGATTCAGTCGCAGAAGTCATCCCAATATATCCTGGTGTCATACCAATTACACTCACTAAAGACATTCCAATAATTATAATTAAAGTAATATAAATTGCTTTTCCTTTCAATATTCGATATAAATCTGCTTTGATTAAATTCATCATATTAGTTTACCTCCTTAATTACAGATTTAAAGTATTCTTCTAATGTAATTCCTGTTTCATATAACCCCAAGATATTAATATCA
The DNA here is from genome assembly GCA_002493865.1 of Caryophanales bacterium UBA7057. Taxonomy (GTDB): domain Bacteria; phylum Bacillota_I; class Bacilli_A; order RF39; family UBA660; genus Alloscybalousia. Next base: position 26,947 of record DLAC01000048.1, read on the forward strand.
TTTTTTGATAAGGCTTTACTGATTTTACTAATTTGATCTAGATGTTCGTAAAGCCGGATTTCCTTTTTGTCGATGACTTTATAATTGGTGGTGTTTAATTCCTTTTCTAAGATGGTAGCTGTCTTTTTAAGATTGTCTGTTTGAATGACCACACATTTACTACATTCGATATCTAGTTCCTCTTTCGATAATTCCTTGACGACAGAACCCTTTTCTAAAATACAGAATCTACTAGCAACTGCATATAGTTCAGATAAAATGTGACTAGATATCAAAATGGTAATATTCTTTTCTTCATTTAATCGTTTAAATGTATCTCTCAAATCACTAATTCCAATGGGATCTAATCCATTAATGGGTTCATCTAGAATAATAAAATCTGGATGATCTAAAATCGCAAAAGCAATTCCTAAGCGTTGTTTCATTCCCAAAGAAAAGTTTTTAAATTTCTTATTTCTAGCATCCACTAGTCCAACTAGTTGAAGAGATTCTTCGATTGGTTTGAAATCGACCATTCCTTTTTGAATCGCGTAATATTTTAGATTTTCATATGCTGTTAAATTTGGAAAAAAGGATGGATTTTCGATTAGAGAGCCAATTCTTCTCTTATTTTCTGTTAACTCGCTTCCACCTTCTCCAAACAATTCAAATTCTCCACTGGTTGGATTAGTAAGCGTTGTAATAATTTTCATTAAAGTTGTTTTCCCCGCACCATTTCTTCCAATTAACCCATAAATATCTCCTTTGTTGATTGTAATAGATACAGAATCAAGTGCCTTAAACTCTTTATATTTTTTTGTTAGATGATTTGTTTTTAATATAATATCGCTCATATATTTACTCCTTTTCTATATCAGTATATAAAAAAAGTGTTAAAAAACTCTTAACACAATTCTTAAATAATTCTTAATTTTTAATCATGCTTAGCACCAATTTTTTTGACCGCCTCTTCATTCTGTCCTAGGTCTTCCTTTATATCACCCGCATAAGCATTCACAACCTTCAAATGATCAAAAGTAGAAGTATATTCATCTTGACCATAAGCATAATCTAATAAGCATTCACTACAACTTTTAAATTGACGACAGCGCTTCTTTGCACTACCTCCATAATCACCTGGTGCACATAAACCTAAGGAACCCCACTCTTGTGCTTTTTCTAGCGGCGTTAAATGCCCTCTTTTATGAATTTCATCAATTTCTTGTAAGGATAAAATTCTTCTTTTTCTACATTCCTTTTGATAATCATCTATTGCTTCATGAGCCAATGCTTCTAAAAATACAAACTCTATTTCACTTTCATTTAAAAATAGTTTTCTTTTTGAAACCATCCCAATACGAGTAGACAGTTGATCACTACTATGTAATACACTTTGAATAAATTGTTCTCTTCCGTCCAATGCTTTTATTGTATCTAGATAGATGTTTCCATCAAAAAAGGATTGTTCTAATTGATCAAAATCTAACGATAGATAAGAAATGGTAGAAGGGTTGCTTGGAAATTCTAATTCTTTATAATATGAGAAAAATTGTTCCATAAATATTAAAGTTCTCTTTTGAAATGCTTCTTGATCTTCCTGTGATAAAGCAAGTACTAAAGGATAACGAGTAATTCTTAAATAATTGATCTGTTCTAAAGTTTTCACCTTTTGATCTAAATTTACTCTAATTTTTCCCGGTCCCCAAATTGATTTTTTCTGAAGATTTTCCATTTTACACCATTCCTTTTGTTTTATTCTATCTTAGAAAAAAAGGACTGTCAATTTTTAATTTTTAAAGACATTCGTAATGATTTATTTTTTCATTCGATATCCGATACTCCAAATCGTTTCAATATACTCTTCGTTTGGATTCTTTTCTTTTAATTTATTTCGAATTCTACTGATATGAACATTTAGTGTATTATCATCTGCAGAATCCTCATCCTGCCAAACACGATCAAACAGAATACTTTTCGTAAATACCTGATTGGGGTTTTCCATGAGTGTCTTTAACAGTTCAAACTCACACTTGGTAAAGAATACCTCTTCGTTATTACAAAAAACTGTAAAATTATTTGTATTTAATTCAATATCTTTATATCGCAAAATAGAAGAATCTTCTTCCTTATGATTCCTTAAATGAACCTTGATTCGTGCTAATAATTCATCGTTATGAAAAGGTTTGGTTACATAGTCATCTGCCCCGAGTTCAAATAAATCTAATTTTTTATCCATATCATGAATTGCACTCATAACGATGATTGGAACGGAGTGTTTTCTTTTTAATTCACGAATGATCTCTTCCCCATTTTTTCCAGGAAGCATTAAATCAAGAAGAATTAAATTGATTTCCGTCGAGTGTAATAGTAGTCCTTCTGTTCCAGAATAGGCACTAATTGTTTCATAACCACGATTCGTTAATAGCTGATTTAACATGCTGCTAATTTCTTCGTTATCTTCTATAATTAGAATTTTATTCATAAAACACTCCCTTTCAATTGTTTATTTTATATATCATTTTCTTTTAAATAATCAATAATCTGAATAAAATTTGGATCATCCTGATATTTTTCACGATCAAACTCTATCCAAGCATTGGAAATACTCTTTTCATGATCTAAGCATCTTCGTACCTCTACGTTATTGATGACTGGATTATTTTCCTGATGTTTTAAATCAAAACAGTTTTCTTGATCATAGAGTTTCACCTGAATATCACATTCTAATTTATCACAATGGTAGGCAAACTTTGCTTCTTCTGTTTTTCTTTCATTGAATTCATCTAATAGTTTAGAGATTTCTTCTTTTCCTAAGATATCTTTTAATACGTCATCAGTTGCTTTCTTTCCCTGGATTAATTTCTCATCTTCCCCAATTTCAAAAAAAGTCAAATCTCCAATTTCAATTTCTTCAAGTTCGTGAATAGCTAACATATAGATTACTTTCTCAAGATCTAATTGATATTGAAATTGATAATAAATAGCTAGTGCTAACATTTGAACCCCATAGATATGTTCCGCTACGCTTTCTACTCGTTCTCTTTTGATATTCCATACTAAATGTCCTTTTCGAATGGTGTCTTTTAATTTATTACATAGTTTATAAAATCTTAAAGTACTTTTTATTTGATTTTTCATGATTTTCACTCCTATTTTAAAAATTGATTTCATTTGTTAAAACCCAATTGATTCAGACAATCTTTAATGGTTAGGATCTAGAGAACTTATAAACTCCTCCATTTTTAAAGAATGTATCTCTGGATCATACATCATCGAATAGATATGATATTGCCATCTTACCATTGGCATTTTATTATATTCATTTGTTTCTTTTATATAAATTGAATAATAACATTCTTTATTTTTTGACATGCACTTTGACATCAATAATCTGTTTAAACTTGGATTTATTTCACTTTTTAGAACCCAATTTTCATTTTCTTTGATATTTTCATAAAATGATTCTACCTCTTCTGTATCATTCCATAGTACGTAAGAGAGTTTGGGAATATCACTCTGATCTAGTTCTAGTTCAAACAATCTTCCTTCTTTTGGGAGAGCTACCCCTAGTATTTCTTGAAATTCTGATACATTCTTATATTCCTGTTCCACTGGATAAATGTATGATGTAAGCCCAATAAGAAGTAGTATCAGCATTACAATAGAACCCCCTACTATATTTTTCTTACATTTAACTCCCTTTTTTTTATATTTGATTCCTAAAATAATAGATAAAAGAGGGATAGGAAGTACCAACCATGCACCCCATAAATAATCTATAATAGGTGCGTTGGGGACACTCACATAAAAACTAGATAGGCTAATTTTCAAACTTGGAAAATATTCAATCACATAAGATGGAACATTCATATGGGCAATTGCGAGCGAAATAATAGGCCCTAACCAAATCGATAAAATTGTTAAAACAAATAGAAAGATTAAAAATTTTCTCATTTTCGCATATTTTTCACGTGGATTGATATAATCCTGAAAATCTTCTTTATGTTCCCGATTAGAATGACCATTCCATAATATTTTTCGAATTTTCCTCATTTCTTCCTCTCTACACATATCCTTTCGGATAGGAAGAATATGTTCTTTATCTAATAATAGATAAAGATGAGTCTCATTTTCTTTTAATTTCCAAATTTGATCATAGAAAATTTTTTGTACAATGTGCTTACTCTTTTTTTCTAAATAATCATCATAAAAGAAAAGCTTGTAATGAATATTATCTATATTTGTCTGAAATAATTTCTGATAATTTTTCTTTCGAAACAAAGCCTCTATTATCTTTAAGATTCCATAAGCACAAACGGATAGAAATATCACTGCAACAATATTTTCTAATAATTCAGAAGGTTCATCAAGATAGGCAAGAAAAAATAAAGAAAGAATAATTACAAAGGCAATGAAAAACCTCTTCCGTAGTTGATAAGGAAAATTTTTTTGAATTTCCTTATATTCTTGATACGTAACTTTTACTTCTACCTCGAATGTATCCGTTTGTTTTTTCATAGGAACCTCCACCACTAAAAAAGGATTTATTTTCTTCATTATAGCACAAAAAAAGTAGATATCAAAGTCTACTCTTTTTACTTTTTTGTCATTAATTAACCAAATACCAATCTTTCGTATCTGGTATTTTATGACTCATAAAATAATCTTTTAAAATAGTATATACTTCTTCCTTTTTTAGATAATCTTTCCCATATAGTTCAAAGTCATCATCCTTTAAAAAACAGACTTCTACATGAAATTTCTCTTCCTCATTTTTGGCGTGATCAACAGCAGTATCATTATATACTTGAATATAATTTGTATTAGAAATTTTTTCAAGGGGCATTAATACTAAGTATTCAGATTCTAAATGATTCACTTTTTCTAATTCAGTTTCAATTTTTTTGAGTGTTACTTGATCAATCACATCATGATTATTTTCTAATACCCAACGTTTGTGCTGATCCTTCATATTTCCTGTGTTTTGAGCCTTCTGGTTACAACCTGTACATAAAATTATGATACTTAGAATAAATAACAATAGAATCTTTTTTTTCATTTTTACTCCTACTCTTCTGCTAATGATGAGAATTCTATCCCCATCCCCACGTTTTTAAATCCCAGTCTTCACCCTTGTTGCGAACTAAAATCCACATCCATTTTTCATACTTTTCATTTCTTTCAAATCCTTGTTGGAACACCTCTTCATTATCATAGGTTGTAAAATTGGTCATAAGTACAATTGCCTCGTCTTTTCCATAATTTAGAGCCCAAGAATCAAAGACACTTTTATTATCTTGATACCTAATTTCTTCTAAGGTTGCTGGAAACTCCTGAAATTTTTCAAATACCTTTTCTATGGCATCCTCTATTTCTTTTTTCTGGTAGATTTTGGATTCTTCAATCGTAACCTTCGCGTGACTTGTATTACTTGAATTCGGCTTTAAAACTAAAAAACAAAAACCGACAATAACGAATACAAAAAGTAATCCGAGAAGAATCCATTTTCTCATATTTTTCATGATACTCTCCTTTTATTTAGTATAACAGAAAAAAAGATAGAAAATCTACCTTTTTATATGCTAA
>DLAC01000048.1:32790-52003 GCA_002493865.1 Caryophanales bacterium UBA7057
GTTTCAGAAGTTACTTGATAGCTTACACTATCTTGTTCTGCTGGTTTATTTTTATCAACGATATTCCAAACAGTAAAAATGAAAAAAATAATTAAATCGATGATAAAGAGTGTAAATAGGATAGCTCCTCCTACTTTCATAATTTTAATAATCATTCCAGCGAGTTTTTCGGTATTACTCACTCTTTCTACCAGTAAATCTTTAATATCGTTATCTACTAATTCATCAAGACTGACTTTAAAAATTTTAGATAATTCCTTTGCTTGTTTAATATCAGGAGATGTTTCTCCTAACTCCCACTTTGAGATGGTTTGTCTTGTGACATTTAATTGTTCTGCTAGTTCCTCCTGTGTAATATTATTCTTTTTTCTTAGTGTTAAAATTTTATTTCCAAGTTCCACTTTTTATTTCTCCTTTCAACTATCATTCTATATTTTTAGTATCTTTTTTTCTACCAATTTTGGCATTCATTTGCGCAAATTTTCTTAACAAATGTTCAAATAAAAAGGTAAACAATGATTTTAGTCAGTGTTTACCTTTGATTTCTTCTTATGAGAAAATATGATAAGGATAATGATACAACCAACAATTAAGAGAATTCCCAAAGGAATTAGAATATAAGAAAAGATATGATTCTTACTTTGATTATTCTTTTTCTCTTTCTGTTTTTCTTTTTCCTGATCTACAACAGTATAGTCCTTTTCTAAGACAACATTTCCCTCTGAATCCGTTCCTGTTATAGTAGTACTTCCCTCACCAGAAAATTTAATATTTCCTTGTTCATCAATCGTAGCGACTTTTTCATCATCTGACTTCCAAGTGATTTCACCTTCTGTTGTCGGCGGAACCAATTGTGTTAAATTTTCAGAAGAATCTAAATCTTTTTTATCAGCAATTCGGATTACTCCTTCTTTCTGATTAAACTCATAATCTACTAAATCCTCTCCACCAAAATCAGTCACTTCCATCCTTAAGGTAGAAGTTGAAGCACTTTCTTTGACATGAAAAGTAATTTCTGCAACGACACCATTATCGGTTATAATTTTACCCTCATTAAAAGCCATAGCATAAAGAGTAATCATATCTTCAGAACGCACGATATCTTTCATGTCAGCACCTTTGAGTCCCTTTACTTTAGAATCAACGTATTCCAAACTATTCATATCATAATAAATCTTGACACCTAGATAACTACATCCTGGATTATTTTCTATTGTAATTGGTACTACGATTTTCTCCCCAATATAGGCATCAAAGCTACCCACAGAAATTGTAGGTAGCTCCTCTGCATATACATTAGGAATCCATAGTACTTGTAGTAATAAGAATATTCCTAATATTTTTTTCATTTTATTTTACCTTTTTCATTTTTCTTTTTGTAAGAACTAGACCACCGATTAAGAGAACAGAAACAGTAGATAAAATGATATAATTAGAAGCAGATTCCACAGAAGTCTTAGGACTTACATCTGGCTTCGTAACCTTTACTTCCATTTCAGAAGTAAATTCTTGACCGTATTCTGTTTGAACAGTAACAGTAATCTTCGCAGTTCCTTCTTTTAATCCAGTAATGACACCATTTTGATCTACAGTCGCAACGCTTTCATCACTTGATTTATAGGTAATTACCATATAATCCGTTACATTTTCTGGAATTAAGTCTAACTCAATCTGAGTAGTTTCTCCAACTTTAATTCCGTTAGGAATAGGAACCATGTTAATTCCTTCTAGTGAAATTTCACGAACATGAACTTCAATTTCTTCTGTAATGGCAGCAGCTCTACCATTAGGATTTGGTCCTTTTACGGTAACAGTTAATGTTGCTGTTCCTTTCTTAACACCTGTGATAATTCCATCACTAGATACGATAAAGATATCTTCATCACTACTTGTATATTCGATATTTTCAAATTCTGTTGAGTTTTCTGGAATTGGAGTTACAATTACTTGATAATCTCTACCCTTTAAAACATCTTCATCCTCTAATTCTACTTTAATTCCGGTAAGTTCGATAACTTCAATTGTAACATTCGAAGTTACAGTAGCACCTGTTGAAGTAAGTGTACCAGTAATCGTAGCAGTTCCTTCTTTAAGACCAGTTACTTTACCTGTACTATCAACGGTAGCAATCGTTGAATCAGAAGAAGTCCATTCAATTGTTCTATCATCAGTTGCATCTTCAGGTCCAATAATTGTCTTTAATGTTTTTGCATTCTTTGCACCTCTAAGGATGGTTGGATTTTGATCTTCAGCAGCAAGTTCAAATCTTGTAATTGGAACTCGAACTGAAATTGTAATTGTATCTGTTTGCGTTCCAGCTTTTGCAGTAATTGTAGCACTTCCACCACCAACAGCGGAAATATTACCACGACTATCTACAGTAACAACGCTTGGCTTACTACTTGACCAAGAGACTGTCTTATCAGTTGCATCATTTGGAAGTACAGTTGCAGTTAATGTATCTGTATCGCCTTTTAGCATAGCTTTCGTTGCTCCTTGATCAATAGAAACACTTGTTACAGCAGTTGTAACTTTTACTGTTACATTTGCAGTTTTTCCTTCTGCAGTTGCCGTAATCACTGCAGTTCCATCAGCTACTGCAGTAATTACTCCAGTAGAAGCATTGACAGTCGCAACATTGGTATCTGATGATGACCAAGAGACGGTTCTAATGGTTGAATCTGATGGATTAATTGTTGCAACCAATCCATTATATGTATCACCTTTATTAAGATTTAATTCATTTTGATTTAAAGTAACACTACTTACTGGTACATGAACTGTAATAGTAGCAGTTACTGTTTGACCATTTCTTAATGTTCCAGTAATTGTAGCAGTACCATTTGCATTACCAGTAACTACACCAGTAGAAGCATTGACAGATGCAACACTTGTATTATCACTACTCCATGTTACTGTTCTATCTTCTTCCGCATCTGCTGGAGTAACTTCTACGGATAAAGTAGTTGTATCTCCTTTATTAATTGTAATACTACTATTTGGTTTAATTGTAACTCCAGTAATTGGAATTAATACTTTTACGTTAATATTTTGTGTCTTTTGTCCTGTTAATGTTTGATATGTAGCAGTTACTGTTGTTGTACCAGCAGCAACAGCATGAATCTTACCATCTGTATCTACAGTTGCTACACTACTATTAGCAGATGTCCATGTAATATCTTTATGCGTTGCATCGAATGGATCAAATGTTTTTGTAATTTCTTGATCTTGTCCTGGAAGTAATTCTACACTCGTTGGACTTAGTGAAATATCATTTAATCCAACTTCTACAGTAATCTCTACTGATTTTGTCCATTTTTTATTTACCATAGAAGCAGTAATTGTAGTAGTTCCACCTTGAACGGCTGTTACTTTTCCATTCGTTACAGTCGCAACGTTTGGATTTGATGACTCCCAAGTAATCGTTTTATCTTGTGTTGTATTACTAGGTTCATATGTGAAAGATAATTGCTTCGTTTCCCCTTTATTTAAAGTAATTGGAGTTTCATCCATACTAACAGAAGTAATTGGTATTACAATATCTACAACACACTCTGCATAAATAGCAGGAACTGATGAAGTAGCTCGAATGGTAGCTTTTGTATCTCCCACATTTCCTACAGCTGTTACAGTTCCATCAGCACTAACAGTTGCAATTTGATCGTTGGAAGAAGTCCAAGTAATAGTTTTAGAATCTGAAGTATCACTTGGTGTAATCGTTGCATTTAACTTATAAGTTTCCCCTTTTCCTAATTCTAAAGAGGTTTTATCTAAAGAAATTCCTGTAATTGGGTTTGTAACAGTTACTGGAATTGTTTTTGTAATTCCGTAAGCAGTAACACTAATTGTTGCCGTGCCATTTCCAACGGCTTCAACATTACCGTCATTATCAACAGTTACAACTCCACTAGGGCTAACTGTAATACTTGCATTTTTTGGTGTTGTTACTTTACTAGGTACAGGTGTAATTTGAAATTGTGTACTACTACCTTTAATTAAACCTAATGATGTAGGAATATCAATATCTGTAGCATCTACTTTAACTTTTGCTTTTCCTGAAGTGATATCTAAAGATAAATCTGTATCATTCCCACTGGCATCTGTTTTATAAAATTGATCTTGGCTATTTATACTTGGATCCATCTGTAATCTGAAGTCATATTCTCCAATGGCAGTTGATTTTGCTTTAAAAGACAAACTTGCAATTGTTCCATTGCAATCTTCATAATTCGTTGCACTCGAATTTAATGCAAAGAAAACAATTTCCCCACCTTTATCATTAAAATCTTTTAAACCATATGTGTTTTTTCCATCTAAGAATTTTGAATTCGTTGAATCATATTCAAATGCGCTATTATCATAGAACATTCGGAAAGTAAGCGCATTGAAATTCTCTGAATCTTGGAGTTTTATATTTAATGTAAATGTCTCTCCTGGCTCAATATCCCCTGCTAAAGATTCTACTGACAGCTTTGCGACATTCGCTGCACCAACCATCATATTAGTAATGGATACAAATGCAACTAATACGAAAGATAACAATAGTGCCTTGTATTTCTTTTTTAGTTTCATTATTTTCATAAATTCCCCTCCTATTAGGTATTCTATATCTACATGACATTATTATAGCACCTATTCTTTATAAAGAAAATAGGTAAATTTTTCCGTTAGACATTTCTTGACGCATGAACAATAATTCTCTGACTACTATCTTTGTAACAAGTAGATAACGTAAGTGTCTTTACGGAATCACTTTTATCATAAATAAATTCTCTTTGTGTATGATCAAAAAAATTGGTTTTCATATTTAATGGGGTTTCATCTGATGGAGATGCCAAATAAACAGAATAAATTTGATAAGTATATACTTCTCTTTCTGTATAGATATAAATCGTTAACTCGTTTCCTAAAACTCCATCATAAATTTCCTTTAAATCTGTAAACATTAAACTATCTTGATGATTATTATGTCCAAAAAGAATGGTATTAGAATCAGAAAAATCGCTCTGATTCCATGCATTCATAAAAATAGAACCCATAATATTATATTTTTTATAAATATCGTGATTCAAATAATACCAGTTATCTTTTCTTTGAACAATTGGATAATTGATCTTCGTACCTGGAATATAAATCCAACCTACAACATCACTATTAATTTCCTTTAATTTCGCAAAATCAATTTTGAATTCTCCATCTTCTTTGTTTTCGTCATTTGAAGAATCGTTTGGAATTACTACTTCCTTTATAATTTTATTATTTGTTTTTTTGTTTGATTCTTTATAATAACTAATTCGAATGAAACGATACGTTGAAAAAAGAAAAACTCCGATTAAAATTGCAATCATTGTATTCAGAATGTAAATTTGATATTTTCGCTTCATAGTTTATTTTCTTCCTGTAACAATATACATAATCTCCATGGTGTCTTTGATATTAATAGAATTATCATTGTTTAAATCTCCAATAATAGAAATTTCATCAGTCAAAGTCTTTCTTCCAGTAACAATATACATAATCTCCATGGCATCTTTGATATTCACATCCCCATCTTGATTTACGTCTCCTCTAATATATTGCAATATGGCTACTTGACAAGTTACATCCTGCCCATTGTAATGAGCGGTAATTGTGGAAGTTCCTAACCCTACTGGGGTTAAAACTCCATTCTCGTCTACGGTTACAACATTCGAATTAGAGGATGTCCAATAGCGATGTTGTCCCATTTTAATTACATCCATATAAACGCTTGGTGTTGTATAAATTGATAGTTTCCGAGTTCCACCTGTTAGTGACATTTCCATTTTTGTCTGACTAATTTTTAATGTATATTTTGAGTTTGGAATCAATCTATATTCTTTTTCTAAGGTTCCTGTATAATTTCCCTTTCCTTTAATCGTTAAAGTTCCAACAGAAATCTCTTTTGGATCACCAATAGTAGTTCCATCTCGATCAATCGTATAATCTGTACCCTTTACCAACACTTGATTTCCATACTTTACAACCGCATAATCTTCAACCAATGTAGAAACCCCAGTACGTGGAAAGTCCAAATTTTCTACAGTCACATCTTGAATGTTTATCCTGTCTGCTGCATTTACTACCATTCCGGGATTCATCCAAAAAATGCTAAGTAAGAAAAAAATAGTAATTACTTTTTTATTTAAGTTCAACCTTATTTTCATTTTACTCCTTGAAACAACTTTTTTGTGTTTCTCTCCCTCCTTAATCACTGCTAATACTAACGTATTCTAAATTCATTATAGCACCTGTCTTTCGGAAAGTCCATATTTTGAATTTGGTATTTACAAATTAACAAAAGGAAAACGGATTTTTAAACCCGCCTTCCATTCTATATTATTTTCTTCCTGTAACAATGTACATAATTTCCATGGCATCTTTGATATTCACAGATCCATCCCCTGTTAGATCACCATTCATAGAAACATACTCAGTCAGTTCTTTTCTTCCTGTAATAATGTACATAATCTCCATAGCATCTTTGATATTCACGGCACCGTCCATATTAACGTCTCCCTTTAAATAATCGCCCGTTACTTGAACCTCTACTTGACTCGTTTTTCCATTCGTTGTATAAACAGTAATCGTTGCCTTTCCTTTTGCATTGGCCTTCACCAAACCAGTCGCATCTACAGAAACAATATTTTCATTACTACTTTCAAAGCGAAGACTCCTGTCATCCGTGGTATCATTTGGTAGAATTTGAGTTACTAGTCTCTTTGAACCACCAAGATTTAACTGAAGAGTAGATGGAGTAATAGAAATACTTTCAATTGGCTTTTGATGTTCTAAATCTTCTTCGACAGTTACTTCACAATCAAGATTTAAATGAAGTTCTGGAATCTCATAAGTAATGGTTGCATTTCCCTTCTTTAAAGCTCTAATTGTATTTTCCTCAATACTAGCTACAGTTTCATTACTAGATGTTTTTATAACTTGGTAACTTCTAATATATTTATCCTGTAATAATTCTAAGTCAGTGGTTTCATTCACTTTTAATGTAACGGAATTTTGATTTAAGTGATAGTTGGCATCTTCTACTGTAATTACGGAAGTGGAAACTCTTCCATCCTGCGTAGTAGCAGTAATGATTGCTTGCCCCTCTCCAGTTGCAATTACAGACCCATCACTTAATACAATGGCAACATCTTCATCACTCGAAGTCCAAGTGATAGAAATATCTTTTACAGAAGAAGGAGAATTTCTTTTTACCTGCAATTGATATTCTGAAGTATCTCCAAGAGCAATCGTATAACTTGATGGCATCACCAAAATTTCTGGTCCGCTTTCAGGAATTTCTACTAAATTATTTAAAACAATTTCTCCAAAGGCACGAATATCTTTATCGCTGAAATAACCATCTCCAGTAATATCAAACCAAGCTTGATTATCTTCTTTGACATAACCGCGACTTGATAGCTCAATCATTTGATTTAAGTCATCGATTGTAAACTTTCCATCTAAATTAAAGTCTCCTGGATATACATGTGTCCCATCTTTTAATTCAATCACTTCAGGCACAAAGATACGCCATGTCACATTTCCATACATAGAGTCTTTTGCTGTCAAAGTAGAAAATCCCCCACCAGAAGCACTGAGAATCTTAAATCCACTGAGATAAGATACAACACTCGTATTACTAATATCCCAGTCGATATCCGATACTCTAGATCCATCATTAATTTTTGGCATCGCTTTTTCACCATTTAAGGAATCAAATAAATTCATAGTAATTATTTCATCTTCTAAATAGCGAGAAGCTACAACCACATTACAAGTTGCAGAAACATTATTTTTAGTTTGAACAGTAATAACGGTTCTTCCATTTCCTACCATATGAATGTTTCCACTCGCATCGACTGTTGCGACACTAGGGTTACTACTTGTATAAGTAAGTGTCTTATCATCAGTTGTATCGATTGGATAGATAAAATTCTTTAAAGTGACTTGATCTCCAATACTTCCTTTGATGGTCGTATGATTTAATACTAAATAGCGGATGTTGTTTTCAGAAACAGTAAGCTCACAGGTTGCTTCACTTCCATTAGAAGTACGTACACGAATGGTAGTAGTTCCACCACTTTTTAAGTGAATGACACCACTACTTGAAACACTCGCTACTTGATCATTACTACTACTCCATGTAACCTCTTTTCCTAAAAAGCTTGGTGTAACCGAATATGTTAAAGAAAAATCTTCCGCATTGACAGCTTTGGTTAAACTCGTCTCTGATAAAGTAATTGTTTCTTTTACAGTATTTAAATCAACATATTGAATATTATGTGCATCTGCATATTGTGAGGTTTTCGTATTTCCATATAAATAGATTGTAGCATCCACTGCTCCAAGATGCATATACTCGATATCTTTCGATAAGATAACTACTTCTTTTAGATTTGTATTATTGGTTAAAGAATAATCTTGAATCTGTTTTAAAGAAGATGGAAGAATAATGGTTTCAATATTTTTATTAGCTGCTAGGCTATTTCTTCCTAGATATTCAACTCCTTCTTTTACTGTAACCGTTCCCCGAACTCCATCCATATTTTGAAAAGCATATCCTTTTAAAATAGGAGAACCGCCAATTTCTAAAGAAGTAATGTTATCTGCAAATCGGAAAGCCTCTGTCCCAATGTATGTGACAGTGTCAGGAATGCTTACTGTCCCTGTAAGTCCTGATGAACTAAAGGCAGAATTTCCAATCGTTTTTAATTTAGAATTAAATGTAATATTTCCAATCCCCATAGCCCTATCAAAAGCACGATCTCCAATATATTCTAAAGAGTTTGGCAAAGTAATATTTCCTGTCATTAAATTTTTATAAGAATAAGCTTGAAATGCTTCAGACCCAATTCCAATCACTGGTTTATTATTGATGGTTTGTGGTAATACAATTTCTCCACTTGGATAACTATTTCCTCTTCCCACTGCTTTTACAATCACAACAGAAGTATCATTTTCCAAGTATTGTAAATCATAGTTTTGACCCGTTACCGTATACGTATGTAATTTTGGCCATTTACTTGCCTCTTTATAATGAACAATTTTTGTTTCTTCCTTTTTCTCATCAAAATCTGTATAACTAATATATCCTTCATCTAAGAATACCGCACCAAAAGAATGGTTAGAAAGAGGGGTTGCTAATTTTTTCTTATTTTTGCCACTCGTATCGATACTATAAAAGTTTCCATCATCCCCTACAAAATAGATTAAATCCTGGTCTTTTAATATTCCCACTGCTTTCGATACTGTAGTAAGTCTCGTTTCTGCACTTGTTTTACGATTTTTCTTAAAAATATAGGAGATAAACTCTTGCTTTTCATAGATTCTTTTTTGGTAATAATAATTATTTGCATCCGTATATACCATACCTGCTGGGATAGCCGTAGAATCACTCGTTCCTTCAGGTAAACTATGAATAAAGTCATCTCTTAATACAGCATCACTAAAGACATGACGCCAAGGATCCCAAGCTAAAAGATCTGTTTTACTATCAAAGGAAACAGAGTCATAATCACCATATGGTTTCACACGATGAATATTCATGATTCCTTTCGTGTTATCTATATAAGAAAATTCTCCATCTAGATAACACAAATTCCATCCATGATTTCCGAGTCTTGAAGTAACCATCTCACAATGCATTCCTGCATATCTAGTAAGTAACCTAGCAACATCTGCATATCCTGCACATACAGCTTCTTTCACTAAAAATATACCTTTATATGTCTGATCATATGGATTTCCGCTATAGTTAGAAATTGTTTGTGAATAGGCTGCTAATATTTCTGTCTTTTCTTTTTCAGTCATCGTATCATCAAGTAAACTTAATGCATACATAATTTGTTGATTATAATAAATTTCTTCCTGATCCACTAGATAACTAGCTGCTTTCTTATCGATTAACGTCTGATATATTTTATTACTGATTAAAACACTTTGCGCAGCTCCTGAAGTACTATCATATCCAAAAATAAGATAAGGATATTTCGTGATATCATCTGTTGCTAACTTTTTTACATCAGATGCATTAAAAAGTGGATTTAAAAGATAAGAACGAGTTGGATAGGAATTTCCAAAATCCTTGATTTCTCCTTCGACATTTAAATCTGCTAAGAAAGTATTAAAAGATTGTCCCTTATTTGTGAATTCCATAGAAATATCATAAAGTTTTTGATCAAAAGTATAATTTGTCTTTTTCCCTAATTTTAGTGCTAAGGCATTAAACATTGCTATACTATGTTGATTGATACCTTTTAGATATTTCGCTTGATCTTTTAAAAATTCGGTCTGAAAGAATTCTTTGATTTTTGAATAATCTCCTCCTAACAGAGCAGAACGATTATAAAAAATTCCCGCAATGACATTTTTATTGTCATCGATCATGTCATATCCACTTAAAGTACCACTACTGCTTGGTCTTTTCTCTCCATAACTAACCGTATTTGTTTTAAATGTTTGATCAAGGGATCCATAACTAAATATTTTCCCATCACTTAATGTTTCAATATATAAATAATTACTATAATTATTATCTGTATAAAAAGTATAAGCATAACCACCAAATACAGATTCTGTCTTGATTTTAGCTTCTCCTAAAACTGATGTAATTTGAGAGATTGTCGTATTTTCTGTTACAGTAATACTATGACTACCAGTACCGCCAACCTTAATTAAGTAATTTTCTTCTGCATTTGCAGAAAGAGGTAGAAAAAAGCAAATAGTTAAAATAAGAAATAATAAAGAACTTACATATTTTTTCATAAAATCACCATCCAATTTTTTATATATACATTAAAATTAAAAGAATGTTTTCTATTAGAACCTTACAGTAGAAGAAAATCCATATACTTGCATTCTACTCATCACTATTTTCTTCCTGTAACAATATACATAATCTCCATGGCGTCTTTGATATTCACGGATCCATCACCAGTTAAATCACCACTCATAGAAACATACTCTGTCAATTGTTTCCTTCCTGTAACAATATACATAATTTCCATGGCATCTTTGATATTCACAGAACCATCCATACTAACATCTCCAAGTAAATAATCTGTAACTGTTACTTGACAAGTATAAGAATGATTATTATAAGTAGCTGTAATGGTTGCAGTTCCTTTTGCTCTTGGAGTTAAGTTTCCATTACTATCAACAGAAACAACACTATAATTAGAACTACTCCATCTTGTTAAACGTGGTGAAACATAAACTTCTGGATCACCAATAATACTTAAAGTAGTAGTGGACCCTAAAGGAAGATTTAACTTTTGCTTGTTCATTTTTAAGGAATATTCCCCTTCTTGTAAAATACGATAAGTCTTTGTTATCTGCCCATCATACATTCCTTTTCCTGTAATCGTTACAGTGATTAACCCAGGACCCACATACTTATTAATATTTGGGTCACTGGAAGCAAAAGATACACTATAATCTTCATTTTCTGTTAAAGTCGTTTTCTGATAAGTTACCACAGGCTCTGGCCAATAATAACTTCCTGTATAAATATAATTGGTCAGTTTCACTTTTGCATTACTAATATCTGTTCCACGAATACGGAATTTTAACCCACTCAGATAAACACTCTCATAATTATCTCCTGTAATACGAATACCAAATGTATAAGTTCCTGGCATCGTATATTTTTTGGGTTCTTTAGAAAGACCACTATAAGCATTGTCCCCATAATAAAAGGTTAAATGATCTGCCTCTTCTAATTCAATGATTGGATATTGCTCTTGCCCATTATAATTTACTTCAGGATTTACATATTGATATCGAACTTTTCTAGGTGTCACTGCATAATTCTTTTTTACAAGTCCAACATATTTTCCTTTTCCATAAATTTTAACTGTAGCGGCTTTATTGGTACTTGCAGAAGTATTATTCGTACATTCTAGCGTAAAGTCCACATCTTTTACTAAGGTATAATTTCCATCTTTAATTGTAACAGTAGGAATATTTCCCTCATAGTTAAACTCGATATCAGATACTTCTACCGAAAGCTCCGAAAGCTCTTTTACGTTATCTGTTGTAATCTCACTAAAAGGGCAGTTATTTGCTTTCGCATAATCTTCAGTCGTTGATCCCTTATATCCATAAATAGGTCGATTACTATCACAAAGATTACTTCCTAGTGTCGCATTTTTATTTTTTACTAATACACTACCATTTACAATTGCCCGATCTCCCACCGTAGTAACACTCTCTGGTAAAATAACAACTTTGGTTAAATTTCCATTAAAGGCATCATTCGATAAAGTAGTAACTGTATTAGGAACTATGAATTGATCAATTTTTTTCCCAGAAGGGCAAGCATAAAGAGTGGTTCCATCTTTGGAATATAAAATACCATCCATTGCTTTAAAATTTGAGTTGGCACTGTCTACTGTAATTTCCTCAATCGTTTTTACTCCTTGAAAAGCACTATCTCCAACCGTTAATAAAGTCTTTGGTAGATGAACACTTCTTACTTTGGTTTCTTTATGAGAGCCATAGTAAAATGCCATTTTTCCTAGCCGTGTAATTGTGTTACTTTCTGGAACAGAAACGACTTCATCATATCCATCATATTGGGAAAAATAAGTACCTTCCTCATAGTTATGTGCTGTAGAAAAACCACTGATTGTTTCAGTAATTTCGGTATATCTTGGGGCCTTTGTTGACATAACATCTGCGACATATAATTTTCCATCCAACATGACCGCAGCATTCATGTGACCATTTCCTGCTCCGACATCTCTTCTAGCATCTCTTGAGTGAATCTTTAGTCCTGCTAATTTTCCCATATAAACCATGGCAGCCGTATCTCCCCAACAGTCTGCTCCTTCTCCTGAAAACAAACCAACATAGCTAGAACTAGAAGTTGCATAATCCGTCTGAGCAAGGCGTTCCATAATCTTTTCCATCTTTTGATATTCGGTCATAGAACTCGTGATGTTATTATTTACATAATCTGTCATAATCTTTTCTGCATTATATCTTTCATAAAGAACGGTATTTACAGTGATTTCAAATGTTTCACTACCTACTGTAACTTCAATAATATTCTTTCCTTCATGATAGGTTTCTTGTTTGGTAGTTCCTTCCTGTTCTGTACTATAACAACTAATCCAACTTCCTTCTCTTTTGCACCACTTTACTTCTGGAACAAATTTTACAAGACCTGTACTATCAACAGTCACTGTATCTCCACTTTTTACTCGATAAGTAGGTGTCGTAGAAGCACCGTTTACCTCAATTCTTTCTTCATCTTTAAAAGAACTAGGCATCGTTAAATATACTTGATAAGAATCTGATAGATGATACAAATTGATTTCATTTTTGTTAATACTAGCTGCACTTACCCCTTCTCCTAAAAAGAAAATTTCTAAAGTTAAAATAGCAAAAAAAGTAATTTTTTTAATTGACATTTTAACTCCTCCCTTTACTTATATATATTCAGAAAAACCCACAAAGTTGTAGGTATTGATTTATAGTCACAGTATAACACTTTTTCTTAAGAAAACATAGTCTTAACTTCTAGTTTCTTTTTTAATTAATTTAGCATGCACAACAATTCTTTTTCCATTGTTATTTTGACAAGTCGATAGAGTTAGAATTTTATCTTCTACAGATACTTCCGTATCAGTGGGGGCGATATTTCTTTCCTTCATATCCTCAATCCATTTTATTTTTCTTTCAGGTCTTACAAAGTTAGTTGTGATATAGTATGACTCTGCATCAATCGTATAAACAGAAAATATTTGAAATAACATATTTTCTTTTGGTGTTGAGATTCGAATCACATAATTTTCTTTATTCTTCTGCCAATTATTTGTCAGTACTTTTTTTAAAGAACCAAACAAAGTATTATCGATTCTTCCATGTCCATAAATTACTGTATTATCAGATAAATTATCAAGGTTATTTCTATAGTCTAGAAAAATCCAACCCGCTTTATTACTTTTTTTATTAAAATCATGATTTAAGTAATACTCGTTATCCCCTGATGAAACAATCGGATAATTAATATTCGTATTTTCCATATGAATATAACCAACTGTATCTTTGTTTCGATCAAGTAATGAGGTAAAATCAACTTCTTTGAATGGAAGATGTACATAATACCAATAGTCACTTTCTTTTTCTTCCACTGGAGGATTAACGAATTGAGTTTCTTCTACGGGCACCTCTTTATCTTCAATTGTCACAATTTCATCTAATACTTTGTTTAGTTTTTTAATTTCACGGTTATCTTTTCGCCAATCATAAAATAGAAAAAGACCAATTACTAGAATAACAAAAAAAAGAAGAAAAAGTGTAATGATGACCCATAATGGAACTTTTTTCTTCTGTTTTAACTTACTCTTTTTCATCCTTCTTCTTCCCTTCTAGATAAGAAAAAGAATAGTTTTTTCTACTCTTTTCTTATTGTATTATTTTTCAAATCTTTTTCTTAATGAATTTGAAGTAACAACAACTCCTAATAGAGAAACACCTACAATGGATAAAATAATCATTCCGTTATCATTAGTAGATGGGTTCTTAGCTCCAGGATTATGAGAACCTAAGATTCCATAATCACTTAAGTGAGTCGTTGTAAATTCTACATATTCCCCATCGATTTTTGTATCGAATGTTTCTTTGACTTCTCCATTTTCATCTACGAAAATAGCTGTAAATGTATCATAGTTTTTTAAATCTTCTGCAGATAATTTCAAGCGAATTGTATATTCTCCATTTCTCATGGACACTACATTTCCACTACCATTAACAACCGAAATGTTGTAAAGAAGTACAAGATGGGAATTTGCAACTGCTTTTTCTAAAAGGGTAGTTGCTTCCTTACTAAGTGCTGACTTCTTATCGTCAATTGTTAAACTATAATCTGGATCTAATTCATCTTTGGAAGTAAACGAAGTATCTCCATTTGTAATGGTATATTCATCATCAGGTGTCGAACCCCATCCAATATCACCACTACCTTCATTTCCACCAGGAATTTCAGGCGTTGGGCTTGGTGTTGGAGTCGGTGTTGGAGTTTGACCTCCTTGAATGACTACTTTCACTTGATTATAGTTGCTAGTAGTAGTATCCTCTCCTCCAATAAATGTTTGAGCACCATCAGATTTAATAGAGCCACCTTCGATAATAGCAACATTTTCACCTAATTGAATGGAAGTATAATTTACTAAATTTTGATTTGCTGCTAAAGAATCATCACGATATCCGCCAATTCCTTTCATAGCAGTAACAGTTCCAGTCATGCGAAATTGAACACGTGGTGGATAACTTAAATCACTGGTTACTTCCTCTCCGTTTGTGTAGATAGTAGAACTATAACTTTCTAATCCTGTTCCCTTGATTGCCAAGAAGCCATCTCCAGTAAAGACGATATTAGCACAACCAATAAAAAGATTTTTTTCAATCGTGCTTGATCCTTTTAGTTCAATATAAACCATATGATTTTCAATCACTAAATCAGTAAGATCTGCATTTTCTAAAATTAATTTATGAGTAGCAGGTTGATAAGTAACTCCCTCTACTGACTCAATAGTATCAGTCTCCCTACTAGAATAAATATATTTACCACCAGTTGTAATTGTACTACCAGATGCTGATATATCATCTGCAAATACATTAGTTGTACCAAAAGCAAATACTGCAAGCAATAAAATTAATAATGTTTTAACACTTTTTTTCATATTTTTCCTCCTATGTTCTTAGTATATCATTCTCAATAGTTAAGGTCAATTTAATATTTTAAAAATTTTAAAAATTCAAACAAAAAATAGTACAAATTTCTCATGTACTATTATTGATCATAATTATCACAAATTTGTTTTAAAATTATTTTCTTCCTGTAACAATATACATAATTTCCATAGCATCTTTGATATTCACAGATTTATCATCATTTAAATCTCCAATAATAGAAACATCCTCCGTCAAAGGCTTTCTACCTGTAACAATATACATAATTTCCATGGCATCTTTGATGTTCACAGATCCATCCCGATTTACATCCCCTTTTAGATAATTAGAAATAGTAGCTTCACACTCTACTCGATAACCATTGCTAGTTTGATAGATTATTTTTGTAACTCCAGGAGAAACACCAGTTACATTTCCATTTTGATCAACTCTCGCAACATTAGAATTTTCTGAAGACCAAACTCCTGCAACAGTACCTTCTAAATTATAACTAGCTGTTAATTTTTTAGAACTTCCTGTCAAAACATAAATACTAGTTTGATCAATCGTTAGAGGTGCTGGACGTTCTGTAATGGTTAGTGTTTCTTGGCATCCAGTAATATAAACAGGATTCGCTAATGAATCTGGTTGTCGATCATCCGGATAATCTAACACAACGCTCCCAAGTTTCTTAGCGCGAAAAGTAAACTTTATAATTTCCTGATATCCATTAATATAATTATAATTCGTAGCAACTCCCGCCATTTTAGGATCTACAAATCGCATAGAAAAAGGTGCTAAAGACTCATAACTAACTAATTCTAGTTTTTCTTTATCATAATAGAAATATCCACCAAAAGCTGCTAAGCCGTCATTATTGGTTGTATCAGAAACATCATTAATATATAAAATTACATCAAAGGTCTCCCCAAGATATGGCTTCCCATTGACCTTAATTCCTGTTGTAGCCTTTCCTTCAGCTTTTACTAATAAAGGACAAAAAAAGAAGAAAAAAGATAGGATGATAAGGTTAAATATTTTCCTATGATTTTTCTTCATAATGTTTACCTCCAATTGTCAGTATCTCTTTTCCTTCTTAATTCTTCTTCTTTCTTTCTAATTTCTTTTTTCTTTTGATTTAATGCATCTTGCTCTAATAGCATTTTTAATTTCGCAGGATCTTTTGTTTTCGTTGCTTCATTAATTGCATCAATCAATTCTTTTTTCGTTACTGTTTCATCATATGGATCGTAAGGAACTCTATCCTCAACATCTTCATATGTTGCTTCAATTGCTGGAATAGTTCTTGTAGCTTCGATTGCATCACTACCAGTAGTAACTGTACTATCCTGATTCATATTTCCATGAACAATATCATCATCTGAAGTATTCTTAGAACTGAAATTGAATTCTGGCTTTACTTCAATAATTGGTGTCACTGGTGCTGGTGGTGCAGGTTCTTCTTTTACTTCTTCTTCATCATCATCTTTTCTTCTTTTCCATAGTAAGAAGAATAATAACAATAATAGTAACCCAATAATACCAGAAATAATTCCAAATTGAAGTGGTGAAAGTCCTAAAATTGTTTTCTTAGGTGCTTTCTCTACATTCAATGTATAATATTTTGTAAATCCATTTTTATCAGTAACTTTTACCAAAATTGTATTATTTCCTTCTTTTAAATTATCATTACCAATAATTTCTACTTTAGAGTCAGCATCTTTTGAGATTGCTCTAATATCCAACTTATCTGTTTTTCCATCTACTTTTACATTATATTCTAAAACACTTGGATCAAAATTTGGACTTAATGTACCATTAGATACTGTTAATTCTTTCAAATCTGTTTTTCCATTTTGAGTACTACGAGTCACATTTAAAGTATAAACACGAATAGTTCCATCTTCTGCTGTTACTTCAATTTCTACAGTATTCATTTCTCCTACTAAGAAATTACTATTTCCATTGACTTTTACTTTTGCATTCGAATTATTTGTAACATAAGTTAAATCGAGTTTATCTACTTCATAAGGTACTGTTACAGAATAATTTGATGTATTTTTATTAAATTTTGGACTAATTTCATGAGATGAATTAATAATTAAATCTTTTAAGTAGTTGTCTGAAGATTTTGGTTTTGGAGTAGATGTATTATTTGCTTTTGCTGCTTCTCTTGTTACATTAACTGTATAGGTATTTACATTTCCATTTTCAGCAGTAACCTTAATTGTAATAACATTAACTCCAACTTTCCAATTTCCATTACCAGAAACTTCAACTCTTGACTTAGATGAATTAGCAATTGCATCTACATTTAATCCTGTGACATTGTTTTTAACTGTCATAGAATATGTATTTGTATTACTATTAAATCCAGGCTTTAATGTATAACCACTAATATTTAAACTTTTTAATGTTGCATCTCCATCTTTTGCTGGTTCATTTTGTTTTTCTTTTTCAATATTAATTGTATAAGTTTTCTTGCTACCATCTTCTGCTGTTACTGTAACTGTAGCCGTTGTATTATCTCCAGTTAAATTGACATTTCCAAGCCCCGCGATCGTTGCTTTTCCGTGATTTGCACTACCTTCGATTTTTACATTGGTAGCACTACTTGGCACTTTAATCGTATAATGATCTGTATTTGATGAGAAACTTGGACTTAAAGTATATCCACTAACTCCTAAACTCTTTAATGTTGCATCACTACTTTTTTGTGCGGGTGGCGTTGGTGTACTTGGATTTGTTGGTGGCGGAGTTGGAGTACTTGGATTGCTTGGTGTTGGTGTACTCTTTTTAGGAACAATTTTAACTTTAAGTGGCACTAAATTAGCTGGAAACTTTTTATCCATATCTGATATTCTCAAATCACTCATGGTAAGTTCTGTTTCGCCCTCTTTGAGTGCTTTAAACTTAAAAGTCATAACTTTGGTAGGCCCATTACCTGTAATTCCATGGGTCATGTCATTATCAACACCGCCAATTTTATAATTATTTTTGGTATTAATTGAAACCGAATATGGTGCCCCATCAGATGAAGCAGATACATATTCAAAATAGTCTTTATCAAAGACTACATATCCTCCAATACTTACGACACCACCTACGGTATCTACTACATTAGAAACATTTAAATTAAACGATACTTCGGTACCAACTTCTACTTCTGTTTTTCCACTAAATCCAACAGTTGCACTAGAAGCAGCATCTACTGGAACTGCAAAACTAAAAGTCGACCAAATAAGTGTTAAAATAATTAATAAACTTAAACTTTTATTCTTTTTCATACTTCCTCCTACTGTGTTTTTCAATTTATAGTAGGTAATAATTTATATCACTACTAATCACACTATTACTTTTTTATTATTAAAAACTAAATATTTATAGAAATACCAATACCATCACTTTTCCCTTCTACAATCCCTCCTATTATATATATTAGCATATTCCAAAAACAATTGAAAGCATTTTTTATATCATTTTATCTTTGACGTTAATTTTCATTTGGAAGTCC
>DLAC01000037.1:0-32185 GCA_002493865.1 Caryophanales bacterium UBA7057
AAGAAATTTATTCTCCCTTTGAATAAGAACACTCTGAATTACTACACTCTATTTTGTTCTTTTTTGTAATTAATAGGCTCCCACATTCTGGACAAACCTCCCCTGTTGGTAAATCCCAAGTTGCCACCTTACATTTTGGATAATTACTACATCCATAGAAAATTTTTCCCCGTTTGGTTTTTCTTTCGATAATTTTTCCTTCTTTACAAATTGGACAGTCCATAATTTCTTTAACTTCTTTTGGGGTTTTCTTAATATATTTACATTCTGGATAATTACTACATGCAGTAAACTCTCCATATCGTCCTTTTCGAATGACTAAAGGGTTTCCACATTCTGGACAAGTTTCTCCTGTTTCTTTGGGTGGTACTTTTTCCATTTCACCAAAGGCCTTTTGAACCGTAGGCTCAAATTTTTGATAAAAGTTCTCTAATACATTTAAAGATTTTTCTTTTCCTAACGCAATTTCATCTAAGTCATGTTCCATTGCAGCTGTATACTTGACGTTGATAAAATCAGAAAAGCTTTCTTGAAGTTTATCGGTTGTAATCACTCCTATTTCTGTTGGCTTAAATTTCTTTTCAATGACTTCGACATATCCACGCGCTTTAATGGTATCAATAATCGTCGCATAAGTGGAAGGGCGTCCAATTCCAAGTTTCTCTAGCGCTTCAATCAGCCTTGCTTCACTGTAACGTGCTGGAGGCGAAGTAAAATGTTGCTTAGGTTCTACTTCTTCTGCTTCAAACGCTTTCTGTTTCATTAATACGTCTGGTAGAATCTTATCTTCACTATCTTCATAATCTTGATATAGTTTTAAATATCCATCAAATACTAGAATTTGACCATTTACTTTAAATTGATAATCGTTGTTATCTAATACAACGGTCGTTGCTTTCACTTTGGCATCACTCATTAAAGATGCAACGGCGCGTGTATAAATAAAGCGATATAATTTATATTCATCCGGTGTCAAATAAGGTTTCATATCCTGTGGTGTACGGTTAATACTAGTAGGTCTGATTGCTTCGTGAGCATCTTGTACATTTTCACTTTTCTTGGAAGTCTTTACATATCCTACATATTCTTTTCCATATTCTTTAAATAAGTAGGCTTGTGTTGATTTTACAAATTCATCACTGAGACGAATCGAATCTGTTCTCATGTAAGAAATTAATCCGACTGTTTCATTTCCAAGATCAATTCCCTCATATAACTTTTGGGCAATACTCATTGTTTTTTTCGCAGTAAATCCTAATTTTGTAGATGCTTCCTGCTGAAGAGTCGAAGTAATAAAAGGAGCTTTTGCATGTTTCTTCTTTTCTTTTTCTTCTATGTTAACAACAGAATAACTAGGCCCTAAAGCATCTAAAACACGATCTACTTCTTCTCTTGATTTGAGTTCAATCTTTGCATTTTGATATTGAAATAGTTCTGCTTGGAAATCTGAAAACAAAGCGGTAATTGTCCAATACTCTTCTGGAATAAAGGCCTCAATTTCTCTTTCACGATCAACCACGAGTTTTAGTGCTACACTCTGTACTCTTCCGGCAGACTTTCCACCTGTTTTAGATTGCATTAATTTACTCAAACGAAATCCAATAATACGGTCCAATATCCTTCTAGTTTCTTGACTGTGTACTAAATCGATATCAATCTTACGAGGGGACTTAAATGCTTCTAATACTTTATCTTTCGTAATTTCATGGAATAAAACTCTTTCATAATTATTTTCTTTAATTCCAAGTGACTCTTTTAAATGCCATGATATTGCTTCTCCTTCACGGTCGGGGTCGGTTGCAAGATATACTTTATCTGCTTCTTTTACTTGTTTTTTTAATTCTTGAACTAGTTTTTTCTTTCCGCTGATTAAAATATAGTTTGGCTCAAACTTATTTTCTACATCGACTCCAAGTCCATATTTACCCGTTGTCGCAAGATCTCTAATGTGTCCTTTTGAAGAAACAACTTTATATCCAGATCCTAAATACTTTTCAATCGTTTTACTTTTACTAGGGGACTCTACAATCACCAAATTTTCTGCCACAGTTAACACTTCCTTTGTTCTTTTCATTTATACTAATTATTTTCCTCTTTGTCAATAATTATTCTTCTTTAATTTAATTATACCAATTTTTTTGTAAACCAAAAAAAAGAAAAATAAATTTACTTTTCTTTTATGATTTCTTTTCTTGAGAAGATCCATTTTTAATTGCTTTATCAACGGTACTATATAATTTCTTTTGATAGGCAACATATTCTTTTGCTTTTTCATCAGCCGTTGCTGATGCTTCCTTACTAGAATGAATTTGAACATGATTGATAAAACAATGACAGAAGTAACCAAGATGAATATGATCAGATAAAACTTGCCCTACTTCCAATCCCTCGCGTTTTGGATCATAGATAATATCAATTCCTGTATTGGAAAAATTACAATTATCAAAATTATCATAGAATTCTCTCACTAAAATAGGTCCATGATTGATTGATACACTATCAAAATTGCAAGTTTTAAAATGCTTATGTTGTTCAAAGATACTAGAAAAGTCCCCAAGTGCATCTTCAAAACTCGTATACTCAGCTCCATAGATTTCCTCGATATGACTATTTGCTAAATCAACTCCTGCGAAATTTATTCTTTGAATATACCCATAGGATTTATCGGGTTCTAAAGAAAACTTATGCATATCCATTGCTTTTGAAAAGTCGATTTTAGCATTTGTGTACGATAAATCACAATCATAGTCACCAGCACTTTTGTATGGAATTCCTGCAATTTCACAAAAATCCTTCTTATTCCATACCACAGAATCAAAAGATACTTCACTTAAATCAATTTTTTATAAGAAGGCACCCGTATAAGCTGGAAATTTAATTTCTACAGGTTTTCCTCCCAACCAAACGATTTTCTTCATAAAAATCAATTCCTCTAGTAACTCTTTTTCTAAATGAATCGATGCATCCGGAAGTTCTTTTGCTCCTAAAATTGTCATCTCTATATGACACAACAATTGATGTTTATCTTCTTTATTTAATCTCATAAATCCTCCTTTGAAACTCACAACTAATTTTAAAAGTTTGTGCTGATACTTATTTTAACATAGTAACAAGAAAAGTAAAGAAAAAAAGATATCTAAATGATACCTTTTCATTCTAGAAATTTCTATTCTGTAAGAATACTGGGATTTCGTCATCCCCATCATCATCGTCATCAAAGTCCTCAATTACTTCAATTTCTCTTGGTGTACTACTACGACGATTGTTTTGGATATTGTTATAGATTGGATCCTTTTGTACTTGATTTCCAGATTTTTCAAAGCCAGTAGCAATGACCGTAACGATTACTTCATCTGTTAGATTTTCATTAATTACAGAACCAAAGATTGTATTGATATCTGTATTGGCTGCTGCTCTAACGACTTCAGCGGCTTGTTCTGCTTCAAATAGTGTTAAGTTTACTCCACCCGTTACATTGATAATGGCATCGGTTGCTCCTGAAATACTCGTTTCCAAAAGTGGAGATGACACGGCTTGTTTTGCAGCCTCAATGGCACGATCTTCACCCATACCAATTCCGATTCCAATAATTGCATTTCCAGAGTTTTGCATGACTGCTTTTACATCTGCAAAGTCAAGGTTAACAAGACCAACCACTGCAATTAAATCAGAAATGGATTGAACACCACGACGTAATACATTATCAACTTCTTTAAATGCTTCTATCATTGGTGTTGTTTTATCTATAATTTCTCTTAATCGATCGTTTGGAATTACAATTAATGTATCGACATGTTTCTTCAATTCATCTAGCCCTTTTAAGGCATTATCCATTCTCTTTTTACCTTCAAATCCAAATGGCTTTGTTACAATTGCCACCGTTAAAGCTCCTAGGGTTTGGGCAATTTCAGCAATGACTGGAGAAGCACCAGTTCCTGTTCCTCCACCCATTCCACAAGTAACGAATACCATATCTGCTCCCTGTAGGGCATCTTCAATTTCTTTCTTTGATTCTACCGCAGCTTCTCTTCCAACTTCTGGATTGGCTCCTGCTCCTAGTCCATCCGTTAGATTCGTTCCAATTTGAATTTTAATGTCTGCTTGTGAGTTATTTAGTACCTGCAAATCAGTGTTTGCAACAATAAATTCAACTCCTTTGACCCCAGACTCTATCATTCGGTTTACGGCATTACAACCTCCACCACCAATACCAATTACTTTTATTTTTGCTAGTTGATCCATCTCTAATCCATTTAACATATAAAATCCTCCCTAATCTTAAGAAAAATACCCAAATACTTTATGAATAATACTATCATTGGCCATTCCTGGCATTTTTCTATTTGTTGATACTAACTCTACTGCTTGACTTTCATTAAACATCGAATAAGTCTTTCCTCTTGATTCTAATTTATAATTAAAATACTTAATCATACCGAAGGCACTAGAATACATGTTGTTTCTTACACCCATCGTCCGAATATCTAATGTAGTTGCCCTCCGATCAAAAACATTTTCTACTACATATTGAAAACCAGCTAGCTCACTGATTCCCCCAGTTATTATTATATAACTTATTTCTCGATTTGTTAAGAGATTTATTTGTTTTTTCGCAAGTTTTAATAGTTCTACGATCTTGTTTTCTACGAGTTCTGAGATTTCTAACTGACCAATCTTCACCTTTTCCTGATTTTTATTTACTACTTCAATATAGTCAGATGCATCTGCATATCTCGTATTGCTGATAGCAAATCCCTCTTTCAAACTACGAGCGACTCCACGTTTTACAAGATAACGTTTCATAATCTCTAAATCGATTTCTTTACTTCCTGTTTCAACTTTCTCATTTTTAATCATAATTCCCTTATTAAAAATAGAAACTTCCAAATTGTCATATCCCAAATTCACAATGGCACCGATTTCATTATCAATTTTTTGACTTTTGGCTTCAAAATAATCTCCAACGGCATTAAAGCAAACATCTACTGGTGTAATCTCACAA
Organism: Caryophanales bacterium UBA7057; assembly: GCA_002493865.1. Lineage (GTDB taxonomy): Bacteria > Bacillota_I > Bacilli_A > RF39 > UBA660 > Alloscybalousia. The sequence goes on from DLAC01000037.1 coordinate 5,003, forward strand.
GTCTTTAACAAATTTAATACTTGTTTAAATGTTAGTTTTGGGATGGTTGTGATTACCGCTTTTACTAATAGCTTTTCTCCCATCAATCCCTTTGGATCCTTGACCCCTTCCTTATCATCCACATGAAAGGAAATTGGCATTACTGTTACCAATTCACGAGTATCTTCCACTTTTCCTAAAATTGCTTCATGAAGTACTTTAGAAATTTCTGGTGTATCAATCATACTTTCGGGATTTAAAACAATTTCTCCGTTTACAATATTAAAGTCTACATCATCAGAAGGAACCGAAACAATCGCTTGATTGATGGTAACGCCAATCATTTCTTCAATATTTTTCTTGGCCTTTTGTAAAGAGGATAGTGCATTCTCCATATCGGCGATTTTTCCATTTTTAATTCCCTTACTACGAACATTGGTAGCAGCTAGTACATGAAAGGAACCGTTCACACATTCACTGACAATCATTTTTATTCCATAACTTCCTAAATCTACACTCGTAAATATCTTTTTCATGAATGCTTCTACCTCCTATTTTATAAACTAATTATACACTAAAGAAATTGAAATGAAAAGAGAAATTAATAAAATACAACCTCAAAATAGAAAAAGGAAGGATGGAATTTAAAAAAAAGGAAAAAGACGTGACAGCAACAGTTTTTATGAACCACTACTACACGGTCTTTTTGATTATCTCTTCTTCCATAAAATACGAACAGTATAGAATAAGAATACTACAAACATCAGGACATAAATCCACATCAAGGCAGTAGACAAAACTCCATCTGTATATTTGTAAATAATTCCTGGGATACTCTCCGGAAAATATTCCCTAATAAAATTACTAAATTCAGGAACCCCTAGGTTATCCCTAATAAATGTCAAAATTCGAAAAAAGATATCCAAAGAAGCAATGAAATAGACACTACTATCTAACCTTCGAAAGAAACAAATTCCTGCGACAATTAAAATAACTAATAAGAATACATCAAAACCCATACTACGACTCCCTTTTCTATCATAATTAAGAATATCATAAATTTGGTTCTTTTGCAAAATAAAATAGAATTTTTAGAAAAAAATAGAAATTTGACGTCTTTTAAAAATATGGATTATTCTTTTTTTCTTCTTCTAAAGTGGTTTTAGGCCCATGACCAGGATATAGTGTATAGTTTTCGGTTTCTTTCTTTAGTTGATTTAAACTTTCCACCATTTCTTTCGAATCTCCTCCAGGTAAATCCGTGCGACCAATCGAATGATAGAATACAAAGTCTCCGACAAACATTACTTTTTCTCCTTTAAATACAAAACGAACCGAGTCTTTCGAATGTCCAGGATTTCCCATGATTTGAAAATGAAAAGGTCCTAGAGAATACTCTTTCTTTTCTATCGAATTAATATCATAAACTGAAGCATGATATTCTTCTAATAAAGGTTCTAACGCTCCTACATGATCAAAATGATGATGGGTAATTAATACTCCTAAAACCTGGTAGTTTTTTAAGAATTTGCGAATTTTTTCGTAATCATCTCCTGGATCTACCACCAAACAAGAGTCTCCACGAATTAATAAATAGCAATTTTCTTCTAAATAACCAGTGGTTATCGTTTGAATCTCCATTTTCTATTTTCCTTTCTTAGGTTTTAACTCTTTACAAGTATCAATCACAATATTTCGTAACAATTCTGTATCTTCTAAATTATCTACTAAATACATCATCTTTGCACCCTGATATGGAAGTTCTTCCGTTAAATGATACTTTTCATTACTAGAAGTTTTTTTGATTAAGAAGTTATCATTTTCATAAATTCCACCAAATAAAATATCACGGTAATAAAATAAGTATCCTCCCATCATAGGTCTACAGAAGATTGAATCTAAACATTCTAATTTTTCTAATACATAATTTTTATATTCTTTGGTTGTAGACATTTTTTTCCTCCTTCTATCATCTCTTAAGATTTTTTTACTATCCAAAACATTTGATTTTCATGAAATGAATAGTCCATCTTTCCTTCATTATATAAATAAGATAAATACGCACGAACTACACTTCCAAGTAATACAAATTGATTGATGTTGATGGTTCGATTGTATACATCAAACATATGCTTCAATATTTCTTCAAACGTTTTCTCAGTTTCACAAAACTCCATAATTTTCTCGGTAATTTCTAAAACTTTTCCTCGATTTAGAGAAATTAAAGAAGAAATATCAGAGGTAGCTTCTCCATGAGATGGGATATAAAAACTTCCATCAAGAGTATTTAGAAAATCTAATGTATTTAAAAACTCTTTGACATCATAAAGAAAGAATAAGTGATATTTCAAAATAGTCTCTTCATTCAGTAAGGCATCCCCTAAAAAGTAAACATTATCACTGGTTTTAATTCCAATCATATCATAGGAATGTCCCTTTAGATGAATCATTTCTAATCCTTCTGGCAGATGATTTTCGATTGCCTCTACCTTCGATTCTTTTGCCAGTAAAAATTTATTTTGAAGAGGTGCAAGAGGAAATGCTCCGTATAGAAAGGCAGGTTCTAAAATTGGATACTCTGTAAATCCTTTTTCAGCTCCATGTAGATAAATCGGACAATTGGTTCTTTCTTGAATCAAAGAATTTCCCCCAATATGGTCCGCATGAGAATGCGTGTTGATAATTCCTTTTACTGTCCATCCATTTTCTTCTATGATTTTTAATATCTTTTTTCCTGCATCGGAATCATTTCCAGTATCAATTAAATAGACATTTTCAGAATCAATTTTATAAACACCAATATTGGTTCTGTTTTTTATATAGTAGGTTTTCTCCCCAAGCTTGATTAATTCCATCTCTACACTACCCTTTCTTGTTCTTCTAAAGATTCCCGCTCTCGTAAAAACTGATCTCTTTCTGCTTTCGAATAAATGCATCCGCAATAATCTTGACGATAGAGTCCATATTTTTTCGATAATTCAATACTTTTTTGATATCCATTTTTCTTTTTGAAATCCGCATAAAGGTAAGAAACTTGATATGCTGTTTCTAATTCTTTTCCAATTTGATTTAATACGCGACTATTTTTATAAGGGCTAATTGATAAAGTCGTCCCAAAATAATCAAAAGATTCTTCTTTCGCCATCCGTGCAGTTTCTTCTAAACGTAATCGGTAACAGCGAAAACAACGTTCACTTCCCTCACCTAAGCTTTCGTATCCAGAAACTGCATGAAAAAATTCCTTCGGTTCATAACGTCCTGGAATCACCCGAATGGGATTTTTAGTATTTATCTTTTCTACAAACTTCTCTACTTCTAACAGGCGTTTTTCATATTCTTTCGGATCTGAAATGTTTGGATTATAATAAAGAATCGTCACTCTAAAAAAATCAGAAATACGTTCTAATACCGCACTAGAGCAGGGGGCACAACACGCTTGTAACAATAACGTTGGAACCTTCCCTTTTTTCTGATTTTCTAAGATAATTTCTTCCATTTTTAATTGATAATTTTCATTCACTTCTATCATCCTCTGAAATAAACATTTGATTTACTACGTGTTCTGCAACTACCATCGGAATCCCTCTTTCTATTTGAATATCGTAAACACAGTCACCACTATGATAAAGTTCTCCATCTAAACACCAAGATGTTTTTAATTTATCATGAAATTCAATTCGAATATGATTGGTTTTATGAAAGTAAAATCCAGGAACTTTCGTAATATCATTGAGTCTTAAATAAATTAGGCTTTTCACAATATCTCTTTTCGTTTGTAAATTACAAAAGGCAACTTCAAAGGCATTATCATTTAATTTCACATCCCGATAAAAATGGGGAATTCCCGCAATTCGATTGGCACTTGAAATGAGAGCAAAGGAATAAAGCCCATGATAGGTTTCTCCATTTACTTCATAAGAGATTTCATAAAGTGGTGTTTTCCTACTAAGAAAATCACGAATCGCTTTTAAAATATATGCCGTTTTTCCTAATTTTTTCTTTAAATTCCGACTTGTCTCATACGGGACATTCATAAATTTTCCAAAACCTGCGGAATAAATAAAGGGATGACCATTAATGGTACAAATATCAACGCCCTTCACAACTCCTGATAAAATTAACTGCAAATTTTTATATAAATTCTTTCCAAAACCAAACATCACACCAACATCATTGGTCGTACCATAGGGTAAATGAGCAATTACTAGGCGTTTTTTTCTCATAAAATTGCCAACCATCGCCTCATTTAAAGTTCCATCGCCACCAACGGAGATTACCAAGTTTATATTATCTGGTAGTTCTTTTACAATATCTGTAATATGACCTGGATATGTAGTCTTATAATAGGTTACTTCATACCCATGTCGTTTAAAAAGAGATAAACACTTAGAAGTATCTATCTGTTCTTTGTTTTTTTTCTTTCCACTATGTGGGTTTACAATGACTACGGCTTGTTTCATAATGACTCCTTTTGGAATAATAGAGTTTTCTATTCACTTAAATTGTGATATACGTCCTGCACATCATCTAACTCTTCTAATGTTTCTACTAAGGCAAGTACACGTTCCTTTACCTCTTCATCTTCAATTTCTACTAAGTTAGATGCAACATAAGTGATTTCACTTGTAATAAAATCGCTAACTCCCATTGCTTCGATGGATTCTTTTACTTTTAAAAATGTATCTGGTGTTGTATAAATTTCAAATGTCTCATCATTCGTTACCATATCTGTTGCACCATTATCTAAAACAGTCATCATTAGTTCATCTTCGTCCACTGTTTTTTCTATTACAATGACACCTTTTCTTTCAAATAAGTAACTGACACTTCCATCCGTTCCTAAATTTCCCCCACGTTTCGTAAAAGAAGAACGAACTAAAGAAGCGGTACGATTTCTGTTATCTGTTAGGCAGTCTACCATAATAGCAATTCCATTTGGTCCATACCCTTCATAACGAATACTTTCAAAGTCTTCTCCACCAGCCGTTCCTACGGCTTTATCAATTGCTTTTTGAATATTATCTTTTGGCATATTTTGACTTCTACATTTTTCAATTACCATTCTTAATGATGGATTTGAATCAGGATCTCCATTGGTTCCTTTTGCTACTACATAAATCTCTTTTGCAAGTTTTTGAAATATCTTTCCTCTTTCTGCATCAATCAATCCTTTTTTACGATGAATTGTTGCCCATTTTGAATGTCCACTCATATAAATCTCCCTTTCATTTTTTTATTGATAAGTTCCCTTAGAAATATCTAAGAACAGTATTATGGTATCATAAAATCATTCAAAAGAAAAGAGTTCCGTAAAAAAACAGGGTAAGATTTCTCTTACTCTGTTCTCAGTGCTTCAACAGGATCTTTTCTACTTGCCATACGAGATGGAATAAGTCCTGCAATGACTGTTAAAATCACACTAATTGTGACTAGAATCACTGCTCCTACGGCTGGTAACTGGGAGATATTAGAAATATTTACAACACTTTTAATCACAATATTAATTGGAATATTTAAAAGAAGTGTAACCATGATTCCTATTACTCCTGCGACGAGTCCTTCGATTAAAGTTTCTGCATTAAATACTCGTGAAATATCTTTCTTACTTGCACCCATTGCACGTAAAATTCCAATTTCTTTGGTTCTTTCAAGGACAGAAATATAAGTAATAATTCCAATCATAATACTAGAAACAATTAAACTAATCGCAACAAAAGCAATTAATACATAACTAATGGTATCAATGATACTAGAAACACCTGTCATCATGGCACCTACAACATCAGTATAATTGATTACTAATTCTTCCTGATTATTTTCCTTTGCTCGATTATTATATTCCTCTATTTTATCTATAATTACTTCTTTAGAATCAAAATCTTTCGGATAAATATAAATCGTACTCGGTTTATTCTCATCTACAATTCCAAGCGTTAGTAAGTTATCTTCATAAGTCGCTTTCGCATTAGTTGTATATTGCGTTATAACTCTTGCTAGTTCCTCTTGTGAAAGACTTGCAAGATATGCTTGTTGTTCAGGTGTTAAAGTGTTGATATCAAACTTCTCATCACTTGTATTAAATTCGAGTCCCGTAAAGACATTTTGATTAGGATTTTCTTTTTGTTCTTTGGCAATTTCTGATTCATTGATTCTTTGAATCACATGCTTTGTTAAATCACTGGTATATCCAATGGCACCGGTTGTAGAAGTGGTTAGTGATTCTTCATTTGGACGAATAATTCCAACAATTTTAATTTCTTCTCCCATCTCAATCAGTTTTTTTAGATATTCTTCATCTTCTTTTTTATCAATCCATACCCCGTTTTGCTTTTCATAATAATCTGTATTTAAAACTAATTTAAATGTCATATTTAAGAATTCTTCATAACTATAGGTGGATTCTTCTGTTTCTACTGTTTTGCCTTCTAAGACGTTTTTATAGGAGTCATTTAACTCCTTCTGATTTTTTACTCCTAAAGCATAAAGTGCATAATCACTAATTTCGTTATTGTCATCAATCATTAGAACTACTTCATTATAGGCTTCTGGCCAAGTTCCTGCGACGATATCATATTGAGTTTTTAATAATTCCCTATTATCTAATAATTCTTGGAATACATTGGTAGCAGAAGACATACTACCTCCCCCAAATTGATCTTGAAGTTCAACCATAGAATCCATTCCAGAAACACCAAAAGAATTTAAAATGGTTGTTGGATTTACCCGAACGATCCCATCGCTTGTATCACTCTTATAAAGTTGTAAGTCTACATGATATCCATATTCTAATGCTGTTACATAATCCTTCAATTGATTCTTGTCATCTTCTAGATATTTTTTGAATTCTTCTAGATTATTGGTTTGCATTTGAGCCGCTAATGTATTAATTAAATCTCCCATAATATTTCCAGAATAAATTTTATCTAAAGGATGGTCTTCTTTTCTTTGATTATAGGTCATCAAGGACATAATCATACTACTCGTATCTACTGTTTGTTCTTCAATCGAAATTGGATAACTTGACAAAGTATCCTCTTCTACTCTTGAAATATATCCCTTTACACCACTTGATAAAGATAAAATGAGAGCAATTCCAATAATTCCAATGGAACCTGCAAAAGCGGTTAGAATGGTCCTTCCTTTTTTTGTCATTAAATTATTTAGACTAAGAGATAATGCAGTTAAAAAAGACATGGAGGTTTTCTTTTTTGATTTTTTCTTGGTCTTTTCCTTTTTTTCTTGATCTACGGAGATAGAATCCACAACTGGATTAGAATCATCTGTAATCTGACCATCTAGAAGTTTTACAATTCTAGTCGAGTACTTTTTCGCAAGGTCTGGATTATGAGTTACCATAATTACCAATTTTTCTTTCGCAATTTCTTTTAATAATTCCATAATCTGTACACTGGTTTCAGAATCTAAGGCTCCTGTTGGTTCATCTGCTAAAAGAATATCCGGATCATTAATTAAAGCACGTGCAATGGCAATTCTTTGCATCTGGCCTCCAGACATTTGATTTGGTTTTTTATTCATATGGCTTTGAAGTCCAACTTTCTTTAAAACTTCTTTTGCTTTTTGTCTTCTTTCTTCCTTAGAAACTCCTGATAATGTCAAGGCAAGTTCTACATTGGAAAGTGCTGTTTGATGCGGAATTAAATTATAACTTTGAAATACAAACCCAATTGAATGGTTTCTATAAGTATCCCAATCACGATCCTTATATTTCTTAGTAGAAATTCCATTAATTAATAAATCACCACTCGTATAATTATCTAAACCACCGATGATATTCAACATGGTGGTCTTTCCACTACCACTCGGACCTAAAATGGAAACAAACTCACATTCTCTAAATTGAATACTAATTTTATCAAGTGCCCTTTGTTCAAGGTCCGCTGTATGATAGACTTTACTAATATTTTTTAACTCTAACAAACTGATCATCCTCTCTACCTATGAATCTATTAGGTATTATATCAAATAATTCATATAGTTGAACAGAAATTTATAGAATTTAAAAAGAAGACTTCTTAGTCCTCTTTATGATTTTCATTTGCGAATTTTGTATTTCTTTCAGCCTTTTTCTTATCACGGCAAGCTTTACATCTTTTTGGTTCGTTATTAAAACCTTTTTCTGCATAAAATTCTTGATCCCTTGCTGTAAACACAAACTCTTCTCCACAATCAACACAAGTGATTTTCTTATCTTGATATTCTGACATTTTATTTCCTCCTTCTTTTCAATATGGACCTTTTTAACACTTAGTTATCTTTCCTTTCTAAATTCAGAAGAAATAAAATAATTAGTTTAAAAACGATCTAGTGATTACTCACTTTATACATTATACCATATGTAAAAATAAATGTGTATATTTTAATTTTCTTATTTACAGATAGCTTCCTGCTTTTGTCCCATTCCTTGTAAAGTAGTTTCCTCGATACCAACTACTACATAAGAAGAAAAGATAGAAGATATTTTTTCATCTCGTGCAGTCTTTGTTCCTAGTTGTTCAAATGTAAACTCATAGGTATGACCCACTAAAAGAGCGTCTTTCCAAATGCTTGGAAGTTCAATTGTCTCGGTTTCATTTTGATATTCGCTGAGTGTTACATAAATTTTTTCTTCCGTATTCATTGGCTTTACTAAGTCTACCACATAGGTTCTTGTAAAACGACAATTAGAAGTGGTTTCTTCTTCATTCGTTCTACAAACAGGTTTTCCTTTTTGGTAGTTGATTGTTAAATAATTAAAAATAAGACCTCGTTTGATTTTATAGGAAATACTAACATCTTGATTTTCTTGATAATAGAACTCTTCTTTTTCGCAAGAAATTGTCTCATAATTTTTTCTAATTTTCTTCATATCCTTAGAAATTGCAGCCATACTTCTTACTGTTTTTAATTCAATTTTTTTATCATCACTCTTTGTTACATCCATCAGTTTTGGAATCTCTAACTCAATCTTTAATGGTGTCTGATAATTCGTAGTGGAAAAAGAAATTCCAAATAACATATCATACATTAAAACAATAACAATGGTTCCTAAAAGAATCATAACGAATCTCCAGATAGAAGAAGAATTCTTTTCTACCTTTTTTCTTCTTTTTACATTTTTCTTATTTGTCATACAATATACCTCCTTTAAAAATATTTGAATTAATCTATACTTTGAAAATAAAAATTCGTAATTTTTTAAATATTATACTCCACTTCGATTCTTTTTATATATATTGATTAAGTGTGTAAATACAATTAAGTAAGCAATGGATACAAGGAAACCTCCGATCACATCGCTTGGATAATGAACTCCTAAATAAACCCGACTAATTCCAATGGCAAGTATCATTAGTGAGCCTAAAATAATGAGAATTACCTTTGAAGTGTTTGGAATCTTCTCATGATAAATTAAATAGATTAAAAAGCCAAAATAAGCCATCGAAATCATCGAATGACCCGAGGGGAAACTATAACCCGCCTCTTCTATTAAAGCAATCCCAATTGGTCTTTCTCTTGCAAATAACAATTTTAGTAACCGATTTAAAAGTGTGGAAATTCCTAAGTTCATAACTACTAAATTCCCATACTTTCGAGTCGATGTATTTAGATAAATTAAAAGACAAAAAATAATGAGTACCGGAAAACTACCTAAGTTTGTAATCATTTTAAATATTGTAGTTACCTGATTACTTTTTATTTTTTCTAAAGAATCAAATATCGTTTGATCAAAAAGAAAAGTTCCTTTTTGTAAAACAGTTTTCGCAAAGAAACAGAAAAAAAAGAGAAGAGAAAAGAAAATGATCCATTTTTTCTCTTTTAGAAAGCATAATTTACTTTTGATCATGCTACTTTTCCTTTTGTCTCATATAAGATAAGATTTCTTTTTGATTCTTTAAGATAGAATCCATTTTATCATGCAATTCTTCTAAAATTAGTTCACTTTTTAAATCTGTCTTATAATCATTTTGATTTCTTAAAACCTCTCTTTTAGCCTCTCTATTTTGACTCATCATAATAATTGGTGCCTGTAAAGCTGCAACACATGATAATACTAAATTTAGTAAAATAAATGGATATGGATCTAAATTTTTAAATAGAAATATGTTTAAAAGAATCCAAAGAATCAAAAATAGACTAAATCCTAAGATAAACGTCCAACTCCCTGCAACTTCTGTTAATTTATCAGCAACTTTATCTCCAAATTTTTTATTCTTCTCATCTTCCTTATCAACGTCAATCGCAATTGGTTGATCAATCAATAAGTCTAAGAGTTGTGCTTCGTCCTCTGTTTCTAAATCTTTATTTAATAACATTTTTACAATTTCAGATTTTGTTTTTTTCTTTTCCATAAACTTCTCCTCTATTACTATCATTATTCCTACTTATTATAACACATTTATCCTACAATCATAATTTTTTCTCAGAAAAACAAATTAAATAAAAGATTTGATTCGTTTTACCCAATATGCAGTATCTAACGGCTTATTCTCTGGTGGCGTATGCTCTAAAGTGTATAGATAGTCATCTAGAAGTGCTAAAATATAGAGTTCTCCCATTTGTAAATTAGAAATTGCGGATTCACTTTTTCGTTTTCTTCTTACCTCACATTCTTTATTCAGTAACCACGAAGCTGCTACATGGTGATCTGAAAATCTACGTGTATCTCTTGTATTTAATTTAGATCCTCCCGCTTTTGCCATTTCTAAGTACTCTAAAACATGTTCCTCGAAAGATAAAGATGGTGTTTGATTCATCCATTCTTTTAATTCTGATTTATGATTCAAAACCCAGTTCTTTACACTCGTTTCGTCTGGAAATTTTAATTGATCAGAATTTAAGTCAAACCCTTCGTCATTCATATGTTCATTAAAATATTTCATTTTTTCATCATATGTCATTCTAGGTTTTCGAATGGAACGAATATCTTTTACTTTTAATATTTCATTCTCCATCCATGCGAATGACATGATTTCCTCCATTCTATCACTAGATGGTATCAGTTGCTTTTGAACTTCTGAATGTAATATCAGATTTTGATGGCGATACCAAGCCTCCATCCATACACCATCAGAAAATTTTTCATGAATGGATGGCATACATTTATGAATCTTTACCCATTCTAAATACTCTTTCGTTTTTTGAGTATAAGTTGAATGGGAAAGTCTCCAAAATTGATCTTTATAATACCCTTCTTCACATAATTTCTTTTTCATTCTAACAAATGGATGAAGCGATTCTTCCGGTTGTTCTAATATATCTTCTAGTTGACTATTTCTTCCATAAATTTGATTCGTGGCATTATACCAACAAACCATGTCCATCCCATCTTTAAAAGTAAGATGATCCTTTTGAGCTGGTCTTCTTCCTAGCTTTCTAGTAATCTCTATATACTCATTAATTCTTACTTCCATATCTGGTCTGTTAGCGGATAATTGAAGTTTCCCATCAAAAGAAGATTCAATAAACTCACACATAGATTGAATTTTCTGATACTTTTCAGGCAATGGTTCTTCTGGATATTCTTTGATAAAATCTCTAACGTAACGTCGCCAATTGTGTGCCCAGGAACGCATATCTCCACCATCCGAAAATTTAATATTTGCACTCTTTGGAGGTGTTTTTTTATTTTCTAATACCCATCCTTGGTATTCTTTGATTTTCTCATCAAAAGTTAACTGTTTCATGACTCTTCCCCCTAAATGCGCTTATTATACCAAAAATCAATAAAAAGAACAAGATTTTGCTTATCTAAATTTTTGTTTTCCATGATAAAGATTTATTAAGTTTGCATAAAGGGAAAGAACCGTTAAAGGTCCAACACCACCAGGAACTGGAGTGATTGCATGAACGTATCCCAGTAAATTTTTAAAATCACAGTCACCAAACAACTGATGATCCGAAATTGTCGTGCCAATATCAACAACGACTGCTTCTTCTTTTGTCATATTTCTTTTTAACCAACCTGGTTTTCCGATTGCAATAAATATGTAATCTGCTTCTTTCAATAATTCTAACGTATTTTCTGTTTTAGAGTCACAAAGCACTACCTCATTTGTCTTTTTCAATAATATTGAAAGAGGTGTCCCAACCAATCTACTTTTTCCTAGAATCACAATTTTTTTATTTTTAGGTGCAACCCGATAAAAGTCTAGAAGAAATAAAATTCCTTGAACTGTTGCGGGAACAATTTTAAAATCTTTAAATAGTACTTCCTGATTTTTAGTCGTTAGGCAATCGACGTCCTTCTTTGGATCAATTTGGTCGACTAGTTCTAAAAAAGAAAAAGAAGTAGGAACTGGACTTTGAATCATAATTCCATGAACTGTAGGATCTATATTTAATTCGTGAATCTTTTCTAAAATGGTTTTCTTAGTGTCAGAAGAAGAAAAGGTGATTTCTAGAAAAGAGACACCTAATTCTTCCGCCATTCTTCGTTTTTGTCTCACGTATAGTTCATTTTCTTTGAAATTTCCAATTTGAATGACTACAAGTTTTAATGTTTCTCCTAACTGATTATACTTTTCCCTTAATTCTGGTAGTAAGGTATCCCGTACCTTTTTTCCATCCATAACGATTGTCTCTTTCATATTCATTCCTCCAAAGAAAAAAGAAGTATTTCACTTCTTATTATACATATAATCCTTGCTTTTTTCTAGAAATAAATGAAAACGAAACTTCTTCCTCTTCCTGTTTTAAAATAACAGTTCCTTCTTCTAGGCTCTTTTTGACATCAATAAGTCTTTGATTGGTACTTCCTCTAAATAAGGCACTGTAACTTTTCTTTTCTAATATGAATCTACCATCTACTAAGATATCAATTTCCTTTAAAAATTCCATGATTTCTGGTTTCTTTTTAGAAAGTGCTAGTAATTGTTCAAATGTATATCCAGTATAACACCAAATATTAAGTCCTACTTCACGTGCAAAACGAGCAATTTCTGCGCATTCTTTTGGTTGCATAAATGGATCTCCCCCAGAAAATGTGAGTCCATCTTGTCCTTTTAATTCATCAATGGCATCCTTCACGTCTTCAACATCTACTAGAATTCCTTCATTAAAATCGTGTGTTTGTGGATTATGACAACCAGGACAATGGTGAGGGCATCCTTGTGTCCAAAGAACAGTTCTGATTCCCTCTCCATCGACAATACTGTCTTCTTGTAAATCCGCTGCGAGTCGAATATTCATACTACATTACTTCTTTTTTAGTATCTTTGCAGATATCTTTCAATCCACTATGTTTTACACGATCTCTTTCTTCTGCTCTTTTTCCGTTGTTGAATCTAGAAACGTCACCAGCTAAATAACCAGTTACCCTTCTAATTCTTTCGAATCCTTTTCCTTCTCCTACTACTTTTTCCATTTTTAACACTCCTTTTCTTTTTTATTTATTTTATTTTTATGGTTATCTACCACAACTACAATCTTCTCCTGTAAGTCTTTCCACAGGAACACCTTCAAATTCATGTCTTCCGCATCCTGGACATACGTCGTTAATGACTCCGACATATCCACAAACTGGATCTCTATCTACTGGATGGTTGACTGCTCCATAACCAATTCCTGATTCTTTCATGATACGAATAATTTTTTCAAATGCATCTACATTTTGAACTGCATCCCCATCTAATTCAATATAAGAAATATGTCCACCATTCGTTAATGCATGATATGGAGCCTCATGTTCAATTTTACTTGTAATACTAATATTGTAATATACTGGGATATGGAATGAGTTTGTATAATACTCACGATCTGTAACTCCCTTAATTTTTCCATAAATGGCTTTATCAATTCCTGTAAATCTACCAGATAATCCTTCTGCTGGTGTTGCAAGACAAGCAAAGTTTAGATTATATTTTTCTGCATATTCATCACATTTCTTACGCATAAATTTAACAATTTCTAATCCAAGCTTTTGGCTCTCTTCACTTTCCCCATGATGCTTTCCAGTTAATGCCTTTAAGCACTCTGCCAGTCCAATAAATCCAATGGATAAAGAACCATGCTTCCATACTTTTCTTAATCTGTCCGTTGGTTTTAATTTTTCACCATTCGTCCAAACACCTTGTCCTAATAAGAATGGAAAATTATAACAGTGTTTATTACATTGAACTTCAAATCTTTCTAGCAATTGATCCCTAACCATATCCATGAGTTCTTCTAATTCACGATAGAAGCCTTTCATATCTGCTTTTTCTCTTTCTTTTAAAGCAATTCCATATTTGATTCCCAAACGAGGTAAATTAATCGTTGTCCATGATAGATTACCACGTCCTGTTACAACTTCATGATTAGGATCCGTCACGTCTCCGATGACTCTCGTTCTACATCCCATATAGGAAATTTCTGTGTTAGGGTCTCCTTCATGATAGTATTGAATATTAAACGGTGCATCTATAAAAGAGAAATTTGGGAATAATCTCTTTGCGGATACTTTACAAGCGAGTTTAAACAAGTCATAATTCTTATCTTCTTTATTATAATTGATTCCTTCTTTGACCTTAAAGATAGAAACTGGGAAAATTGGAGTTTCACCTTTTCCTAATCCTTCATCTTCTGCTAGTAAGAAGTTTTTGATAATCATTCTTCCTTCTGGAGTTGTATCTGTTCCAAAGTTTACAGATGAGAACGGAACCTGTGCTCCTGCTCTTGAATGCATGGTATTTAAATTATGAATAAATGCTTCCATCGTTTGATAGGTTGCTCTTTCTGTTTTTTCTAATGCCTTTTCATAGCTCTTATTTAGTATCTCTTGAACCGCTTTAGATTCTTTCGCAAAACTATAAAATTCTGTAACGTCAAATTCAATACTATCTAACTTATCAATTTCTTTAGCCAAACGATCCATATTGACAAATGGACAAAATCCCATTAGATCAATGTAATCATAAATTGTCTGTTTGAATTGCCTCTTAAATGTCTTTAATACTCCCGGAGCCATGTAATAATCTAATGCTGGAATTGCTTGACCTCCATGTTGATCATTTTGGTTTGCTTGAATTACGATGGCTGCTAAGGAACCATAAGTAGATATATCTTGTGGTGGGCGAACATATCCATGCCCTGTATCAAATCCATTTCTAAATAGTCTAGATAAATCAATTTGACAGCAAGTGGTAGTTCCCATCGCGAAGAAATCCATGTCATGAATATGAATTGTACCATTATCATGTGCCTCTGCATATTCAGGCTTCATGAGATAAGCTTTCGCAAACTCTTTAGAAACAGTCGCACCATATTGAAGCATCGTTCCCATTGGAGAATTTCCATCAATGTTGGCATTTTCTCTTTTGGCGTCCTCTTCATTTGCTGATTTTAATCCAAGATTTTCTAGTGATTTTAAAAACTTATGCGTCTTTTTATCATCGAAGAATGATTTTCTAGATTGATTTCTTCTCTCACGGTAACTTGAGAAAGATTGATATACATCTTGATATCCTTTCTTTTCTAGTTCCTCTTCAATCATATCTTGAATTTCTTCAATCTTGATTTTTCCTAAAGGAACATACTCTTTTTCGATTTTACTTACCACTGCATGGCATATCTTTTGAATATCTTTCTCTGTATAAATTGATTCATGTTCCTCTTCATCGTCCAAATTTCCAGAAACACTATCAAATCCCTTTTTGACTGCAAGTGCAATCTTTGCCTTATCGAAACTTACTTTTTTTCCGTTTCTTTTGACTACTACTAATTCTTCTAGTTTATTTACTGTATCTGTCATATTCTAATCTACTCCTCCACTACTTTACTTGTTGTTAGATTCATTGTATTATCTTTTTAACTTTTCGGTCAATATTTTTTCTGTTTTTTTTAAAATTTGACATTTACTATTTTTTCAAATTTTAATTTTTTTGATTTTTTTGATTTTTCTTATTTTTTGATTTTTTTATTATAAATTCCTTAAAATGCAAGGATAAAAAACTTTTTTCATTTTTTACTTGACTTTTCAAAAAATCTTACTTTTTTCAAAAAATGCAATTTTCAAGTTTTTCATTTTTTCAATTTTTTTGATTTTTTTCTTGTTCGATTTACACTCATAAAAAAAGAAAAGACACTCTTTGACAATTGCCAAAATCTCTTTTCTGTAATCACGTATCATTTTTTTAATCTATTTCTTTTTTGGAGTCTCATCAGCCATTAAATCTACTTCATAAGTATCATACCATATCTTTTTACCATCATGTGGCTGAATTAGGACACCTCCAAAGTTTTGGATTGTGTGAATGGATGGTTCATTATTTGGTTCAACCGTAATCACCGGCTTATATATTTTCATTCGAATCATTGTTTCTTTTAAAAGTTCTAAACTCTGAAGCATAAAACGATGTCCTCGGTATTCCTCATCTAACCCATATCCTATATTACCTAGGGATCTATAAAAATCGCTTCTTAAAGAAACACGCCCAATCCTTGTAGAAGTTCCATGAAGATAAATTCCAAAGTAAGCACTTTCTTCTTCTATACTTCCTTCTTCTAAATATATATCTATTGTTTCATTCGATGCAACTGGGTTATTTTCAAGCAGATGAATCTCACTACGAACTCTATCTATTTCACAGAAGACTTGATTAATTTTATGAGAAATCTCTCTTTCTTCATTTCTATCATATACTCGTCTTTCTTTATCAATTAAAAGATCTAATTCTTTTTGTAATTCTTCTAGTTCCTTTTTCTTTGATTCTAGTCTTAAGTTTTTACTTTCTTCCATTTCACAGACTCCTATTTATTTTCTAATAAACTAAGTGAAACTTTTTCCTGATCTTTCTTAATATCAACGACATAACAGTCAACAATATCTCCTACACTAAACATTTCAGATGGATGCTTGATATACTGATTGGTTAATTTCGAAATGTGTGCAAGCCCATCATTATGAAGACCAATATCGATAAACAATCCAAAATCTACCACATTTCGAACTGTTCCTTGAAGATGATCCCCGATATGTAAATCCTCAATATGTAGTACATCTGATTTTAAAATTGGTTTTGGCATTTCATCTCTAGGATCCCGATTTGGCTTCATCAGAGAATCTATAATATCTTGTAAGGTATATTGATCAATTTCTAGTGTCGTATTTTCAATCTTATAATTACTTAGACATTCCCGTAATTTAGAAGTTCCGATATCTTCCTTACTACATCCAATAGATTTTAATAACTCTTCCGTTTGTGGATAACTTTCTGGATGAATCGATGTTTTATCTAGAGGATTTTCCCCATCCATAATTCTCATAAATCCAACGGACTGTTCATAAACTTTATCACTAATTCCCTTCATTTTCTTTAATTCATTACGAGAAGTAATTTTTCCATGCTGATCACGATACTCGATGATGGTATCAATTGCTTTTTTTGTAAGACCTGATACATATTGTAATAAAGAAGGGGAAGCCGTATTAATATTTACCCCTACTTGGTTTACAACTTTGGTAACCACAAAGTTTAGAGAATCATCTAATCTCTTTCCTTGGACATCATGTTGATAAAGACCAACCCCAATACTTTTTGGATCAATTTTAACAAGTTCTGATAAAGCATCTTGAAGTCTCCTACCAATTGAGATTGCACTTCTTTTTTCAACGGTTAAGTCTGGGAACTCTTTAATTGCGAGAGGACTTGCTGAATAGACAGATGCTCCCGCCTCACTAACGATGATGTATTCTACTTTTCTTTTAGCATCTTTGATCGTATCAGCAATAAATGCCTCACTCTCACGAGAAGCAGTTCCATTCCCAATGGCAATGACATCTATTTTGTACTTATCAATTAAATCTAAGACGATTTTTTTACTTTCTTCAATTTTGTTATGTGGTTCTGTCGGATAAATTACTTGAATGTCTAATACTTTTCCAGTTGGATCCAGTACTGCGAGTTTACAACCAGTTCGAAAAGCCGGATCATATCCTAAAACCACTTTTTCCTTAATTGGCGGTGTTAAAAGTAAACTCTCTACATTCTTTGAAAAGTTCTCTATGGCAACTTCTTCTCCTGTTTCTTTTAATTCTGATCGAATTTCTCTTTCAATACTTGGAAAAATTAAACGCTTATAACTATCTTTAATGGCATTTTTTATTTCATCTACTACAAAAGAGTTTTTATTCTTTATAATCTTAGACTCTAGGTAAGTGAGGAGTTCCTCATCGTTAATATCAATACTTACACTAAGAACACCTTCTTTTTCTCCACGATTGGTTGCTAAAATTCGATGGGGTTTTACCCTTTTTACTGCTTCTGAATAATCGTAATACATTTCATAGATTTTCTTTTCATCTTCTGCATTTTTCTTCTTTTTAGATACCAAAGTTCCATTTAAATAGAGATATTTTCTTAAAGCCTTTCTATAAAAGGCATTATCACTAATCCATTCTGCAATAATGTATTTCGCCCCTTCAATTGCTTCACTCTCACTTTTCACAACATCATTTACATACTTACTAGCCATTTCCTTTAGACTTCCCGTTGTTGGGAATGACATCATCATTTTGGCAAGAGGCTCTAATCCGTTTTTTATCGCTTCTGTTGCTTTTGTCTTTTTCTTTTCTTTATATGGTCGATACAAATCTTCTACTTCTACTAACTTTTCGCAGGCCATAATTGACGTTTTTAATTCTTCTGTTAGAAGCCCTTTTTCATCAATTAAACGAATTACATCTTCTTTTCTTTTTAAAAGATTCACCTGATACTCATAGACTTCATTAATACTACGAATAATCTCTTCATCTAATGCTCCTGTTGCTTCCTTTCTATATCTTGCAATAAATGGAATTGTATTCCCCTCACTCAGTAGTTGTAATACCGTCTCTACTTGATTTTTCTTTATATTTAAATGATTACTAATTTCTAATATAATATTCTGATTCATGTTACACTCCTTTATTTATCATTTTAACAAAGAAAGAAAAAAAAGTTTAGTGTATTGACTAAACTTTACTGGTATTTTACTTTTCTTCTTCCTCATCTGTCTCTAATAAGTGTTTATGAATAAAAACAACTGGTTGAATTCGACTTTGAGTAGAAGCTAAGTTACTTTCTAAATTGATATTGGTAACTTTTGGTCGTCCTTCTTCTAAGGAATAAAGTAATAAAGGTTCTTCTCTTAAAGATGGGATTTTAGAAATATATTCTTTATACTCATTCATATCTAGTAATCGAACTCTAACAACATTTAAATCAAATATTTGTCCCAAATCCTCTTGTAAATCTCCTCGATATTGATCCATGATAGAAGCAAGTCCTTTTCTAGGGACTAAAAGACAATTCTCTAGTTCTTTGCATTTTACATTTAACGTTGGAAAAGATGAGTTTAATAAAAGTTTTACATAAGCATTACTAGAATCACTATCTTCTAACACGATATACTCTTTCTCTCCAATACGAATCTCTTGCCCCTCTAAGTAAGCTTGATAGTCGTTTACTACTTCTTCTAGTACGATTTTTCCATGATAGTGTTCCTCAATATCTATAGGCGCATTCTCTCCTAACCAAATTCTAAGTTCATGAATTTCACTATTTCCTGGTAATATAGTTTCAGAGCTCTCGTATAAGACGTATCCATTACTTTCTACTTCTTTTAAACTCTTCGGAGGAAAATTATCAAATTGAAAGCGAATGTAATCTGAATAGAGTTGTCGATTTAAACAGTCATCCTCATCTACCATTGCAACATCTTCAACGAGCCGGATTCTATATTTATAGGATCCATTTGAGATATTGGTTACGCTAAAACGATATCCGGATTTAGAACCACCCTCAGCATCCGTGCTAGGAGAGTCTCCTACTAAGGATAAAACATCTCCATTTCCCATTCCGTGGTCCACATAGCTTAATTCTAAATTATCCGTACTAAAGTAATTGAACTCTGCAGTTGGTGATACAGCATTATTTAAAGCATAACTACTACTAAAAAAACTAACAGTTAATAGCAGTGCCCCACAAAGAATAATTGTGAGTTCTCTATTTGTATGTTTCTTTTTCATTGTCCTCACCTTCTATTTTATTATATCATGCTACTCAAATTTTTTAAAACAAATTCATGTCGAATGTTAATTTTATATGAAGTAAAAATAGAAAGAAGAACCAAGATGGTCCTTCTTATATTATAAATTAAGATATTAACGTACCTTTCACTACATTAGAAGCCGATGATTTTGTTGCAATCATTAAGTCTACTAAATCAGAATTTTCTTGAGTATAGTTTACTGTAATTTGCGCCGTTCCATCATTTGCTGCTCGGCTAAACATTGATGAATATGCTGTTATATTTGTACCATTCATATTAATTGTTGTTGATAAAGGTCCATTTCTATAAAACATGAAAGTTACATCCGTTGCTTTTTCAAAACTAAATCCACTTACATCCATATTTGCCAAAACATCACAGTGATAGAACATATTTGCCATGTCTGTTACATTTGATGTATCAAAATGAGTTACATCTAGACTAGTAATCGCATTACATCCTTGAAACATAGATTTCATAGTTGTTACTTTTGGAGTATGGAAACTACTAATATTTAAAGTTGCTAACGTATTACAATCATAGAACATAAAACTCATATTCGTAACTTCTTCTGTAATAAAACTATTTAAATCTAGACTAGCTAACAAACCACAATGTGCGAACATGAATTCCATATTTTGTGCTTGTGATGAATTAAAGGAATCAAATTTTACCTCCGTTAATGCAGTACATTTATTAAACATATAACTTAAATCTAGGGCCTTAGGAACTGCAAAGTTACTTAGGTCTAAGGTAGTTAAAGCCGTGCAATCACTGAACATCAAAGACATATCCGTAACATTTGAAGTATCAAATCTACTGAAATCTAAAGTCGTCAGTCCACTACATTTTTGGAACATTGCCCTCATTGTCGTTACTTTTGGAGTATGGAAACCACTGATATCTAAATTTGTTAGTTTATTGCAATCATAGAACATAAAAGACATATCTTCCACATTTTCTGTTTGAAAGTTACTAACATCTAACGTCGATAAATGTGTACACCCACTAAACATGTTTCTCATATTTTTTACACTAGAAGTATCAAAGTGTTTTAAATCTAAACCAGTTAAAGCGGAACAATCACTAAACATATACCACATATTTGTAACATTCGATGTATTAAAATTACTAATATCTAGGTCTGATAAAGCATTACATCTAGTAAACATATAACCCATTTCCGTCACTTTAGAAGTATCAAAATGACTTAAATTTAAACTCGTTAAAGTGCTGCATCCTTCAAACATACTTCTCATTGACGTTGCATTTGAAGTATCAAAACCGCTGACATCTACCGCAATTAAACTGCTACAATTATGAAATAGGTAAGACAAATCTGTAACATTTTTCGTTTGAAAGTTACTCGTATTTATAGTGATACTTTGAAGGGCATTACAACCGCTAAACATATTACGCATATCTGTAACTTTCTCAGTGGAGAAATTACTTAAATCCAAGTTCGTTAAACTACGACAATTTTCAAACATAAAGGACATATCATTTACTTTTTCCGTATTGAAGCTACTTAGATTTAAACTAGTTAAGGCATTACAATTATCAAACATCGTATTCATGTTAACAACATTAGATGTATCAAAACTACTTAAATCTAAACTTGTAAGGGCCTTACAATCTGCAAACATACTCCTCATATTGATCGAATTAGAAGTATCAAAATATTCTAATCCTTCAATTGTTTCTAGTTTTGTAAAGCCAGAAAATAAATATCTACTGTTTTTGTTGGCAATAACTTTACCGTCTCCTTGAATATAGGCCGTATAGGTATCAGTACTTCCATCGTTTAAAGCAATTCTTCCAAGAACGCTTCCATCTTTTGCATCTGAAATATCCCATGTTTCTTGAGTATTTGCAGGTTCAATCATGGTATCACTAAACACTACTCTTGTAATAGAATCCTTATATTGCCATAATTCTTTCTTATAATTGAAATCGATGGATTGCAATACTTGTGGTAATACAACATAAACATCTCCATCCATACTCTTTGCAACTGTTAATTTACTCCACTCTGCACGTAACAAAACATCATGCTCTGGCATTTCAAAGAAAGTATCACTTAATTGATAAGTGTCTTTCGTAGCTATTTTCCATCCCGTAAATTCATATCCTTTACAGCTCGGTGTTAAATTACTAATTGTCACGGAATCCTTTACTAATTGGCGAGTGGCCTCTGGGACATTATTAGTTGTACATCCTGCCGGAAAATTACCTTCATATTTCACTTCATAAAAGCTTTGAAGTTTTGGTGTTTTTTTACTTGTTATCATTTCTTCAGTATCTTCCATCTGATAAACTAAACTTTCTTCTTGGTTCGTAGGATATATACCATCTTGATTTTTAGATTCATTTTTTAACTCAATATCAATCGTTAAAGTTGGCTTTTTCCCAGAAAGGAGCTTTTCAATGGTCCAACGGATCTTTTGAACTCCCTCTTCTTCTATTAACTCTACAGTTCCTATAGAAGGATGAATACGATCAATAGAGGTAATTTCAAAGTAATTAGAATCAATCGTATCCGTTAGTATAAATTTATCATAGGGTACTGAAATGGCAGATGCTTCTACTAATATCTCATATAAGGTTTCTCTACCCGCAATATATTGATAATCGCTCACCCTTTTTACTGAATCAAAAATGACATCTCCCATTTCATATTGAACAGCATTCATTATCAAGTACGAATATTTATCTTTCAAGTAGTCATATTGAGCTACCTCATTTGGAACATCTCTCGATGGAGACCCATCTGTTAAAAACAACACAATGCATTCAGTATCATCTTTTTTTTCATAATTTTCTAAAACACTATCTACATTTATTAGGGCTTGATAATAATTTGTATCATTTTCGATAGTTAAAGAATTAATTTGTTGAGATAATGTATCCTTATCATTTGTAAATTCAGAAAGTAGTTGTGAAGTAGCTGCAAAGCTAATTAAAGCGACATGATTATTAGATTCTACTAGTAAGTCATCTAATAAGTGAAGTGTTTCTTCCTTCATCCGATTAAAGGCATTTCCGTTCATTGAGCTTGAAGTATCTAAAACTAAAATGACATCTGTATAAGGAACTCTCGTTTTTCGAACAGTATCGACATCAAATGTAATTCGTGCCCGATTGGTATCCACCCATTGTGCACTTTTATCCACATGAATACTTCCTGGCGTCTTTGTACTATAATCCAATTTCTCTGAATCAAAAGAAATGGATGCAATTGGTTCTGTTAATGCATAAGAGTTGAAAAGAAAAATAATTCCAAATAATATGGCACTGAAAAAAATTATAGAAATAATTATAGCCTGATTTTTTGTCTTTTTCATTTGGCTTCACTCCTATCCTATGCTATAATCATTATACTCTTTTCCCAATTTATTTGTCAATGAAAGTGCTGTTTTTTAAACCTAAAGTTCTCTAAAAAAAGAAAAAAAGAATGGGACTAATATCCCATTCTTAAGACTTCAATAGTCATATTATATTTGACTCCTGCTTGATTTGCAGCAGCTTCACTTTCAGCTAATAAATCCAAGACATATTTTTTTCCATTTCCAATGGCGCTCCCACGATCTAACACAATCGCAATCGTTGGTGACATGGAAGAACTAGATAGTCTTAAAATTGTTCCAAACGGATATTCTCCCCCTGCAGCGACAATTCGAACATCTCCATAAGTAGAATCCGAATAGTAAATGCGTCCATCACTAATATCATATCCTGTTGCTGTTTTTCCAGACGTACATCCACGGCAATCATGACCATAGTGACTGATATTTCCACTCGTAGTTGCAATCACAGGTGAATTGGTTGTATCTATTGTTTGAGTATATGTATATTGTGGTTCCTCCACTTTTGGTTCTGGTGTTGGCTCTGGTTCCAATGTTTCTTCTATTTCTGGCTCTATCATTACCTCAGGAGTTACTACTGGTTCTATCTCATCAGTATTATTTAATTTTTCCTCCTCTTCTTTTTCTGTCTCTGCTTCTAATACTGTTTCAGATGATTTATCCTTCGATAAATATTCATACTGTTCTTTTTTTGATGAGACTAATATACTATTTAGCTCTTTTGTAATATTTGCATCCAAAACATTTTTATTTACGTTTTGAATGTGAAATCCTGTTGTTACATATACAAAAGTAAAAAATATTACAACATAGATACATACTGCTCTGAAAGTATAATTACAAATTTTTTTCATAATTCCTCTCTTTCGAACATATTCATTATATCAAACTTTGTCCGATTTGTAAACTTTTCAGGGTCTAACTACCTAATATATCGTATGAAAATGAGAAAAAATTAGACCGTTTTTTCTTATTTTTACTGTGTTTTAGAGGAGTTCCTATTTTTCTTCTTCTGGGAAAAATTTCCAAAAAAAATCTAAACATTTCTGTCTAGATTTCACTTTTTACATATAGTTATCTGCTTTTACTTCCATGAAACTTTGTGGATGCTTACATACTGGACATACATCGAGTGCATCTTTTCCAATATAAACATGACCACAGTTTCTACAAATCCACATTTTCTCTCCATCTTTATGGAATACTCTGTCGTCCTTTATATTTTGTAATAATCTTAAGTATCTTTCTTCATGTTCTTTTTCAATCTTACCAACAGCCTCAAATAAATAAGCAAGTTCATTGAAGCCTTCTTTTTTAGCTGTTTCCGCAAAATTCTTATACATATCCGTCCATTCGTAGTTTTCCCCTTCAGCAGCAGCTTTTAGGTTTTCTTCAGTTGTAGGAACTTTTCCACCATTTAAATACTTAAACCATAATTTTGCATGTTCTTTTTCATTATTGGCAGTTTCTTCAAAAATAGCAGCCACTTGCTCATATCCATCTTTCTTTGCCTGAGATGCAAAATAAGTATATTTATTTCTTGCTTGGCTTTCTCCTGCAAAAGCAGTCATTAAATTTTGTTCTGTTTCAGAACCTTTTAATTTTTCAAAATCCATAATATTACCTCTTTCCTTTTTTATTTATTGATGATATGAATATCATTAACAATACTTATTATATAGATTTCTTTTTATTTTTTCAATGCTTTTTTATTTATTTATATGAATCTTTTTTAAACTTTTCACATAGGGTCTCCGATCAATATAATGTGTGAAATCAGCACCCGTTCTGAGCATAGTAATGGGTACATTAAGTTCACCTTCTAACCAATCTAGATAAGTTCTTAGATATTTATTTAAATAGATATCTTCATCCGAACATCCAGAATATTTTCCAGAAACACCATGTAAGGTATAATCTAGGTACTCAAAAAAGTTCAAGTATAGTTCATTGGGATCATTATCCTCAATATTTTCTTTTAATAGTTTTAAATCAATATCAAAAATTCTTCTTTGTTTTTTGGTAACGCTCGTAAGTTCATTTAATTTAGGTGCTTCTTCTCGAAATTCTTCTATCAAATCTGAATCTACACAAATAGGAGGAATTCCTAAAGAAGCACCTACGTTTACTTGATCCCAACTAAATTCTTTTGAATTTCCATAATCTCCACTGTAAATATAAGAACCATTATAGGCTTCATTACTAATTCGAATTGGAAAAGGTCGAATCACCATAATTTTCTTTTTCAATCTACTAGAGGGTATTTTACTATCAGATAACATTTGATTGAATGAAACCGTTCTTGAAGTCACATTTGGATGCGTATTGATGTTATTTAAAGATAAATCACATCCTTGAGAGCCTTCCACCAAAACCTTTTCAGCATTATTTAATGCATCATGAAATGTTCGATGATAATTAGGATCTGCCTTGATATTTTTATACCCTTTAAAAAATTTTAAATTCGGATCTCTCATAATTTTTTCCGCCATACAAGGAGCGCATCCCTTAAAAGTGGAACCTGTTTGAATTCTTCTCTTTTCTTCTTCGATGTGTCTTGGTTCAATTAATGGCACGAGGGGATGTACGATAATTTCTCTTCCCTCTAAAATATCTTTATTTGCCTCATACTCTTGTTCTAAAACGTTCATATCAATTACAGAGCCTTGTCCAATAAAAAGTTTCGTTCTTGGATTGACTGCAGAAACTGGAATATTACGAAATAGTCTTCTTACTCCATTTAATTCAAATGTATGACCAGCATTTGGCATACAATTTGATACCGCTACATCTACGTCTTCTTGGATTGCAAATTGACCAATGACTTTTCCTTTTCCACAACTCCCAGCCTGACCATCAATAATTGCATATACATTCTTTTTCAATCAAACACCCCCAGTAAACACCTATTTTATATCATTAATTACGCCATGAATTAAGTTCAAATCAGATGGAATAATCCAAGGAATATTCCCCTTTTTAAATAAAGTTAGTGGAATAATTGCCCCTGCTCTTGCCCCATCCATCCATTTTGGGTTTTGCGGCATCAATTGATAAAGTTCTTCCATAGTAATATCATAAAATACCCGTTTTGTTCCTGCAATATAATCTTCTAAAGAAACCATATATTGATGAACACCGTCATCAAATAAAGTATTCGGAACTAAATTAAAATTAGTTAATAGTTCAAAGCGCTCTTCTCCTCCAGTAAAAATTGCACAATCATAATCTTGATCTAATTCTAAATCAGAGAGTCTTTCTTCCACAAAAGAATCCATTTCTTCTACTGTATTTTTACTTTTTGGTAAGTTTACCTCTTCAAAATTATTTAATAAGTCGGCAACTCCAATCTTTAAATTTTTCGTCTCCACAACTTTGGAACCGACAAAGGTAACAAGTTCTGTTGTTTTACCACCCATGTTGATAATTAATACTTTCTTTCCATTATAATCATTCTGCATTGCACTCGCTAAGTAATAGTTTTCAATTCCATGACTAATAATATTAAAATATAAATCAAATTTGTCATTAAATAACTTTACCAGTTCCACTTTTCTTTTATAGTTTAGTTCACGGAAAATCCCAGTTACATAAATATGGGTATTTTCATATAAGAAATGGTATTTTTTCTTTAATTCAGAAAAATAAGAAGTAAGTTCTTCCAAGTTCTCCTTACTAATTCCCTTTTCTTTATCAAATCCATTTTTAAAGTAAATAGAATGTTCTTCTAACAACTTTAGATTATTTTCATATTCATAAACTTTAATTGTAGATGAACCTAAGTCAATATAATATTCCTTCATACTTCCTCCTTGATTAAATTTTACCATAA